>JBIHZW010000367.1:0-3276 GCA_044240245.1 Pseudomonas sp. | reverse complement strand
CTATCACATGCTGCCGAAAGTCTTCGGCCGCGACGAAATGCACAGCATTGCCCTGATCAACGTGCACTTCTGGCTCGCCACCATCGGCACCGTGCTCTACATCGCCTCGATGTGGGTCAACGGCATCGCCCAAGGCCTGATGTGGCGCGCGGTCAACGAAGACGGCACCCTCACTTACTCCTTCGTCGAAGCGCTGGAAGCCAGCCACCCCGGATTTGTGGTGCGGGTAATCGGCGGCGCGATCTTCTTCGCCGGCATGTTGGTGATGGCCTGGAACGTCTGGCAGACCGTGCGTCATACCAAGGCTGCAGAGATGGACGCCGCCGCGCAGTTTTCGCTTGAGGGAGCCCACTGATGAGACACGAAATACTCGAGAAGAACATCGGCCTGATGGCGCTGATGATGGTCCTGGCCGTGAGCATCGGCGGCCTGACGCAGATCGTCCCGTTGTTCTTTCAGGACGTTACCAATGAGCCGGTGGCCGGCCTCAAGCCCTACACCGCGCTGCAACTGGAAGGCCGCGATATCTACATCCGCGAAGGCTGCGTCGGCTGCCATTCGCAGATGATCCGGCCGTTCCGCGCCGAAACCGAGCGCTACGGCCACTACTCGGTAGCCGGTGAAAGTGTCTACGACCACCCCTTCCTCTGGGGCTCCAAGCGTACCGGGCCGGACCTGGCTCGGGTTGGCGGCCGCTACTCGGATGAATGGCACCGTGCGCACCTCTACAACCCGCGCAACGTGGTGCCCGAGTCGAAGATGCCGGCCTACCCCTGGCTGGTGGAAAGCACCCTGGATGGCCAGGACACCGCCAAGAAGATGCAGGCCCTGCGCTTTCTCGGCGTGCCGTACAGCGAGGAAGACATCGCCGGCGCCTCCGCTGCCGTCAAAGGCAAGAGCGAGATGGACGCCATGGTCGCCTACCTGCAAGTGCTCGGCATTGCCGTGAAGAACAAGAGGTAGAGCCATGTCATTCGAATTTATTGATACCGGCACCCTGCGCGGCATTGGTACGGCACTGGTTCTGCTGTCCTTTGTCTGCGTCACCCTGTGGGCTTACAGCGGCAAGCGCCGCAAGGCGTTCGACGAGGCCGCCTTACTGCCCTTTGCCGATGAACCCAAGCTGGCTGCACCGAGGAGCAACACCCCATGAGCACGTTCTGGAGCTGGTACATCACAGTGCTGACCGTCGGCACCCTGCTCGCCCTGTTCTGGCTGATTTTCGCCACCCGTAAAAGCGAAGTGCACAAGAACCCCACCGAGCAGACCATGGGTCATTCCTTCGACGGCATCGAGGAATATGACAACCCCCTGCCCAAGTGGTGGTTCATGCTGTTTATCGGCACCATCGTTTTCTCGATTGCCTACCTGGCGCTGTATCCCGGCCTGGGCAACTGGAAAGGTGTACTGCCAGGCTATGAAGACGGCTGGACCCAGGTCAAACAATGGCAGCGCGAAGTCGACAAGGCTGACGAGCTGTATGGGCCGATCTTCGCCAAATACGCAGCCATGCCCCTGGAAGAAGTCGCCAAAGACGAGCAAGCGTTGAAAATGGGCGGGCGCATGTTCGCCACTTACTGCTCGGTCTGCCACGGCTCCGACGCCAAAGGCGCAGTGGGCTTTCCCAACCTGGCCGACAACCACTGGCGCTGGGGCGGCGAGCCTAATGTGATCAAGACCAGCATCCTCAATGGCCGTATGGGCGCCATGCCGGCCTGGGCGGCGATCATTGGCGAAGACGGCGTGCAACAGGTCGCAGCCTTTGTGCGCAAGGATCTGGCCGGACTGCCACTGCCCGCCGACAAGAGCGTCGATCTGGCAAAGGGCGCCGCCATTTATGCCGCCAACTGCCTGGCCTGCCACGGCGCAGAAGGCAAAGGCATGGCCATGCTCGGCGCGCCCGACCTGACCAGCCCGGCTGGCTGGATCTACGGCAGCAGCCTGGTGCAGTTGCAGCAGACCATCCGCCACGGCCGCAACGGCCAGATGCCGGCGCAAGAGCAGTATCTGGGTAACGACAAGGTGCATCTGCTGGCCGCTTATGTCCTGAGCCTGAGCCAGAAACAACAGAACGCCGCCGCACAGTAATCGCTAAAACCGCAGCACCCGGCTGGCGACCCCAGGTCGCCAGCCACTCAACCAAGCCTCTCCCGCGCCCGGACAGCCGCCCGAGCCATGCGACCCAAGGTCGCACCCTTCCGACCAAGTGCATGCGCGACGTTTGACTTGAGCTAATCTTGTCGACAGTCGCCACCTGTCATAACTCCAAGGCGATTCCCATCTTTGCGCTACGCCTGTTTAAGGCGTTTTATGCTCGCGGCAATGCCCTGCAAAAGCGGCCATGCATGCTTGCCAACAGCTCTGAAAGCCTTATCGCGCCGGCTTGTGTCGTTGCAATGAGCACCTGCTTTCTCCATACTTGCCGCCGATTTTTGCCCCTAAAAAATCCATTAACCGTGGAACCCATAATGAGCACAGCAATCAGTCCGACTGCTTATAACTACAAGGTGGTTCGCCAGTTCGCCGTAATGACGGTGATTTGGGGAGTCATTGGCATGAGCTTGGGTGTTTTCATCGCCGCACAGTTGGTGTGGCCTGAACTCAACCTGGGCATGGAATGGACGAGCTTCGGCCGTCTGCGTCCGCTACACACCAACGCGGTGATCTTCGCCTTCGGCGGCTGCGCGCTGATGGCAACCTCGTTCTATGTGGTGCAACGCACCAGCCAGGTACGCCTGATCTCTGATGGCCTTGCCGCATTCGTATTCTGGGGCTGGCAAGCCGTGATCGTCGCTGCGGTGATCACCCTGCCAATGGGTTTCACCGGTTCCAAGGAATACGCTGAGCTCGAGTGGCCAATCGATATCCTTCTGGGCATCGTCTGGGTCGCTTATGCGGTGGTGTTCTTCGGCACTATCGTCAAGCGTCAGACCAAGCACATCTATGTCGGCAACTGGTTCTACGGCGCCTTCATTCTGGTTACCGCGATGCTGCACATCGTCAACAGTGCTGCCGTTCCGGTGAGCCTGTTCAAGTCCTACTCGGCTTACGCCGGTGCGACTGACGCGATGATCCAGTGGTGGTACGGCCACAACGCCGTGGGCTTCTTCCTGACCACCGGCTTCCTGGGGATGATGTACTACTTCGTACCCAAGCAGGCCGAGCGTCCGATCTACTCCTATCGCCTGTCGATCGTGCACGTCTGGGCGCTGATCACCCTGTACATCTGGGCCGGTCCGCACCACCTGCACTACACGGCACTGCCGGATTGGGCAC
>JBIHZW010000006.1:0-33358 GCA_044240245.1 Pseudomonas sp. | reverse complement strand
CCGAAAGACTTCATGCTGCGCCTGCGCGCGCTGTGTGATCAGCACGGCATCCTGCTGATCGCCGACGAAGTGCAAACCGGCGCCGGGCGTACCGGCACCTTCTTCGCCATGGAACAGATGGGCGTCGCTGCCGACCTTACCACCTTCGCCAAATCCATCGCCGGCGGTTTCCCGGTGGCCGGTGTGTGCGGCAAGGCTGAATATATGGACGCCATCGCCCCAGGCGGTTTGGGCGGCACCTACGCCGGGAGCCCGATTGCCTGCGCCGCGGCCCTGGCGGTGATGCAAGTGTTCGAAGAAGAGAAGCTGCTGGATCGCTGCAAGGCCGTTGGCGAGCGTCTGGTTACTGGCCTCAAAGCCATCCAGGCCAAGCACAAGGCCATCGGTGATGTGCGCGCCCTCGGTGCGATGATCGCCGTCGAGCTGTTCGAAGGCGGCGACCTGCACAAGCCAAACGCCGCCCTGACCGCCGCGGTGGTGGCCAAGGCGCGTGACAAGGGCCTGATCCTGCTGTCCTGCGGCACCTATGGCAACGTGTTGCGCGTGCTGGTACCGCTGACCGCCGAAGACGCGCTGCTCGACAAGGGCCTGGCGATTATCGCCGAGTGCTTCGCCGAACTGGCCTAAGCACGCAGCGTTAGCCCGGCAATAAAAAGACCCGCTTCGGCGGGTCTTTTGCTTTCGGCGATTGAGTAGGCCATTGAGCTGATAGCCAAGTGTTATTGGCAGGCAACAATCCATAGCCTGCATCATACCGACCGACACAGCCTTACCCGCTGCCTCTACAACGCTTTGTAGGACAACCAGACCGCTCTACCACGGCCTCTTCAGGCCGCATAAGAAAGTTGACGAGTTGTTCAGCACTTCGTCGGCCAACGCTGGTTTTAAAGTGGCCAGCCCGTACACTGCGCGCCGTCACATCGCTGACGCCATTATTTTGCCATCACGCTTTCCCCTGAGGTTTTCATGACTGCCCTGGCCAACGCTCCGGAGATTCTGATCGCCGAAGCAGACCCCTGGACTGCCGATCTGCTCGTGCAACTGGTACTCGATATCCGCGCCGATGCGCGGGTTATCCGAGTCACCGACGGCGAGGCGGCGCTGGCCAAATGCAAACGCCGTCTGCCCGCCCTGGTGATTGCCGACGGCGATCTGCCCGGTCTCGATGGCCTGGAACTGCTGCGTCAGCTGCGTCGCCATCCACGCACCCCGGCCTTGCCGTTTATCCTGATCAGCAGCCGTCTGGATGCCAGCAGCGTGCGTGCCGCGCGGCCGCTGGCACCAGCGGCCTATCTGGCCAAGCCGTTCAATGCCGAACAACTGCGCCAGCGCCTGCTGGGCATACTCGGCCGCGCCGCCGCCAACGAAACAGCGGTAGCCGCACCGCTGCTGGTCGACAGCCTGGATGATTACCTCAATGCGGTGCGTGAAGAAGGCCAAGGCGCGCCGTTGCTGGCCTCGGTACGCGATTCGGTGAGCCAGTGCCTCAACGGTGACGACAGCGACCTGCGCGAGCTGGAAGAGGTGTTCGCCCGTGACCCACAGATCACCGCCCGGCTGATCGCCGCCGCCAATAGCGCCGCCCAGCACCAGGGCGCGCCTTGCCAAACCCTCAGCCAGGCGCTGCCGCGCCTGGGCCTGGCGCGCACGCTGAATCTGGTATTGGGCATGGCTGTGCAACGCAATGCCCTGCTCAGTGACCCGCGCCTGGCCGAGCTGGCCAGCAGTGCCTGGGACAGTGCCCAGCGCAGCGCCGAACTGGCGCGCTGGCTGGCGGGCGAACTGCAACTGGATGCCGAGCTGTGCTTTACCGCCGCGCTGCTGCACAACATCGGCGAGCTGGCCTTGCTGCGCAGCCTGCAGGATTGGCAGGACGCCGGCGGCACCTTGCGCGATGAAGATATTCACCAAAGCTTCCAGCAACGCGCGGCCAGTTTCGGCTCAGCCCTGCGCATCCGCTGGCGCTTGCCATTCGGCCTACGTGAACTGATCGCCGCCTTCTACAACCTCGGCAGCGGGGTGTTTAGTCGTGAGGCGCTGGTGCTCAACCTGGTTTGCCAGGTTCTGCGCCTGCGCAGCAACCAGTCGCCCAGCGAACTGCGCGATGAACGCTGTGTGCGCATGCTGCGCCTGGACCTCAGCCTGCTGGAACGCATCCCACTGGCTGCCGCTGCCTGACAGCTGCCGCAGCGAACACTGATCAGGCCAGGATCTCGGCCAGCAGATCGAAGACGATGCGGATACGCCGTGCAGTGCGCAGCTCGCGGTGGGTGACCAGCCAGATCGGCAGCGAGAAGCCGGCGACATCCTCCAACACGCGAACCACGCCGGGGGTTTCCCGCGCGATCTCCTCCATGATTGCGCCGATGCCCAGGCCCTGGCGGACCATTTCCCAGTAGGTGACGGAGTTGTCTGCGTAGCTACGAAAATTCGTGTTACTCAGCAGCAGGCCTTGGCCGCGCAGGTGATGCAGGTAGTGGCCCGTGCGGTCCAGGCCGATAAAGTCGTGCTGCAAAGCCTCTTCAGCAGTACGCGGTAGGCCATGCTCGCGCACCCAGCTTTCGGACGCGTAGAAGCAAGCGGAACTCTGCCGGACCAAGCGGCCAATCAGCTCCGGTTGTTCGGGGCGCACATGGCGGATGGCGATGTCGGCCTCGCGGCGCAGCAGGTCGCTGAAACCGTCCGAAGCGACCACCTCGACCTGGATACCGGGTGCCGCCTCGCGGATCTGCATGAGTATCTTCGGCATCAGGTACGCCGCCACGGCGTCGCTGGTGGCCACGGAGACCACACCTTCCACCTCTTCTGAGCGCCCGGTCGCGGCCAGGCCCAGTTCATGCGCCGCCGCGCCCATAACCCGGGCATGGCCCAACAGCTCCTGCCCCGTGGTAGTCAGCGCCATGGCTTTGCCAACCCGCTCAAACAGCGTCACCCCTAGCGCCAGCTCAAGGGCTGCGACCTGGCGACTGAGGGTCGGTTGCGACTGCCCGAGCTTACGTGCAGCCGCTGACAGCGAGCCGGTCTCTGCCGTCTCGAGAAAGGCACGCAACTGATTCCAGTCGACCTTATCCATACGTAAATGCATATGTTGTCTGCAATTTATCGCAATACCCCGTTTTTATTCGCAAGGATAGCATCCGCACTGTGTTGGCTTTCGCCTTACATCCATGCACAGGACGCGCACCATGCACTCACCCATCACCTCTGCCAGCGGCCACTGCTCTGCAGCTGCAACACCGGCGACCATGACCGACAAGGCACGCTTCTGGAACCGGATTGCACGTAAATACGCGAACGATCCGATTGCCGACCTGGCCGGTTACGAACGGACGTTGCAGCGCGTACAAGCCTTGCTGTCTAAGGAACATGAGGTGCTGGAAATCGGTTGTGGCACGGGCACTACCGCCCTGCGTCTGGCGCCCGCTACGCGGCGGCTGGTGGCCACCGATGTAGCCGAGCAGATGATTGCCATCGCAAACGCGAAGCTCGCCAGCCAAACACTGCCGCAGCTGCACTTCAGGCTGGCCGACGCCGACACACCAGTGGCCGAACAGGGCACCTACGATGCCGTGCTGGCATTCAACCTGCTGCATCTCGTGGCAGACCTGCCGCAGGCGCTGGATTCAGCCATCAACGCCTTGAAACCAGGCGGCTTGCTGATCTCGAAGACACCCTGCCTGAATGAGATGAACCCACTGATCCCCAACCTGGCCCTACCGCTGATGCGCGCCATCGGCAAAGCGCCGCCTGTGCTGTGTTTCGACGCCCACCAGTTACAGGCGGCCATGACCGCTCAAGGCCTGCAAATCCTGGCCGTCGAGCGCCATGGCAGCAAGAGCAGAGATTGGCGGGTGTTTATCGTGGCGCGCAAGCCCGATGCCCCGCCGTTAGCGGCCTGAACAACGCCGCCTAACTCGCCCTAACTGACGATTTTCACCACCCGGACCTGCTGGTCCGTCCCTCTGTTGCACCCAAAAAAACATTGGAGCTTGCCATGTACCTTCGCCCGATCACTGCACTGACCACCGCTTTCCTACTGTCCGGCTGCGCCGCCACCATCAACCAAAGCGGCCTGGAACAACGCACGGCCCAGGCCATCGGCCAACCCATCGGGCAGTTCAGCATCACCGAGCGCACCGAGGAAACCGGCGGGCGCATCAACTACAACGTCAACACCAAGGATGGCGGCACCTACCGCTGCTACATGTACTCGGCCACCGGCTTCCAGAAGGCCATGAGCTTTGGCCAGACGCCGCATTCGGACGCCATCTGCACGGCCATGGCGGGTACGCCAGCCGCTAGCGGGCAACGCAGCAATACTTCCAGCAGCACCTGCAATGCCCTGCTGCAGGCAGCCGGACGCTGCTGATTGCCCGGGTTTCCCGGTCAGCCCTGGCCGGAAATTGCGCTCACTACACTCGACCGCGCTGATGATTTGCGCGGTCACTCATCGGGGTGTTGATGCCATGAAAAGACTGCTCCCTCACCTCCCTCTGCTATTGGTTCTGCTGATGCATGCAGATGCCCGCGCAGAAGGGCGCTGCCCGGATGGCTATTTCCCGATTGGTGGCGGTAGCGCCGGCTGGGAAGGCTGTGCGCCGATGGGGCCAGGAGCCGATAGCGCGCAAGAACCGGAACCCCAGCTGGAAACACGCTGGGGTGCGGTCGCGACTGCTGATGGAGCCTTGGGTGTTGCAGCCGGTCAGGAATCCCAAGAAAGCGCCGAGCAGCATGCGCTGGCTCATTGCCAAACCCACTCCGAGGGCAAGGTCTGTAAAGTTCTTATCGCTTACTACAACCAGTGCGTCGCCGTAGCCTGGGGCGATGCAGGCAGCCTTTGGGCACGTTCGCCTGACGTATATGATGCGGAAGCAACGGCGCTGAGTAATTGCCAGCAGAAAACCACTAACTGCGACATCTACTACTCAGCCTGCAGTTATGCCGAGCGCGTGCAGTGATGCATATCAAGGGCGGTCAAGAACCAGCTGCATCTGCACTTCACCCTGGGCGCTGTCGGCCAACTGAGTCAGCGGCTGCGGGTGGCCAAGGAAGTAGCCCTGGGCATAATTGAGGCCCAGCCCACGCACGCAGTCCAGGGTGGCCTGACTTTCGACGAACTCGGCCACGGTACTCAGGCCCAGCTGGCTGGCAATCTGCTGCATCGAACCGACCATGGCCTGGTTGATCGGGTCGTTCTCCAGCCCGCTGATAAAGCTGCCATCGATCTTCACGATATCCAGCGGCAGGTGGCGCAGGTAGGCGTAGGAGGCGAAGCCGCTGCCGAAGTCATCCAGCGCCACTTTCAGACCCAGGCTGCGCAGCTGTTTGATCCACTGCGATGACACCCCCAGCTCGCCCAGGGCCACCATCTCGGTCACCTCGATACACAGCTTGTGCGCCGGCAGGTTGTGTCGCAGCAGCTCGCTGTGGAGCATCTCGTGGAAGTGCGCGTTAAGCAGCGAACTGGCGGTCAGGTTGAAATTCACCTGCTGCAGTTGCTGCACATGCCGCGGGTTATCCGCCAGCCATTGCAGCAGGCGCATCACCACCCAGCGGTCGATGGCACCGAGAAAGCCATAACGTTCCGCCGCGCCGAGAAATTGCCCGGGGCTGACCCACTCGCCGCTGAGCGGGTCGTGATAGCGCAGCAGCACTTCATAACGCAGGCCTTCGCTGTTGCCCTGCAGCGCCACCACCGGCTGATAGAACAACTCGAAGTGGCCCAGCTCGATGGCCTCACGCAAGCGGGTGATCCATTGCAGCTGGCGTTGATGTTCCAGCAGCACGCCATCGGCAGGGTTGAACTGCTGCACGCGGTTACGCCCCAGGTGCTTGGCCAGCTGGCTGGCGCTGTTAGCCCAGTTCAACGCGGTTTCCCAGTCGCTGACACCGCTGTCCAACTCCAGCAGACCGATGCTGGCCTGCACGCGGAACGGCCGGCCCTGCCAGCTGAAAACGAATTGCTCGACGCAGTGGCGCAGGCTTTCCGCATGCTCCAGCGCCGCTTCATCGTTGATCTCACGCAGCAACACGGCAAATTCGTCGCCACCAATGCGCGCCAGTTCGGCATGCCGTGGCAGATGGTGCAGCAGGTGGCCGGACAGCTGGCGCAGCAACTGATCGCCCGCCGAATGCCCGCAGAGGTCGTTGACCTGCTTGAACTGATCCAGGTCCAGGCACAGCAAATGGCTGTAACGCGGCTTGGCCAAACCCTTGAGGCTCTCGCGTAGCAAACGCTCCAGCTCGCGGCGGTTAAGCAGGCCGGTCAGCGAGTCATGCGCAGCCAGGTACTGCAGGCGTTCTTCCAGGGCGCGGCGCTCGCTGAGATCGACCACAATGCCTTCGATGCAATCCTGGGTCGGGCGCAGATGCAGCGACAGGTAGACCCAGTGACTCTGCCCGTCGAGCCCATGGATCTGGCACTCCTGACTGATCGCCGGCTGTTCGTTATGCAGCTGCGCTACATGCTCGGCCCATGGCTCGGCACCCAGTAGTTGCTGCATCGACAGCTCGGGGCTGCCCGGATTAAGCCCGAGCAAGGCGGCAAAACTCGGGTTGGCTTCGATCAGTGCCCCGCTGCGGGTGCAGCGGAAAATCCCCTCGCCACTGCTGCTGAACAGCGCCTGGTATTGCTCCAGATTGCCCAGTGCCTGGGCCTTGCTGTGCAGCAGGGCGCGGCGGATCTGCTCCAGCTGTTTATCGAGAATGCCGCCGAACAGCAGCATGCTCAGCACCGGCAGGTAGGCGTGCATGTAGTTGAAGCCCGGCGGCAGCGGAATCACCCCACTGCGCCCCAGCGGCACCAGCAACATCAGCAGCAGGGCCGAGCTCCAGCACAGCAGATAGCCAATGGCGTAAGGCCGACGCTGGCGCACGCCGAGGATCAGCAGCAACAGCTGGAACGCCCCGTTGAGCAAAATCAGCACGTTCAGCGTCTGGTAGGAGCGGAAGTGCCCATAGCTGACCATGGTCCAGCCACACACCAGCAGGGTCACGGCAAACAGTACGTTGCGCAGATGGCGCACGCGGCCCAGCTCGAGCTTCAGCGAGTCGGCCAGAAACAGGCTGCTGAAGATCAGCATGCCGGGGTTGGCCAGATTGGCCAACTGGGTCGACAGCCACACCCACTGCGGCCCGAGCAGGCTGGTGATGCCATGCAGGCTGGCGTTGTACAGCGCCACGCTGGCCACCGTCAGGCAGAACCACACCAGCTGCCGCTCGCGCAGGGTGCTGAACTTCACCAGAAAGAACAGCGTAAGACTGAGCAACGCACCCAGCAGCAGACCGCTGCGCATCCAGTGCTCGGCCAGCAATAGCGGGCTTTGCTCGGCGGCCACCAGCTGCATCGGCACACTCACTGCCGAGCCGCTTTGCACCCGCAGCAGCAGGGTGTGCGGGCCTTCGCCAAGGCGCGGCAGATTGAGGAGAAAGTGCGGCGATGGCACGCCACGCTGCAGGAAGTCGCGGTGATCGCCGCTGTAGAAGGGCGCAATCAGCCGTTCGCGGTCATACAGCCAGACTTCGATATCGTCGAGAAAGGGCCGGTCGATAATCAGATCAAGGCGTTCGGCCACCGGCGCATCGAGGCGGAATGCCAGCCACCAGGCGCTGGCCGAGTAACCCAGACGCGGGATGCCATCGACTCGTTGGCCCTCACTGGCAATGCGTTGCTGCACCTCGGCGGCGGTCAGGGTGCCGCTAGGGTCTTCCAGCACCAGGCTGGCGGGAACCTCCACCGGCTGCTTGAGCTGCTCACTGCTCAACACCAGCAATGGCAGTTCGGCAAACGCCTGGGCGCTGCCCAGAGCAAAGCAGAGCAGCACAGCCAGCAGTGGAAGGTTGAGCAGACGGAGCATCCTGGCGCCTCAATGAACTGCGAGGTGCGCCAAGGCTCAGGGTGAACACAGCCCGCCTACTAGACGAGTTGACGCTGAGGAATTCTAGCTGAGAACTGGCGATTTGATTGCGCTGACTGTCTCACTCAGCTCCAGCAGCAGGCCGGTAATTTGCTCGGCACTCATGCTGAACGGGT
Source organism: Pseudomonas sp. (assembly GCA_044240245.1). Taxonomy (GTDB): domain Bacteria; phylum Pseudomonadota; class Gammaproteobacteria; order Pseudomonadales; family Pseudomonadaceae; genus Aquipseudomonas. The sequence goes on along the minus strand of JBIHZW010000006.1, from coordinate 25,326 downwards.
CGAAGCGGTCGCTGGCCGAGTACTTCAGGAACAACTCGCGGTTGGCCTGCTTGGCCCCGGCCCAGCCCATGCTCCAGTTGCTGTAACGGCGCATGCTGATTTCGGCGTAGTCGAGGATAGTCAGGTCCTTGTGCCGGCTGTCATCGGCCAACCGGTTGTACAAGGCGTTCACCTCCGCACGCGGCCCTTCGAGTGCCTGCAGAAAGATATCGGCGTTGCAGCAAAGTATCCCGGTCAGGCCTTTACCTGGATTATTGCGCTGTGAACTGTCGAGAATCTCGCGGATCAGCTCGGCTGAAACCGAATGACTGGCACGGCTGGCATAGGTAAGGCGGACTAACATAAACGGATCCTCGCAGGCAGCGGGCAGGGTAACAACTGCAGATTCTGCATTATCTGTATAAGATTTGTATAACTAATTACGCAACATTCTTCTACCTGCGCGCGTAACAAAAACCCTCGGGCACTCTCTATAGTGGCTACTTAGCGGCTGACACGATCAGCCGGCGCGTCAGCATCAAGGAACCCAACACCGTGCATGCAATGTTGCCCTTGCTCGACCAACTGGCCTTTCCGGCTATCCGCCGTGGCCAACTGGAAGCGCTGCAGATCAACCTGACCTACCGCTGCAATCAGCGCTGCCTGCATTGCCATGTGAATGCCGGGCCGACCCGCACCGAGGCCATGACCGACGAAAGCCTGGCCCTGCTGCATCAGGTGATCGACGCCCATCCGGTGCACACCCTCGACCTCACCGGCGGTGCACCGGAGATGCACCCGCGTTTTCGCGAGATCGTCAGCCACGCGCGCCGCGAAGGCCTGCGGGTGATCGACCGCTGCAACCTGACCATCCTCAGCGAACCGGGTTACGAAGACCTCGCGCAGTTTCTCGCCGAGCAGGGCGTCGAAGTCAGCGCCTCGCTGCCTTGCTACTCGCGCGATAACGTCGACAAGCAGCGCGGTGATGGCGTGTTCGATGCCAGCATCAAGGGCCTGCAACAGCTCAATGCCCTGGGCTACGGCCAACCGGGCAGCGGCCTGATTCTCAACCTGGTGTACAACCCGCAGGGCCCGAGCCTGCCGCCACCGCAAGCGGCGCTGGAAGCCGATTACAAACGCCACCTGGCCGAGGACTTCGGCATCGTCTTCAACCACTTGCTGACCATCACCAACCAGCCGATTGCGCGCTTTGGCAGCACCCTGGTCAGCAAGGGCCAGTTCAACGGCTATATGCAACTATTGCGCGACAGCTACCGCCCGGAAAACCTCGAACCGCTGATGTGCCGCAGCCTGGTCAGCGTCGACTGGCAGGGCTATCTGTACGACTGCGACTTCAACCAGATGCTCGATTTACCGCTTGAGCTGCAAGGCCAACTGATCGGCCGGGAACGGCCGCATCTGCGTGATCTGCTTAGCGCATCGCTTGCCGGCAACCCTATTGTCACTCGTGACCACTGCTACGCCTGCACCGCCGGACAGGGTTCCAGCTGCGGCGGCAGCCTCACTTCCTAAGGATCGATCCATGCAACCAACCAGTCTGACCGGGCTGTTCTTCTGGGGTTTTCTGCTGGTCTACGGCGCGCTGATGCTGGCCTTGTCGCCACGCGCCGTAACCCTGGGCGGGTTCTTTAATGGCGAGGACAACCAGGGCCGCAGCGCCAGCCCCTGGCTGATCACCTCGAGCATATTTATCAGCTGGATCTTCGCCAAATCGGTAACCAACGCCGCCAACCTTGGGGCCACTTACGGCCTGGTCGGTGGCCTGGCGTATGCCATGTACTGGCTGTCGATTCCGCTGACCGGCTTTGTCATCTACCGCCTGCGCCGACGCTTTGCCGCCACCGGCTTGGTCAGCTTCTTGAGCAGCCATTACGGCCGTGGCGCGGCGCTGGCGTTTTCGGCTGCGATTCTGATTCGTCTGTTTAACGAGGTGTGGAGCAACACTGCGGTGGTCGGCGGTTATTACGGCGACTCCGGCAGCATCGAATTTATCGCTTCGGCGCTGTTGTTTACCGCCGTAACCCTGGCCTACAGCCTGCGTGGCGGGCTGCGCAGCTCGATTCTTACCGACGCGGCGCAAGCGGCGATCTTCGTGATCGCCCTGGTCTGGGTACTTGGCCTGGTGCTGCCACAGCATTCGCCGACTGATCTGGCCAGCACCAGCAATTGGGCGCTGAATGCCGGCGTCGACCTGCTCCTGGTCGCCGGCCTGCAGGCCTTCAGCTACGGTTTCCACGATCCGGTGTTGACCGACCGCGGCTTTATCAGCGAGGAGAAGGCCATGCGCCGCTCCTTTCTGATTGCCGGCATTCTCGGCTTTATCGCCATTCTGGCCTTTAGCCTGATCGGCGTGCACGCCCAGCTCACCGGCCTGGCTGCCTCAGACAATGTGCCCGCCGCACTGGCCAAGAGCCTGGGCATCGGCGCGCTGCTGATCATGACAGTGGTGATGGTCTCAGCTGCCGGCTCGACCCTGGACTCAACCTTCTCCAGCCTGGCCAAACTGGCCGGGCGCGAACTGCCAAAACTGGCCGGCCGAGACCTCGGGCAGAAAGCCATTGGCGTGGGCATGGCGGTGATGGTGGTGTTCGCCCTGCTCGGCAATCTGCCGATGATCGCCGGCACCGATATCCTCAAGGCCACCACCATCAGCGGCACCATGGTCATCGGCCTGGCGCCGGTATTTGTCCTGCACGGCCTGACCACGCCAACCCGCCTGGGCTTTCACCTGAGCTTCTGGACCGGCCTGGGCCTCGGCGTAGCCCTGACCCTGAACTGGATTCCGCAAAGTTGGGCCATCGGCGACGGCAAATATGCGCTGCTGCTCGGCACTAACCTCTACGGTCTCGGGCTCTGCGTGCTGGGTTATCTGCTGCCCGGCTGGCTGCGGGGCAAAGCCTGATGCGCGCTGGCCGCGATTGCCCGCTGGACTACCGCCTGGCACGGGATGCCTTTAGCGGCGAGCCGCTGTTCGACTGCCAGGTGCTATATGTGGTCGGCGGTTTGTATGGCAATCGCCAGGCCCTGACTGCGTTGCAGCGGCGCTTGACCGCCGAACCCAATGCGCGGGTGGTATTTAATGGCGACGCGCACTGGTTCGACCGCGACCCGCAAATTTTCCAGCAGATCGAACAGGGCCTCGCAGCCCATCTGGCCCTGCGCGGCAATGTCGAAACCGAACTCGGTCGTGCCAACGACAGCGGTGCAGGCTGCGGCTGCGCTTATCCGGCGACAGTGGAGGAGGCAGTGGTCGAGCGCTCCAATACCATCCAGCAGGAATTGAATAAAACCGTGCAGGGTTTGCCCGCTATGGCCGAACGCCTGGCGGAGCGGCCGAGCACCGCGCTGGTCAAGGTCGGCGGCCAGCGCGTGGCGATCAGCCATGGCGACGAACAGTCCCTGGCCGGCTGGAGCTGCTCGCGGGAATCGCTCAGCGAACCGGCGCGTCAGCAGCAACTGAATAGCTGGTTCGCCGCACACAACATCCAGGTTCTGGCCACCAGTCATACCTGCTCGGCGGTGGCCCTGAACCTTGAGCACGGCGCGCTGATCAATAACGGCGCGGCCGGGCTACCGAATTTTGCCGGCGGCCGTTATGGCCTGCTTAGCCGTATCGCGACGACGCCACATCCAGCGGCGCTGTATCGCTGCCAGCGTGATGGCCTGTTTATCGAAGCCCTGCCGCTGAACTACGTGCACGACGCCTTTCTCACCGACTTCGACCGCCAGTGGCCCGCCCATAGTCCGGCGGCGTTGTCCTATCGTTCACGGGTGCTCGGCCAACTGACCGACCGCCCCGAGACTGCTCTGCTGGCCGGTTTTAGCCTGTGCCAAAGCCTTTGCGCCCTGGAGGCGCTGACTGATGAATAGCCGCAAACTCGCCCTGATGGGCCTGATCCTCGCGCTGCTGGGCAGCTTCTTTGTCTTCGACATCGGCCAGTACCTCAATCTGGAAGCGCTCAAGGCGCAGCAGGCCGCGCTCAACGCTCAGGTAACGGCGCAACCCTGGCTGGCGGCTAGTGTGTTCTTTCTCGCCTATGTGGCGGTTACCGCACTATCGCTGCCTGGTGCGGCGTTGATGACTCTGCTGGCCGGCGCGTTGTTCGGCCTGCTCGAAGGTTTTGTCCTGGTGTCCTTCGCCTCGACCCTGGGCGCGACTCTGGCCATGCTCAGCAGCCGCTTTCTGCTGCGCGATTGGGTGCAGGCGCGCTTCGGCCAGCGCTTGGCCGGCATCGATGCGGGGATTGAACGCGAGGGCGCGTTCTACCTATTCGCCCTGCGCCTGGTGCCGGTCTTTCCATTCTTTCTGATCAACCTGGCCATGGGCCTAACCCGGCTGCCGGCGCGGACCTACTGGTGGGTCAGCCAGCTCGGCATGCTGCCGGGCACCCTGGTCTTCGTAAATGCCGGGCGCGAGCTGGGCCAACTGGAGTCGCTGGCTGGCATTCTCTCGCCGGGCTTACTCGGTGCCTTTGTCTTGCTCGGCGTGTTCCCGCTGATCGCGCGCAAGCTGCTCGGCCTGATCCAGGCACGCCGGGTGTATGCCGGCTGGCATAAACCCAAGACGTTTGACCGCAACCTGCTGGTGATCGGCGCCGGTGCCGGCGGCCTGGTCAGCGCCTATATCGCGGCGGCGGTTAAGGCCAAGGTCAGCCTGATCGAGAAGCACCAGATGGGCGGCGATTGCCTGAACACCGGCTGCGTGCCGTCCAAGGCGCTGCTGCGTTCGGCCAAGCTGGCCAATGAACTGAAAAAGGGCCAGGCGCTGGGCTTTAGCGGCGTGCAGGGCACGGTGGATTTCCCGGCGGTGATGCAGCGCATCCAACGGGTGATCGCCGATATCGAACCGCATGATTCGATCGAGCGTTACACCGGCCTGGGCGTCGAGGTGATTCAGGGCGAAGCGAAAATCCTTTCGCCCTGGAGCGTGGAAGTAAATGGCCAGACCCTGACCAGCCGCAACCTGATTATCGCCGCCGGCGCGCGGCCGCTGGTGCCGAAGATTCCTGGCCTGGAGCAGGTGCAGAGTTACACATCGGACAGCATCTGGAACCTGCGCCAGCAACCGCGCTGGCTGCTGGTACTCGGCGGCGGGCCGATTGGCTGCGAGCTGGCCCAGGCCTTCCAGCGCCTCGGCAGCCAGGTGATTCAGGTGGAGTTGGCCGAGCGTCTGTTGCCGCGCGAAGACGCCGATGCCAGCGAGCTGGTATTGCAGAGCCTGCGCAACGACGGCGTGGATGTGCGCCTGCAACACAGGGCCGAACGCTTCGAGGTGGTGGATGGCGAACAACGTATGGTCGCCCGTCGCCTGGATACCGGCGAGGAGGTGACCATCGCCTTCGACGGCCTGCTGCTGGCCCTCGGCCGCGTAGCCAATGTCACGGGTTATGGCGTCGAGGAACTGGGCCTGACCGTGCGGCCCAACGGCACCCTGGAAACCGACGAATACCTGGCCACGCGCTTTCCCAATATCTACGCGGTGGGCGATGTCACCGGGCCGTACCAGTTCACCCATGTCGCCGCGCACCAGGCCTGGTATGCCGCGGTGAATGCGCTGTTCAGCGGCTTTAAGCGTTTCAAGGTGGATTACCGGGTGATTCCCGCCTGCACCTTTACCGATCCCGAGGTCGCCCGCGTTGGGCTGAGTGAGGGTGAGGCCAAGGCGCAGAACATCGCCTATGAGGTGACCCGCTATGGCATCGACGATCTCGACCGAGCCATCGCCGACGAAGCCGCCCACGGCTTTGTCAAAGTGCTGACCGTGCCGGGCAAGGACCAGATCCTCGGCGTAACCATAGTCGGCGAGCACGCCGGCGAGCTGCTCGCCGAATATGTGCTGGCGATGAAACATGGCCTGGGCCTGAACAAGATTCTCGGCACCATCCACAGCTACCCGACCATGGCCGAGGCCAATAAGTACGCGGCCGGTGAATGGAAACGCGCGCATGCCCCGCAAGGGCTGCTGCGGCTGGTAGAACGTTTTCATACCTGGCGACGCAGCTAGTGCGCGCACTGTTAATCGCCCTGCTGCTGGCCACGCCACTGGCCCAGGCCGACAACCAACTGACGCCCTGGACGGCCGGCCCGCCCAATGGCGAATGGTCGGCGCCTTGGCGGCTGGCGGATATTCCCAAACTCAAACCGTCCGTGCGCAGGCTGGTCGAGCAAGACGGACAGCAGGTGCTGCGGATCAAGGCCGATGCCGCCGCGGGCGGCTTGCTGCATCCGCTGGATCTGCCCGGCGAGCAGCCCTGGCAGCTAAGCTGGCAATGGCGCACTGAGCAGAAACTGGAGCAGGCCCGCTTCGCCACCCGCGAAGGCGATGACTACGCGGCGCGAGTTTATGTGCTGCTGGATTACCCGCTGGAATCGCTAAGTTTCGTCACCCGGCAGAAGCTGCGGCTAGCGCGAACTTTCTTCGACCCCGAGCTGCCAGCAGCAACCCTGAGCTACGTCTGGGACAACCGCGCCGCACCTGGCACCCATGCGCGCAGCGCCTATACCGAAACAGTGGAAATGCACGTGCTGCGCGGCCCGGAAGCACCACTGGGGCAATGGCTCACGGAGTCGCGAGATCTACGTGCCGACGCCATCGCCGCCTTTGGCAGCGCACCGCGCAAGATCCTTGGTGTGGTATTTGCCGCCGACAGCGACAACACCGGCGAGTCGGCAGAAAGCTATTTCGCCGCCCCGCAGTTGCGCAGTGCGACGCCCTAAACAGGCTCTACTCCTGATTAAGCTGAGCCTTAAGCAGGTCGCGGAAGGTTTGAATCAGCGCTTCCCGCGAACGGCCACGGCGCAAAATTAGGGAGAAGGGCGCCTGATAGCCGAAGGTCGCCGGCAGCAGCACCTTGAGCCGGCCCTGCTCAACCCAGGGCTGCGCGTAATGCTCCGGCAGGTAGCCGATATACGCGCCGGACAGCACCAGAATCAGCTGCGCCTCCATCGACTCCACCGTCGCCGCGCTGTGCTTGAAGCCGTGGCGGGCCAGTTCCGCCTGGCTCCAGTAACCACGGCCGACCATCCGCTGCTGGGCGATTACTTCCTCAGGGATGCGCCGCTCGGTAAATAGCGAATGGCGCTCGCTGCAATACAGCCAGTGCTGCTCACGGTACAGCGGCTGGTAGACCAGGCCGTTCATCCGCGTGGAGAACGCGCCGATGGCCAGGTCCAGGCGGTTATCCAGCACCGCCAGTTGCAGCTCGTAAGGGCTGACCACCGACAGATGCAGGTGCACGGCCGGATGCTCCTGACTGTAAGCGCCGATCACCTCGGCCAGCGGCAGCGCCGGATCGCTTACCGTGGAGTCCAGCACGCCGAGGTTGAGGGTACCGCGCAGCTCGCCCTTGAGCGCCGCCGAATAGCGCTCGAAGCCTTCCAGCTCGCCGAGCAGACGCAGGGTTTCCTGATGGAACAGCTCACCCTTGCTGGTCAGGATAAAGCCGCCACGACCACGGTGACAGAGACTCAAGCCCAGCTGGCTCTCCAGCTGACTCATATAGGTGCTGATCGCCGAGGTGGAAAGGTTCAGCTCCTGCTGCGCGGCGGCAAAACCCTGATGACGCACCACCGAGACGAAGATGCGCAGCAGTTTCAGATCGGGCAGGGCTTGGCTCATCAGCGCGGACTCTTCGGATGGGTTACGCGGTTCGACCCATCCTACAGAGGCGCGTATTAGTTTAGAAATTTCTGAACTAAGTTTTTGCCTGCAGCGATTTGTCGCAAGCGCAGCCTGACCAAGAATCGGCCCCACTAATAACCACAACAATGCTGAGGCCTAGCCGTGGACAAGATCCTGCACCAGCCCCTGGGCGGCAACGAGATGCCGCGCTTCGGTGGCATCGCCACCATGATGCGCTTGCCGCATATCCAGAAGACTGAAGAGAAACGCGAACTGGATGTCGGCTTTGTCGGCGTGCCCCTGGATATCGGCACCTCGCTGCGCTCCGGCACCCGCTTCGGCCCGCGCGAGATCCGCGCACAGTCGGTGATGATCCGCCCCTACAATATGGCCACTGGCGCGGCGCCATTCGACTCGCTGAATATCGCCGATATCGGCGATGTGCCGATCAACACCTTCAATATGGCCGAGGCCATCCGCATCATCGAAGAGGCCTACGACGAGATCCTCGAACTGGGCATCATCCCGCTGACCCTGGGCGGTGATCACACCATCACCTTGCCGATTCTCCGTGCGCTCAAGAAGAAACACGGCAAGGTCGGCCTGGTGCATATCGACGCCCACGCCGATGTGAATAACCATATGTTCGGCGAGAAAATCGCCCACGGCACCACCTTCCGCCGCGCGGTGGAGGAAGACCTGCTCGATTGCGACCGCGTGGTGCAGATCGGTCTGCGTGCCCAGGGCTACACCGCCGAGGACTTTAACTGGAGCCGCAAGCAGGGCTTTCGTGTGGTGCAGGCCGAAGAGTGCTGGCACAAATCCCTGACCCCGCTGATGGAAGAAGTACGCGCCAAGGTCGGCGGCGGCCCGGTGTACCTGAGCTTCGATATCGACGGCATCGACCCGGCCTGGGCGCCTGGTACCGGCACCCCGGAAATCGGCGGCCTGACCACCATCCAGGCCATGGAAATCATCCGCGGCTGCCAGGGCCTGCAGCTGGTTGGCGGCGATCTGGTCGAGGTCTCACCGCCCTACGACACCACCGGCAATACCTCGTTGCTGGGGGCCAACCTGCTCTACGAAATGCTCTGCGTGCTTCCAGGGGTCAAGCAACGCTAAATCCCTGGTTTTTTATACTGATCGGGCACCTCGTGCGGTGCCCGTGCACTACAACAATAAATAGGGTGCCACGATGAACCACGAACAAAGCATGCCGCTGCTGGACGACCAGCCGCCCGCCCACAGCTCCTACAACCTGCGCCAGCTGCTGATCTTTCTGATCCCCTCGCTGCTCGGCGTCCTGCTGTTTCTTACCCCCATCGTCTATGACGACAAGGTCACCATCGGCCTGGGCGTAATGGCCGACGCCTTGAAAGCCGCGCTAAGCGCCTGGTTGCCGGCCATCGCCACCGGCCTGCTGCTGTTTTCCGCCGCCCTCGGCCTGTTCGCCAGCCTGCTCAAGCCCAAGTGGCTGACCACACGGCCAACACTTAACGAGATGTTTAACCTCAGCCCGTTATGGCTCGGCCTGCGCGTGCTCGGCGCAGTGTTTGCTGCCATGACCTTCTGGCAGTTCGGCCCGGAATGGGTGTGGAACGCCAACACCGGCGGCGTGGTGCTGAAAGACCTGGCCCCGGTGCTGATCACCTTCTTTCTGGTGGCCGGGTTGATCCTGCCGCTGCTCACCGATTTCGGCTTGATGGAGTTCTGCGGCACCCTGGTGCGCAACGTGTTCCGCAAGGTCTTCGGCCTGCCGGGCCGCTCGGCCATCGACGCCATCGCCAGCTGGCTCGGCTCCGGCACCGTCGGCGTGCTGATTACCGCGCAGCAGTACCAGAAGGGCTTCTACAGCGCCCGGGAAGCAGCGGTAATCGCCACCAACTTCTCGGTCGCCTCCATCGCCTTCAGCCTGCTGATCACCAGCTTTATGAAGCTCGACCACCTGTTTGTACCCTTCTACCTCACCGTAGTAGTGGCGGGCCTGGCCGCGGCGATCATCACTCCGCGCATCCCGCCGCTGTCGTGGAAGAAAGACGACTACGTGGCCGGTGTCGGCAAGCAGATCAAGGAAGACGTACCGGCCGGCACCTCGCTGCTGCGCTGGGGCGTGCTGCAGGCGGTGAAACGCGCCAACAGCAATCCGTCGCCCGCGCAGATGGTCAAGGTCGGCGTGCATAACGTGGTGGATATCTGGCTCGGCCTGCTGCCGCTGGTAATGGCCATCGGCACCCTGTCCCTGGCGATTGCCGAGTACACGCCGATCTTCAACTGGCTGTCCGCGCCGATAGTGCCGCTGCTGGAACTGCTGCAACTGCCGGAAGCCGCCAAGGCCGCGCCGGCGATGCTGGTGGGCTTTGCCGATATGTTCCTGCCGGCTGTGCTGGGCAAGGGTATCGAGAGTGAACTGACCCGCTTCGTGGTGGCCTGCGTGTCGCTGACCCAGCTGATCTATATGTCGGAAGTCGGCGTGCTGATCATCAAGGCCAAGCTGCCGCTGAACATCCTCGAACTGTTCGCCATCTTTATCATCCGCACCCTGATCACCCTGCCGATCATCGCGCTGATGGCGCATTGGATCGTCGGCTGACACAACATCCTACCTCCCCCTCTCCCTCTGGGAGAGGGCCGGGGTGAGGGTCTTCCGTCCCACACAGGATTCAAGACATGACCACCTGCGGCGAATTTCTCGTCAAACAACTCGAAGCCTGGGGCGTCGACACCGTATTCGGCATCCCCGGCGTGCACACCGTCGAGCTGTACCGCGGCCTGCCGCACAGCAACATTCGCCATATCACCCCGCGCCACGAGCAGGGCGCCGGCTTTATGGCCGACGGCTATGCCCGCGTCAGTGGAAAACCGGGGGTGTGCTTTATCATCACCGGCCCGGGGATGACCAATATCCTCACGGCCATGGGCCAGGCTTACGCCGACTCGATTCCCATGCTGGTGATCTCCAGCGTCAACGAACGTAATCGCCTAGGCCTGGGCAAGGGCTATCTGCACGAGCTGCCCAACCAACGGGCGATGACCGCCGGGGTGACGGCATTCAGCCACACATTGATGAGCGTCGAGGAACTGCCCGCCGTGCTGGCTCGCGCCTTCGCCGTATTCGAGGGTGAACGGCCACGGCCGGTGCATATCGAGCTGCCGCTGGACATCATCACCGCCGATGCCAGCCATATGCGCCTGGCAACCAGGCCGAGCATCCAGCGTCCCTCGCCCAACCGCACGCTGATCCGCGAAGCGGCGGCCATGCTGAAAAACGCCAAGCGCCCGCTGCTGCTGCTCGGCGGTGGCTGCGTCACGGCTCAGGCCGAAGCCCGTGCTCTGGCAGTGGCCCTGGATGCGCCAACCGCGCAAACCATCAACGCCAAGGGCCTGCTGCCGCCTGGCCATCCGCTGCTGCTGGGCAGCAACCAGTCGCTGGTACCGGTACGCGAGCTGGCGCTGGCCGCCGATGTGGTGCTGGCCATCGGCACCGAGCTGGGTGAAACCGACTACGACGTGGTGTTCGACGGCAATTTCCAGCTGGGCGGCGCGCTGATTCGCATCGATATCGACGCCCAGCAACTGCAGCGCAACTTCGCCCCAACCCTGGCCATCCAGGGCGACGCACGTCTGGCCATGCGCATGCTGCTGGCCGAGTTCGACCCCGGCGAGCAACGCGCCAACAGCCCCGGCGCCATGCGCACCGCTGCCGTGCAGGCGCAACTGGCCGAGGACTTTAGCGGCTGGGCGCATTACCGCCAGCTGTTCGACACAGTGCTGGAGGTGCTGCCGGAGGCGCGCTTTGTCGGCGATTCAACCCAGACCGTGTACAGCGGCAACCACCTGGTGGAGCTGGACGGCGCGCGACGCTGGTTCAACGCCTCCACTGGCTACGGCACCCTGGGCTACGGACTGCCGGCGGCCATCGGCGCCAAGCTGGCCGAGCCAAACCGCCCGGTGATCAGCCTGATGGGCGATGGAGGTATCCAGTTCACCCTGCCGGAGCTGGCCAGCGCGGTGGAAGCCGGGGTCGGCATTATCGTGCTGCTGTGGAACAACGCCGGCTACGGCGAGATCAAGCGCTATATGGAAAGGCGCGAGATCACCCCGATCGGCGTGGATATCTACACCCCGGACCTGCTGGCCATCGCCCGTGGCTTCGGCTGCGCCGCCGAACGTGCCCGCGACCACGCGCACCTGGCCGAGCTGCTGCGCGGTGCGCCGAGCGACCGCCCGCTGATTATCGAAGTGCTGGAGCAGGCACCGTTCCATCCTTCCGCTGAAGGTGATGCATGACCGCCCAACTGTTTATCGATGGCGCCTGGCACACCGCCCACAGCGCCAGCCAACTGCCGGTGTTCAACCCCAGCACGGGCGAGCAGATTGCTAGCGTGGCCTGCGCCTCGGCGGCGGATGTCGAACTTGCGGTGCCGGCTGCGCGCCACGCCTTTCCGGCCTGGAGCCAACGCCCGGCCCGTGAACGCGCTGACTATCTACGCGCCTTCGCTGCAGAGATCGAGGCGCGCAGCCCGCAGCTGATCGAGTTGCAGATGCGCAACAGCGGCAAGCCGCGGCATGAGGCCAAGCTGGATATCAGCGATGCCATCGCCACCTTCGCCTATTACGCCGAACTGGCCGACGGTCTGGACGCTCGACAGAACGCCGCCGTAGATCTGCCGGACAGCAGCTACCAGTCTTTTACCCGCCAAGAACCGCTGGGCGTGGTCGGCCTGATAGTGCCGTGGAATTTCCCCCTGGTGACCAGCGCCTGGAAGCTCGCTCCGGCCCTGGCGGCGGGTTGCTGTGTGCTGCTCAAGCCGTCCGAACTGACCCCGCTGATCGAGCTGCAACTGGCCGAAATCGCCAGCGCCATCGGCCTGCCGGCGGGAGTGTTCAACCTGCTGCCGGGGGATGCCACTACGGGCACGGCGCTGGTCAACCATCCGCAGATCGCCAAGCTGTCCTTTACCGGCAGCAATGCGGTGGGGCGCAAGGTGATGCAGGCCGCTAGCGCCCGCACAATGCCAGTGGCCCTGGAGCTGGGCGGCAAGTCGCCGATCCTGGTATTCGCCGACAGCGATCTGGACCAGGCGGTGCAGTGGATCATCGCCGGCATTTGCTGGAACGCCGGGCAGATGTGCTCGGCCACCTCGCGCCTGCTGGTCGAAGAGAGCATCGCCGACGCCCTGCTGGACAAACTGGCCAACGCCATGGCCGCGCTCAAGGTCAGCGACCCACTGAGCGATGGCTGCGAAATGGGCCCGATGACCAGCCAGGCGCAACTGCACAAGGTGCTGGAATATTTCGCCATCGCCAAACAGGAAGGCCTGCACTGCCTCGGCGGCGCGCAGCAACTGCCGGGGCCAGGCTGGTTTGTCGCGCCCACCCTGTACGCCGATGTGCCGGAAGACAGCCGCCTGTGGCGTGAGGAAATCTTCGGCCCGGTGCTCTGCAGCCGGCGCTTTAGCGATGAGGCCGATGCATTGCAGCAAGCCAATAACTGCGACTTCGCTCTGGCCGCCACGGTAGTCAGCGCCGACCGCAAGCGCGCCCTGCGCGTGGCTGCAGCGCTTGAAGCCGGGCATGTGTGGATCAACTCGGCGCAGGTGATCTACCCGCACACCTCCTGGGGCGGCGGCAAAGCCAGCGGCATCGGCCGCGAGCTGGGGCCGTGGGGCTTGTCAGCGTTTCAGCAGGTCAAGCACATCACCGTGCCCAGCGCGGATAGCTAAATCGCAACAACCTGATGGGCGACAACCGCGCGCTTAAGTCTTTACCATGCGGGCTCTGTCTCAGCGCAACCCATGGAAGCCCTGCGTGACTCATCACTATGACCTGCTGTTGATCGGTGCCGGCCACGCCCACCTCGGCGTGCTGCGGCGTTGGGCGTTGGTCGAGCGGCCGCCGGGGCGTATCGCCCTGCTCAGTGCCGGGCCGGTGGCCTGGTATTCCGGCATGCTGCCGGGGCTGCTGGCTGGGCGGCATCGGCCGGAAGATTGTCAGGTCGAGCTGCAGGCGTTGTGCCGCGCGGCCAAGGTCGAGTTGATCATCAGCCCGGTGGAGAGCCTGTCCGCCGCCCAGCAGCAGGTGCAGCTGGCCGATGGCAAAACCCTTACCGCCAGCTGGCTGTCGCTCAATGTCGGCGCGCAGGTTGCCGCACCAGCGCAACAGGGCGATGCCATGCAGCTGTTGGCGGTAAAACCCTTTGCGGAATTTCTCGACGGCTGGCAACAGTGGCAAGCCGCACCGCAGCCTTTGGCGATTCTCGGTGGCGGCGCGGCAGGGGTTGAGCTGGCACTGGCCTTGGCCGGAAAAGTGCCGCAACTGGCGCTGTTCTGCGCCGGGCATCTGCTCGATGGGTTGTCCGCTGGCGTACGTCTGCGCGCCCTCGGCCATCTGCGCCAGCGCGGCGTCTGGGTGCGTGAGGATTGCCCGATCAGCCGTATCGAGGACGACTGCCTGTTCAGCGGCGACGAGCCGGTCTGGCGCGGTCAACGGCTGTTGCTGGCCAGCGGCGCCAAGGCTTTTGCCTGGCCGGCACACAGTGGCCTGGGCTGCGATGAACAGGGCTTTGTATTGATCGCCCCGACGCTGCAGAGCTACACCCATCCGACGATTTTTGCCGTGGGCGACTGCGCCAGCCTGCCCGGCGCACGCAAGAGCGGGGTGTACTCGGTACGCCAAGGCCCGGTGCTGGCCAGCAACCTCAACGCCGCGCTACGTGGTCTGGCGCTCAAACGCTATCGCCCGCAACGCCAGAGCCTGGCGTTGCTCGCCACGGGCGACGGTGGGGCGTTGCTGGACTGGCACGGGCACAGTGCCGGCGGACGCTTCTACGGGCGCTGGAAGGATTTTCTCGACAAGGGCTTTATCCAGCGTCACCGGCTCTAAACACAAATCACCTGCGACCAAAGTGCCATGGTCCTCAACCGCCATGGGTGCTCGAATTAACCTCCCCCCAAAGGTTGGCCGCAGAGAGCGTCACCCGCTATGGTCTATAGATTCGCCGACAACGGCCGATTGCCTATTCAGGCACATCCAGCTGCACGCACCGAAGTTCCAGCAGGCATGGCTCGCCCACTCCACAGCGGCGCGCCACAGGCAGTTTCTGGTGTTGGTTCGACCAGAATAAAAATAATGAGGTTTGTCATGCGCGCTGCGTTTATTACCTATCCCAAGGCCTGCCTGCTGCATGCCATCGGGCTGGCCGGATTGATGGTGACGTACCAGCAGATCCAGCTGCCTTGGTTTATCAGCGTTCCGTCCTTTCTGCTGTTGGCCCTGTGGCCGTGGCTGGGGCCCTGGCAGCGCCAGCATGAAGACCATCCGGCGCCCGCCAATGCGCAGCACGACACGTTCAGCAACCTGAGTCGGAGCCTGTCGCGGCACACCTGTCACAACGCCCTGGCCGCCGCCGAAGTGGCGCATGCGGCGCAGCAGCTGGCCGGCAAACTGCAATCGCAACTGAGCGCCACCGAGCAGATCAACCTGGCAGCCGAGGCCATCACCCATACCGAACAGGACAACGCCCAGCGCGCCGAGCAGACCCTGCTGGCGGCACAGAGCGTGCGGCAGAACAGCAGCAGCGGGCAGCAGGAGTTGCGTCAAGCCATCGAGACCATGCAGCACCTGAGCGCGCAGACCGCCACCAGCCGCGAGCTGATTGACGGCCTCAGCGCCCGCACCGAGCAGATCGAGAAAGTCACCCAGGTGATCCAGTCGATCGCCAGCCAGACCAACCTGCTCGCGCTGAATGCGGCCATCGAAGCAGCCCGCGCCGGTGAGCTCGGCCGGGGCTTTGCCGTGGTTGCCGATGAGGTGCGCAACCTCGCCGGGCGCACCAGCAGCGCCACCGAGGAAGTCGGGCAGATCGTCAGCGATATCCGCCAGCAGAGTGCAGCGGTGGTCAGCCATATGCAGCAGCAGGCCGAGCAGCTGACCCTGGCCGCGCAGCAGGTCGAGCACACCGGCGAACAGCTGCAGGGGATTGCCGAACTGGCGGTGGACGTGGAAAGCCAGGTCAGCCAGATCGACACGGGCACCCGACAGAACCACGAACGTCTGGCCGAACTCTCGGTAGCAGTCGGCCAGTTGCGCGGCGATGTCGGCGACAGCGAAGGGCAGACCCGCCAACTCAGCAGCGCTGCCGAACGCCTGGTCGGCCAGGCAGAAAGCGTCAGCGAACAGCTCGCCGAAGTTGGCCTGGATGACTACCACCAGCGCATCTACGACCTCGCCCGCAGCGCCGCGGCGCAGATTGCCGCGCAGTTCGAAGCAGACCTGCAAAGCGGCCGGATCAGCGCCAGCGACCTGTTCGACCGTCACTACCAGCCGATTGCCGGCAGCTTCCCTGCCAAATACAAAACGCGCTTCGACAGCTACGCCGATCAGGTGCTACCAGCCATTCAGGAGCCGCTACTGAGCCAGCACGAAGGCCTGGTCTTCGCCATCGCCTGCACCGCCGAAGGCTACGTGCCAACGCACAACAACGCCTTCAACCACCCACCCTGCGGCGATCGCGCCGTGGACACCCTGAAAAGCCGCAGCAAGCGTCTGTTCAACGACCGCACCGGCATCCGCTGTGGCAGCCACCAGAAGCCGCTGCTGCTACAGACCTATATGCGCGACACCGGCGAGCTGATGCACGACCTGTCGGTGCCGATAATGCTCCAGGGGCGGCATTGGGGTGGTTTACGTCTGGGTTACAAGCCGGAGCCCTGAGCGCACGCAACGCCTCGGCCAGCGGCCGAAGGCGTTGCCGCCGACAGTTCTGGGCGCTCGACCCTGGCGCAACAATGTTTTGAATTATCGAGTCTGGCTGGGGTTCTTAAGCTGTAGGCCATTTATCGGCCATCCGCTTCCAAGGACACTCTATGAAGATCCTGCTGGTACTGACCTCCCACGACCAACTGGGCGACACCGGGCACAAAACCGGTTTCTGGCTGGAAGAGTTCGCCTCGCCCTATTACGTGTTCAAGGATGCCGGGGCGCAGCTGACCCTGGCCTCGCCCAAGGGCGGCCAGCCGCCGCTCGACCCGAAAAGTGACGCGGCCGATGCACAAACGCCAGCCACCGAACGCTTCAAAGCGGATGCTGCGGCGCAACAGGCGCTGGCCACGACGCTGCCGTTGAGCCAGGTGCAGGCCGATGATTTCGACGCTGTGTTCTACCCCGGGGGCCATGGCCCTCTGTGGGATCTGGCCGAAGACCGCACCTCCATCGCCCTTATCGAACGCTTCCAGGCGCAGAACAAACCCGTGGCGGCGGTCTGCCACGCTCCAGGAGTGCTGCGCCATGTGAAGGCGGCCAACGGCCTACCCCTGGTTAGCGGCAAAAAGGTCACCGGTTTCAGCAATAGCGAAGAGGCCGCGGTGCAACTGACCGAGGTGGTGCCATTTCTGGTGCAGGACATGCTTATCGCCAACGGCGGCCATTACTCCAGCGCGAACGACTGGCAGAGCCATGTGCTGGTCGATGGGCTGCTGATCACCGGGCAGAATCCATCCTCATCGGATGCCACCGCCGAGGCGCTGATCAAGCTGCTGAAAAGCCGCTAAGCAGCCCGCATCTGGCGCAACACAAGCCGCTCCGTGAAGAAAGCGGCCTGATCTGGATGAAGACCGGGCATCTTCCCGCTAGCTGCCAGCCGCCATCAGGCGTTTGTACTGGCGGGTGCGCCGTGCGGTTTTCAGTTGTTCCAGCAGCAACGCCCGTAGCGGCGAAACCCCTGCGTGGGTGTGCTTACCCAAGCTGAGCTGGCGCAGCTGGAATTTCACCACCGCCATATAGGCCAGGGAGGCCAGCGCCTTGTGCTTCCAGCGGATCGGCGCCAGCTCGGCGCTGCTCTGCTGCCCGGCGTGCCACTGTTTGGGCAGCGCCGGGTTGATCGCCAGGGCTGTGGCGATACCGGCCATGGCCACACCGCTGGCCAATACCTGCTCGACCACCGGCAAGCGGCGAATCCCACCGGTGACCATCACCGGCATCATCGCCGCAGCGGCGATCTCACCGGCAAACTCAAGAAAGTACGCCTCACGCGCCAGGGTGCGGCCGTCGCGGGCATCGCCCTGCATAGCCGGGGCTTCGTAGCTGCCGCCGGACAGTTCGACCAGATCGACATCCAACTGGTTAAGCAGCTGTACCACGCGCTTGGCGTCGGCCGCATCGAAGCCGCCACGCTGGAAGTCCGCCGAGTTGAGCTTTACCGCCACACAGAAGCTCGGCGCCACCAAGGCACGTACCGCCTTGACCACCTCCAGCAGCAGGCGCGCACGGTTTTCCAGCGTGCCGCCCCAGCTATCGCTGCGCTTGTTGCTGATCGGCGAAAGGAACTGGCTCAGCAGGTAACCATGCGCCGCGTGGATCTGTACGCCGCTAAAGCCGGCCTGTTCGGCCAGCTGCGCGGTGCGCGCAAAACGCTGGATCAGTTCATGGATTTGCGCCTCATCCAACGCCTTGGGCACGGGGAACATCTTCGACAGGCCGCCCAGCTCCAGGGCTACAGCCGAGGGCGCGACGGTCTGCTGGCCGAGGTTGGCCTGCATCTGTCGGCCGGGGTGGTTGATCTGCATCCAGAACTGCGCGCCCTGGGCACGGCCGATGCGCGCCCACTCGCGAAATTTATCCAGCTGACGCTCATCCTCCAGTACTACGCCACCAGGGCCGGTCATCGCGCGACGGTCGACCATCACATTACCGGTGAGCAACAACCCAGCACCGCCCTCGGCCCAGGCCTGGTACAGACGCAGCAGTTCGGCGGATGGGCCCTGGCTGGCGTCGGCGAGGTTTTCTTCCATCGCCGCCTTGGCGATGCGATTGAACACGGTGGTGCCGTTGGGCAGTTGCAGCGGTTGGAAGGCAGTCATGGCGTACTCCGGGGTAGCAGGTGGAGCAAGCCTAAGGTTAAAGTCAACTTTAAGGTCAATAGCCCGGAGCACAGATGATGAAAATTGGTGAACTGGCCACGCGCAGCGGTCTGGCCGCCTCGCGTATTCGCTTCTACGAGGCCAGCGGGCTGATCAACGCCCAGCGTCAGGCCAACGGTTATCGCAGCTATACGGAGCAGACATTGCAGACCCTGGGCATTATCAGCTGCGCCCAGCAGGCCGGTTTCAGCCTGGAAGAAATTCGCCGCCTGCTGCCCGACGCCAACCCGCAGGGCTGGGCGCATGAGCAGATGCTCGACAGCCTGCAACGCAAGGTCGTCGAGATCGAGGCGATGCAGCAGCGTCTAGCGCAGAACAAGGCGCAGCTGCTGACCATCATCGCCACCATCGAGAGCAAACCGGAAGGCATGCCCTGCACGGAAAACGCCGAGCGGGTGCTGGCCAATCTGCGTGACACGCACGCCAGCCAGTAGGCCCATACCTGCCGTCTGCTGCCGGCGGAAGCTGCTAGCCGCGCGCCTATACTCAAGCCACAGGGGGAATAACTTCAGCACTCCATTGGAGTAGGGGCTGGCACTCAGCAGGCGGAGGCTTGCCATGTCGAGTCCGCGCGTCGTTCTGCTCGCCCTGCTGCTGGCAGTGGCGAGTTGCGCCAGCGATCCGCCGGTGCCGGTTACGGCGAGCACCTGGCAGCAGGTTGACCGTGAGATCACCACCCTTTCACGCAGCGCAGCGCAGCAGGCGCGCGAACATGCCCTGCTGTCGATGGAGCAGTGGATGGACCTGGTGTACCAACAGACCGATGAGGAATTTATCCCCTGGTTTTCCGGCTATTGGACCCAGCAGTGGATGAGCGTCAAGGTTTCCTGGTACCGCCTCAGCAACGGCGGAGCGAAGGACCCCAGCGTCAAACGCCTAGCCCTGTACCTGCAGGAGCAGTACCGCGAGCGCGTGCTGGAACCGGTCGCCGAGACCGACGATCCGCAGCAGATCATGGCGCGCAGCACCTGGATCTACCTCCAACATCTCGATGAAAACCTGCCGCGAATTGCCCAGCAATATGACGTGCCGCGCGAGCAGTTCCACCAGCGCCTGCAGGCCATTCCGGCCATCACCCAGGCACCCGGCGCGTCGCTGTATCAGTTGCTGCACGCCGAACCGCTCGCCGAGTTGCCGGCCTATAGCGCCTTTATCGAACGCATTCGCAACGCCCCACGCGGCCTCGGCGACTGGTCGGCGGACCCAGGCATCTCCGCCGTCGCGCAACAGACCAGCGAACGCCTGGTGGACGACCTCGCGGTCAGCGGCGCGGCCGGCGCCTTATCGGCACTGATCGGCGGCCCCGCCGGGACCACGGTGTCCCTCGGTGTGGCGCTGTTTACCGCCGTCTCGCGGGAAAATGCACGGCCAGCCAGCGAGGCGCAGCTGCGCAAGAACCTCAACGCCGCCTTCGATGATGAGTGGCTGGGGCTGATACGCAGCACCGAGCATGGCGTGCTGGCCGGTGTGCATCAGCTGTCCGAGCAGATCGAAAGCGGCCTCAGGGTGCCGTTTCGCTATCAACCATAAGCCTGGCCCGCGCCCCTGATTGTTTAGCCTGCAGCAATCTGAATATGTGAAAAACACGATTTAACCAACAGTCGCCAGCGTGCGAGTCTGCCGGCATGAGTGAACCGATAGCCAATCTGCGCCGCGTCTTCCGCTTCTGCCTGTGCAAGGCCGAGAAGCGTTTTGGTATTGATCGCCTCAGTCCACTTTTACCGGAAATCCTCGCCTTCTGGGCCCTGTGGCATTGCCGCCACGCGCGCCCGCCGGATGCCCTGAGCCTTCCGCGCTGATCCCTTCAGCCGTCTGCCTATTGTGTGCTGCACGCGCCTGCCCTGGCGCGAACCGCTGAGCCGTCTGCTCGCGACAGCACCCGTTACCCGATTCCAGGAACCGCCTTATGAACGCCGCCATCAAACCCGTAACCCCCGCTGCCGAGCGCTGCCCGTCCTACTACAGCGCCACCCTCAATGAGGAAACCGACTACCCGACCCTGCAAGGCGAGGTCAGCGTCGATGTGGTGATCATCGGTGGCGGCTTTACCGGCGTGGCGTCCGCCGTGGAGCTGGCCGAGCGCGGCCTTAAGGTGGCGATTGTCGAAGCCAACAAGCTCGGCTGGGGCGCCACCGGGCGCAACGGCGGCCAGGTCACCGGCAGCCTGTCGGGCGATGCGGCGATGACCAAGCAGATGCGCAACACCCTCGGCGAGGAGGTGGAAGACTTTATCTGGCACCTGCGCTGGCGCGGCCACGAGATCATCAAACAGCGCGTGGAGAAGTACGGTATCCAGTGCGACCTCAAGCACGGCCACCTGCACGCGGCGATGAAGCCGGTGCATATGCAGGAACTGCAGGCCACCTACGCCGAGGCGCAGCGCCGTGGCATGGGTGCTGAGGTGACCCTACTCGACCGCGATGGCGTGCGCAGCCACCTGGCCAGCGACCTGTACAGCGGCGCGCTAAAGAACACCCGCAATATGCACCTGCACCCGCTGAATCTGTGCATCGGCGAAGCCAAGGCCGCCGCCAGCCTGGGCGCGTTGATTTTCGAGCACTCCGAAGTGCTGGAGATCATCCACGGCGCCAAGCCGGCGGTGGTCACCGCCCAAGGCCGGATCAACGCCAAGCAGGTGCTGCTGGCCGGCGATGTGTACCACAAGCTGGAGCCGAAAAAGCTCAAGGGCATGATCTTCCCGGCCATGGGCGGCATCGTCACCACCGCGCCGCTGGGTGAGCTGGCGAAGGAAATCAACCCGCAGGACCTGGCCGTGTACGACTGCCGCTTCGTCCTCGACTACTACCGCATGACCGCCGACGGCCGCCTGCTGTTCGGCGGTGGCTGCAACTACTCAGGGCGCGATTCGCGGGATATCGCCGCCGAACTGCGCCCTGGCATCGAGCAGACCTTCCCGCAGCTCAAGGGCGTCGATATCGACTTCCAGTGGAGCTGCGCCATGGGCATCGTGATCAACCGCATTCCGCAGCTGGGCAAGCTCTCGGACAACGTCTGGTACTGCCAGGGCTACTCCGGCCACGGCATCGCCACCACCCACATCATGGGCGAGATCATGGCCAACGCCCTGACCGGCACGATGGGCCACTACGACACCTTCGCCGCCTGCAAACACATCAAGGTGCCGCTGGGCGACGTATTCGGCAACCCGATGCTGGCGGCGGGCATGTGGTACTACCAAATGCTGGAAAAACTGCGTTAAGACGCGGCTTCTGAGCGGCTGCGCGCCGTCTGGGTTGCGGGCGCCTCATCGCGATCATCGACGAAGGCCACCGCTGGCGAGCCATCGGCATTTAGCTGGTAGATCGCGTTCGGCTGGCCTTGCTCGTTGAAGAACACCTGGCCCAGCCCCGCGCCATTCCACAGGCGCTCGCCGGTCTTGCTGCGCGAGGGGATGCGCGGCTTGACCTGCATGCGCCGGCGCGTAGTCAGCCAGTTGAGCGGCGACCAGGGTGCGTAGAGCCAGCGGTTGAGGCGGTCAAACCAGTCAAGCAGGCGCGGCGGGAATTCGTTTTTCAGGCCGCTGCTGGTGATCTGCCAGAGCTGCGGGCCGCGTTTGCGCTGGCGGATCAGCACCTCGTAGACAAACGAGTAATGCACGTCGCCGGAGAGAATCACGTAGTTACCCGGCGTGCGCGAGTGGCGGAAGATATTCAGCATCACCTGCGCCGCGCCACGGTGGGCCATCCAGTTTTCCGCATCGACCATCAGCGGATGGCCGGCCCAGCTGAAGACCTTCTGGATGGTCTCGATCAGCTTGACGCCGAACATCGGCGCCGGCGAAACGATGATCGCCGACGGCTGATCAAGCAGCTCCTGCTGAAACTCGCACAGCGCTTCCCAGTCCAGCAGGCCGGACGGCCGCTTGAGGTTGCGCTCGCTGCGCCAGCGTCGGGTGCGGGTGTCCAGAACCACCAGCGCCGGGGTGCTCGGTAGCACGAACTGCCACTGGTGAAAACTCAACAGCTCGTCGATCAGCGCATCCTGCGGCTGACAGTCCATATGGTTTTCGGCATCGCGCCCCTCGGTCATCGCGCGGATCATCTGCAGCGGCTTGGCAAACACCGTCGGATTGTTGCCCCAGCCCTGGCACAGCAGGTAGGCGATCAGCGCATTGCCGATGATGCGCTTGGAAAACGGGTGGCCGTAGGCCGTCTCTTCCCACTGCGCGGAGAGATTCCAGTCATCGGTGATGTCGTGATCATCGAAGATCATCAGCGTCGGCAAGTGGGCGAGGGCACGGGCGACCTGGCCCAGACCGCCGCGAAAGGCTTCGATGCGCCCACGCTCGGCCTGGTAGCGCGGCACTTCCTCGGCGCTCAGCGCCGGCATTTCCGCATCCAGCAAGGTCCAGGGCACTGGCGACCAGACCAGCAGGTACATGGCCAGCACTTCGGCGCATGTCACCAGGTGGTTGTCGGCGCTGCTGGTGGTAAACACCGGCTTTTCCACTCCGCCGAAAAACCGCTCGCGCAGGGTTTCATTGCTCTTCAACGCCGGCAGCAACTCGGCGCGCTGGTAGTAGCTGGCCGGGTGCTGGTACAGCGCCGTGCTGTCATCGACCACCGCGCCTTCGAGGTGCTCGCCGAACAGGCCAAGACGCTCGATCACCTGATGAATCGCCCGCAACATCGGCCCGCTGACATCATCGGCGTAGATCTGGTCGCCGCTCATCAGCAGCAGCGCCGGACGCTGCTCGGGGGCATGCGCTTCGGCCAGCAGACGGTCGGCGCAGAGCAGGCCATCGGCCGCCGGGTGATGCGGCTTGCGGCAAGAGCCGTGAAGCAGATGATCCAGCTGCGCACGCAGAACGAAGTTGGCCTGGGTCGCGCCGTCATACAGCAGGTGCGGTGCCCAGTCGGCCATACCAAGCGCAGCCTGGCCGGGCTGTTCGACCAGCAGGTCGTAGTCGATCTGCACATCGCAGGGCAGCGGCGCCTCAAGCTCCAGATCAATCAGATGGATAAACGCCTGCTCACCGATCTGGATGACCTGGCAGCTGTCGCCAGTCAGCGGCAAGCGCTGTGACTCGGTCGCGGCGCCATGGCTCAGCTGCAGAGTAAGGGTCAGCGGCCGGCTGCCAACCAGCCAGAGCACCAGGCTCTGTGACTCCATGCGGCGCAGCAGCGGGCCGGCCAACACCAGGGGCAGGTCAGCGTGGGCGACAGTGGGGGTGTCAGCGGTTATCGGCATCAGGACATCGGGCTCTGGTGGCATGCAGGTCGGCAATAGAGCGCCATTCTGCGCCACAGGTTCAGTCTTTGCAGCCTGCCCGGCCGGTTTGGCTCACTGCGCCGCCTGGCGCAGGCGCGGCAAATCGAGGATTTCGATCTCGCCATAGGTCAGGCGCAGAATGCCCTGGCCTTCCAGTTCCTTGAGGATCTGGTTGGTGGTCTGCCGGGAGATCGCCAGCATCAGCGCCAGCTGTTCCTGGGGCAGATGCAGCACGCGGCGCGGCTCGCCTTCACCGTAGTTTTCTGCGATCAGCAGCAGGCGCCGGGCCAGGCGTGGGGCGGCGGGCAGCAGGCTCATCTCTTCCAGGGCGATA
Source organism: Pseudomonas sp. (assembly GCA_044240245.1). Lineage (GTDB taxonomy): Bacteria > Pseudomonadota > Gammaproteobacteria > Pseudomonadales > Pseudomonadaceae > Aquipseudomonas. The sequence continues at coordinate 1,223 of JBIHZW010000006.1, read as the reverse complement.
AACGCCAGGCGCAGCTTGTGGCTCATCAGCAGGGCGAAATCACGCCAGTACTGCGGTTGCTGTTCGAGCAGCGCCAATAACGGCGCCTGCGGCACCAGCAACAAAGTGGTTGGGCCTTCGGCAAAGGCATCGTGGGTGCGCGGCTGGCCGTCGAACAGGGAAATCTCGCCAAACCAGTAGGGCGGCTCGACCAGGGTCAGCAGCGCTTCCTTGCCGGTGGCACTGACCGCACCGATGCGCATGCCGCCCTCGACCACCGCATACAGGCCGCAGGGCTTATCGCCTCGGCGAAACAGCACCTGCCCGGGTGCCAGCTGTTGCACCTGGGCGGCGGCCAGCAGCGCCTCCTGCAGGTCGGCGGGCAGGGCGCTGAACCAGTGGCCCTGACGCAAACGTGCCTGATAGCTGTGGCCACTGTTCATCGACGGTTCCAAGAGGTTTGTCGGCTAGCTGACAGAGCGCTGCGTGGGCGTGGGTTCATGCTGGCCACCTGTCTTGCACGAGGAAAATAATAATGAAAACCCTGGTTGATCATCTGGCTCAATACGCGGCCTATCACCGCGACCAACGCAATATTCTCAGCCACTTTATCGGTATTCCACTGATCGTTGTGGCGGTTGCCGTGCTGCTGTCGCGCCCTGGCTTCGAGCTACTCGGCCTGTGGCTGTCCCCCGCGCTGCTGGTGGCAGTGGCGGCGGGCGTGTTCTACCTGCGCCTGGACCTGCGCTTCGGCCTGCTTATGGCGCTGCTGCTGGTACTCAGCCTATGGGCGGCAGCGGGCCTGGCTGTGCAGTCGACGGCGGTGTGGCTAAGCAGCGGCATCGGCCTGTTCGTGATCGGCTGGATCATCCAGTTTGTCGGCCATTACTACGAAGGGCGCAAACCGGCGTTTGTAGATGACGTGATGGGCCTGGTGATCGGCCCACTGTTCGTCGCCGCCGAAGCAGCTTTCCTGCTGGGCCTGCGCAAAGAGGTCGAACACGCCATCGTCGAACGCGCCGGCCCGACCTGTATTCGTGAGAAGAAAGCTACTGCTTGATCGATTCACGCCTAGAACGTATTCAAGATCTCGCGAGCTAGAGTCCTGCAAGGCAAAAACTGGCGAGGAAGCGGAGTGTACTGTTGTACATGAGCATTCCGAGCCTGTTTTTAACGCCGCAGGGCCGACGCGCAGCAGATCGTAGACGGACTTAATACATCGCCATCCATTGCGTGGTCAGTGA
>JBIHZW010000366.1:0-3286 GCA_044240245.1 Pseudomonas sp. | reverse complement strand
CATCACCTACGCCAACCCGTTGGCTCTGGTGAAGCCACTGAAGATCCAGGAACGGGAGTTGTCCTGGCTGACCACTGAGCAAATCAGCGAGCTGTTACAGGTCATCCGTGATCGCTGCGATAACCCGCACGTTGAGATCATCACGCTTATTTGCCTGGCTACCGGCGCTCGATGGTCAGAAGCTGAAAAGCTCAAGCCGACCGGGCTACGTAATGGGGTGATCACGTTCAGCGGAACCAAGAGCGGAAAGGTGCGTTCTGTGCCGATCACTGGAGAGCTAGAAGCCAAAATCCGCCAACACTGGAAACAGCATGGCCAGCCAAACTCGGCCATTACCTCGTTCCGCCGTGCACTGGCCAAGACGACTATCCAGCTACCGAAAGGCCAAGCCGCTCACGGCCTCCGGCATACCTTCGCAAGCCACTTCATCCAGAACGGCGGCAACATCCTGACCCTCCAGAAGATCCTGGGTCATTCCAGCTTGGCTATGACCATGCGCTATGCGCACTTGGCCCCGGATCATCTGCAGGATGCGGTTAGGTTTGGGCCACTTAACGAGATTTACGCCGAGACATAAATGAAGAAGGCCAGCAAAAGCTGACCTTCAAATACCGCATGGCCACATCCTGGCCTACAGGGGTAGGGGACGCTCTAGCATCTCCCTTTCTTGGCTTGCCCCGGTGGGCAGTGGGGTGGGCCGCCGCCACCATCGCCAATATCAATGCCTACTCCGGGAAGCCTCAGGCTACAGCCTGATATAAGAATGGCAGCCATGATCAAGGCAAAAATTCGAGTAGTCATTTAGCAGTTTCCTTTCATACGATGCCCTGGAGGGCAAAAATTTCCGCCGCGATGATCACCGATATCTAGGTGAATGGCATCTGCATCACCGATGCGAGCATGAACGCCTGGGGCGCTGAAGCTGCAGCCTGTAAGTGCCAGAACCGACACAAGCATTATCAATGTTATGCATTTCATCGTAGTACTCCTCAACTCAAGCGCACGGGGCGCAACGATCCGTATATGGAGTTCGCAGCTACTTCAGTCTTTAGACGTTTTGATTTGGGTGCCGTTCCGTGCAGGCCTTTGAGGGGGATAAACGGTTCGACCATTTTTCGACACCCAAAGAAAAACCCCTGACTTTCTCTAGGAAAATCAGGGGCTTATTTGGTGGAGCCGGGGGGATTTGAACCCCCGTCCGCCAGTTCTCCACTTTCGGTACTACATGCTTAGCCGTGTCTACTGAGTTAATCCGCAGCCGCCCGACGGGCAGGGTGCTTTGGACGAGTTGTGTAAGTTTTAGCCACTTTGTCCACAACGTACTACGCGGCGATCCTGTTCTGCATGACAATCACTTCAGGTTTACAGGCATCCCCTAGTGATCGCTGGAGCCGAAGCTACCAGAAGGACTAGTCGCGCTGCTTACGCAGCGAGAGCGTAGCCCTCGTAGTTTTCGTCATTGGCAACTATAGAAAGTTGCAACAGTGGATTTACGACTTCTGTTACCAAGTCGGCATGCACCTAGAGCTTCGCTACCGGCGTCGAATCCTAATCGGCCCCGAAACTTTTGTTGCTGGTACTGGGACGCGAGTTTACGCCAAAGGTTCCACAGCGTCGACCCGGCAATTGCCCTGCGTACATCCAAGGGGCTTGCCGGCTATGATTGCATCCTGCACATTCGCTATGTCTTTTGGATGAGACCCCTCGTATGCCGCGCGTGCCGCGTTACCCTTTGCGTCAGTGGATCTGGCGCGCTTTTGTGCAGAGTGCCCTGATTCCGCTGATTCTGGTCGAGTCGGTGTTGATCACGGTGTACCTGCTGAGCAACGCGGCGATTCGCGATGCGCAGATCGAGCACTTGCAGCAGAGCGCTCTGGATGACCTGTCTGCGGCGGTGGCCCGTGAAGGCCAGGTGATTGATGGCCGCCTGCGTTCGGTGGAAGCCCAGGTGCAGATCTTTCGTGATGCGGCGCTCAATGCCCTGGATAACCGCACATACCAGCCCGATGCGTTGGAGCGTCAGCGCCATACGCTGACCGACAGCGGCGTGTTCTACAGCCGTAGCGATGACGGCCGGGCGGCATCCTTTTATGCCAACAGCACGCCGCTGGCCCAGCAGGACCACGCCAAGGCCCTGCGCCTATCGCAGCTCGATCCTCTTATGCGTTCGATTCAGGCGGCCAACCCTCGGGTAGCGGCGGCCTATTTCAATACCTGGGACAGTTACAACCGCATCTATCCCTTCTTTATGACGCCCGAGCAGTATCCCCATGACATGGTGATACCCGATTACAACTTCTATTACCTGGCGGACGCCAAACACAACCCCGAGCGTAAGGTGGCCTGGACCGATGTCTACCTTGACCCGGCAGGTATGGGCTGGATGATGTCGGCGGTGGCGCCGGTCTATCGCGGCGACTTCCTCGAAGGGGTGGTGGGCCTGGATATCACGGTCGGGCAGATGCTCGGTGAGATCGGCGAACTGGACGTGCCCTGGCAGGGCTATGCCATGCTGGTCAGCCGCGACCACAACATCATGGCCCTGCCGAGTGCCGGCGAAGAGGATTTCGGCCTGCGCGAGCTGACCGAATATTCCTATGCCGAGGCGGTGCGCCGCGAGGTGCTTAAGCCCGAGGATTTCAGTCTGGCCAAGCGCGCGGAAATGCAGCCGCTGTTACAGGCTATGGCGACCGGGCAGGGCAATGTGCAGGAAGTTGAGCTTGGTGGGCGCAAACAGTTGATCGCCTGGAGCGAAATTCCGCAGACCGGCTGGCAACTGCTGCTGGTGGTAGATGAGGAGCACATTTTCAGCGAGACCAATCGCCTGGCCGAGCGCTACCTGCATATCGGCTACCTGCTGATTGTTGGCCTGGCGCTGTTCTACCTGCTGTTCTTTGCCCTGATGTGGCTGCGCTCGCGGCGTTTGAGTGAGCAGTTGGTGCGGCCGATTGATGGGATTGTCGGCATGATGCGCGAGCTGGGGCAGGGCAACTATCAGCCCAGCGCGCCGGACAGCCAGATCCGCGAACTGGTGAGCATGGCGGAGGCGGTGCAGCACACCGGCGAGCAATTGCAGGCCAGTGAAGTGCAGCGTGTGGAAGCGCAGCGGATTCTCCAGCTGGTGCTGGAAAGCACCACGGAAAGCCTCTGGGAGGTCGAGGCGGAGAGCATGAGCATCACCCTCAGCGAGCGCTTCCTGAAACGCTTCGGCCTGCTTCACGCGAATATGAGCTTCAGTGAGTTCAACCAGCGCGTGCACCCCAATGATCTGGAGCGCATTCGTCAT
>JBIHZW010000365.1:0-3289 GCA_044240245.1 Pseudomonas sp. | reverse complement strand
ACCTCTCTGGACACCCATGCCGTTACGTCTTCTGTTGATTCTCGGCGCGTTAAGCGCTTTTGGCCCGCTGGCCATCGACTTTTACCTGCCGAGCTTCCCGACCCTGGCGCGCGCGTTCTCTACGGATGTGGAGCATGTGCAGCTATCGTTGGCCGCCTACTTTGCTGGCCTGGCTATCGGTCAGCTGGCTTACGGCCCGCTGGCTGACCGTTTCGGCCGGCGCAAGCCGCTGCTGGTTGGGGTCATGTTGTTCAGCCTGGCGTCGCTGGCCTGCGCCCTGGCGCCCAGCCTGGAATGGCTGATTGCCGCGCGCTTTGTACAGGCCTTGGGCGGCTGCGCCGGGATGGTGGTGTCGCGGGCGGTGGTGCGTGATCTGTGTGATCCGATCAGCTCGGCCAAGGTGTTTTCCCAGTTGATGCTGGTGATGGGCCTGGCGCCGATTCTCGCGCCGCTGGCCGGTGGACTGCTGCTCAGCACGCTGGGCTGGCCGTCGATCTTTATCTGCCTGACGCTGTTCAGCTTTATCTGCCTGCTGGCGGTTGCTTGGTGGCTGCCGGAAACCCTGGCCAAGGACGTACCGCCAGCGCCACTGCGCGGCGCGCTGGGTGAGTACAAGCGGCTGTTCGCTGACTTGCCGTTTCTTGGGTATGCGCTGACTGGCGGCTTTGCGATTGCCGGGATGTTTGCCTATATCGCCGGCTCGCCGTTTGTATTTATCGAGCTGTACGGCATTCCCGCCGAGCATTACGGCTGGTTGTTCGGCAGCAATGCCCTGGGCTTTATTCTGGTGGCGCAGCTGAATGCCTGGCTGGTGGCGCGACATGGGCCGGCGTACTGGCTAGGGAAAACCGTGTGGTTCTACCTGGCCTGTGGCCTGGCTCTGCTGCTGGTTGCTCTAGGCAAACCGCAGACCTTGTGGCCGCTGCTGATTCCGTTGTTCGGCTGCATTGCCAGTCTGGGCATTCTCCTGCCCAACGCCTCGGCCTGCGCCATGGCCGGACAGGGCAGACATGCTGGCAGTGCGTCGGCATTGCTCGGTAGCCTGCAGTTCGTGATCGCCGCCAGTGCCGCCGCCATGGTTGGAGTGCTGCATGACGGCAGCGCCTGGCCGATTGCCGTGGTGATCTTCGGCTGCGGGGTATTGGCCGTGAGCTTTTCTTTGTTTACCCGCTGGGCCGAGCGCGGCGCGATCCGCGTATAGGTTTAGCCGGCGGCGCGCTGTTGCTCGAGTGGCAGCATATGTGGCGCGCTGAGGCGCGCTTGCAGGGTGCTGACAAACTGGCGGGCCTCGCTTTCACTGCGAAAGGTCACACTCTGCTTGCCAAAACTTACTTGCCAGCCTGGACCAGCGGCTGTTTTTACCGGTTGGATCATGACGTTCATCGACGAGCCTCCTATGCAAGAAAAGCCAGTCTAGTCGCTCAATATGAACTTTCATTGACCTGTAACAAATCAATCACGGCTGGCGTACCGTTGGTCCGATTCGTTCATTTTGCTGGCGCTGGGGGCCGCACTGAACTGCACGGCCAGCCCCGCCAGTCGGGTGAATTCGGTGACCAGGGCGATATCGGCAGTGCTCGGCCGCGTCGGCTGCGGGTAGTAGATGCCGAAGGTGCCGAGCACCTGGCCGCTGTCATCCTTGAACGGCAGTGACCAGCAAGCGTGCAGGCCGGCTGCTAGGGCGACGCTCTGGTAGTCGCGCCAATACGGATGCTGGCTGAGGTCCTCGGCGATCACCAGTTCGCCACTCGCCGCAGCATGTCCACATGAGCCAACTTCCAGCGCCGCCTCAATCCCTTCGATGGCCTGACAATAAGCCTCCGGCAAGCTTGGTGCGGCGCCGAGATGCAGGCGGCCGTGTTCATCGAGCAGCATGATCGATACGCGCATCTGCGGCTGCAGGCTTTCCAGGCGGCTGCTGATGCCGCTGAGAATGCTGTGCAGTGGGTGCAGGCCGAGCAACTCGTCGAGTACCGCATTGCGCGCCTGCTGCAGATGCTGGGCCTGATGGCGTTCATGCACGTCATGCAGGCTGCCGTGCAGGCTGTGCTCGGGCAAGCTCAGGTTGAGTTGCAGCTCAACTCGACGCGCCTGGCCGCTGTGGGTGAGCAACTGGCATTCCAGGCGCAGGCTGTTCAGCTTGCCGCTGCGCAGCTCTTCCAGGCGTTGGCGCAAGGTGCCTTGGCCCAGTTCCGGCATAAAGCGTTGCAACGGGCTGCCCAGGCTTTCGTGGATCGGATAACCGCTGATCTGCGCCCAGGCCGGGTTGAGGAAGCTCAGTTTGTCGTCGGCATCGGTGATAAAAATCGCATCACCCAAGTGCTCGACCAGCGAACGGTAGCGGCTCTCGCTGACTTGCAACTCACTGTCCATTTTCTTCTGTTCTGTGAGGTCGATATCAACGCAGTACAGCTCCAGCTGATCAAGGCTGTTGCGCAGCATCAGGTGGCTGGAATAGACCCACACTAGGCTGCCGTCTTTGCACTGTAACTGCACCTCAGCGGCGGGAATTGGCGGGCCGCCGACCTGCCACAGGTTGATTGCGCTGGCCACCTTGCTGCGCGCGGGTAGTGGCACGATCAACTCCTCCAGCCGGCGACCTATGGCCTCATGCACCGCATAGCCATAGAGCTGGGTGCTGGCCTGGTTCCAGTAGATCACCCGGCGTTCGCGGTCGTAGCCCTGCACGGCAATCCGCGGGGTTTGCTCGAACAGTTGGCGAAAGCGCTGCTCGCTCTCGCGCAGGGCGCTCTCGTCGCGTTTCTGCGTGCTGATGTTTTGCACGGTACCGAGGATGCGACCGTACTCGTCGACTTCCCCGCGCAACATCAGCCAGGTAATTTGCTGCGGCTGCGATTGCAGCAGACGGGCGCTCACTGTCATGGCGCTGCGACCCTCCAGCAAGGCGTGCAGTGCGCGTTGTACGGCAGAGCGTTCGGCGGGGTGCAACCAACTCAGCAGCTGTTCGACGCTGCCTTGCTGGTTGTCGAGATTGCGGCCGAACAGGCTCAGGGCTTCCTCGCTCCAGTGGAAGCCGTCGCGGTACTCCCAGCTGCCGAGCCCTGCGTTGCGTTGGGCCTGTTGCAGCACGCGGCTGTTGTGGGTGATTTTTTCCAGTAGTTGGCGTTGCGCCTGCCGGTCACGCCGGCTGAGCAGGAAGATCAGCCCGCTGCTGAGCAGAATAAACAGCAGGCCTTTGCCGGTTTGCAGCTCGGCCACCCGCTCGCTGTCCATGACCCATGCGTGCAGCAGGTAGTCGCTGCCGAAAATCCACAGGGCGCTGAACAGG
>JBIHZW010000364.1:0-3293 GCA_044240245.1 Pseudomonas sp. | reverse complement strand
CGGGTCGTAGCCACCGGGATTCCACGGGTGACAGCGGCCAAGCCGACGCAGGGTCAGCCAGCCACCGCGCATGACGCCATGATGTTCAATGGCTTCAAGCGCGTAGCAAGAACAGCTTGGGTAGAAACGACAGTGACTGGCCATCAAGGGGCTGATGGCGTAGCGGTAGAACTGGATGGGAAGCAAAGCCAGTTTACGCATGGGGACTGTCGTTCACCCCGGGTGTTGCGACGGTTTCCGGGCTTGGCTTGCTGCGTTCGAGGCGTTTCCAGAGTTTGCCAAACTGGCGAGCCAGTTCAACGTTCTCCAGATCGCCGAGGCCTTTACGCGCAACCACCACGATGTCCCATCCCACCAGGTTGTCCTGATTGAGACGGAACGATTCGCGGATCTGGCGTTTCAGGCGATTGCGCTCAACCGAGAGCTTGACGCTCTTCTTGCCGATCACCAATCCCAGACGGGGGTGATCAAGTTCGTTGTTGCGCGCGAGCAGCAGGACATTTTTGCCCGGAGCTTTGCCGCTAGGGGAGTCGAAGACTGCCTTGAATTGCCGGGGTGTTAGCAGACGCTTTTCCCGACTGAAGTCTCGACTCACCACAAGACCGAAATTTAGACGGCGAGACGCTTACGGCCCTTGGCGCGGCGACGCGACAGGACAGCACGGCCGTTCTTGGTGGCCATACGAGCACGGAAACCGTGGGTGCGAGCGCGTTTGATAGTGCTGGGTTGGAAAGTACGTTTCATGGTGCGGTACCTGGGTGGTCGACTACGGGCCGGAATGGCCCCCGTTTTAAGAGACCGGCAATTCTAGAGAAACCCGAGGGTCAGGTCAATTTCCAACCAGGCTTTTCCTGCATAAAGAAATATAAAGAAGAGAATATTTAAAGATGTTTAGTAATGTTAGTAACTATTAGCTAGCCATTCATCTGTGCATAAGTGCCTGAAGGTCAACAGATTAGAGCCGTTCAGCCAAGGGTAAGTCTGTCGAAAAGACGTGCTGCAACTGTGTGGAAGCAGCGCACAAGCTGAGGATGGAATGCCATTTTACCCACAGCAGGGTTTTCCACCGGGTTTTACCCTGGTTTATCCAATGAGCTTGCGGGCGGTTATCCACAGCCCTTATCCCATCTGCGTTATAAGCTTCGAACGCTATTAACACGTTGATTTTCCTTGCGCATAAGCAAGCTTACATGTGGATAACTCAAGCCTCGGCGGCTACAATGACGGCTGTTTTTTGCCTCGCGCCTTGCGATTTAGGGGATGTCCGTGTCTGTTGAACTTTGGCAGCAGTGCGTCGAGCTTCTGCGCGATGAGCTGCCTGCTCAGCAATTCAACACCTGGATCCGTCCACTGCAGGTCGAAGCCGAAGGCGACGAGCTCCGCGTCTATGCGCCGAACCGTTTTGTCCTCGACTGGGTTAATGAGAAGTACCTCAGCCGTTTGCTCGAGTTACTCACCGAACGGACCAACGGTCTGGTTCCGGCGCTCTCCTTATTAATAGGTAGCAAACGCAGTTCTGCACCGCGTGCCGCAGCTGTCAGTACCCCGTCCGCTGCGCCGAGCACGCCAGCACCTGCTGCGGTCACAACAGCAGCAACCGCTACCGCGCAGGCAGAACCCTCGCGCGCGAGCTTTGACCCCATGGCCGGTGCTGCGAGCCAGCAGGCGCCGGCGCGTACTGAGCGTTCGGTGCAGGTTGAAGGCGGGTTGAAACACACCAGTTACCTGAATCGCACCTTTACCTTTGATAACTTCGTCGAAGGTAAATCCAACCAGCTGGCCCGCGCAGCGGCCTGGCAGGTAGCGGACAACCCCAAGCACGGTTACAACCCGCTGTTCCTTTATGGCGGCGTGGGCTTGGGTAAGACTCACTTGATGCATGCGGTGGGTAACCATCTGCTGGCGAAGAACCCGAATGCCAAGGTGGTGTACCTGCATTCCGAGCGTTTCGTCGCGGACATGGTCAAGGCCTTGCAGCTGAACGCCATCAACGAGTTCAAGCGCTTCTACCGTTCGGTTGATGCACTGCTGATCGACGATATCCAATTTTTCGCCAAGAAAGAGCGTTCCCAGGAAGAGTTCTTCCACACCTTCAACGCTTTGCTCGAAGGCGGCCAGCAGGTGATTCTCACCAGTGACCGTTACCCGAAAGAAATCGAAGGCCTGGAAGAGCGTCTCAAGTCACGTTTCGGTTGGGGTCTGACGGTAGCCGTTGAGCCACCTGAGCTGGAAACCCGCGTGGCGATTCTGATGAAGAAGGCCGATCAGGCCAAAGTCGACCTGCCGCATGATGCTGCCTTCTTTATTGCCAAGCGCATCCGCTCCAACGTGCGTGAGCTGGAAGGCGCGTTGAAGCGCGTTATCGCCCACTCGCACTTCATGGGCCGTGACATTACCATCGAGCTGATCCGCGAATCGCTCAAGGACCTGTTGGCCCTGCAGGACAAGCTGGTCAGCATCGACAATATTCAGCGCACGGTCGCCGAGTACTACAAGATCAAGATTTCTGATCTGCTGTCCAAGCGCCGCTCGCGTTCGGTTGCGCGCCCGCGTCAGGTGGCCATGGCCTTGTCGAAAGAACTGACCAACCACAGCCTGCCGGAAATTGGTGATGCCTTCGGCGGCCGCGATCACACAACGGTATTGCATGCATGCCGTAAGATTGCTGAACTTAAGGAATCCGACGCGGACATCCGCGAGGACTATAAGAATTTGCTGCGTACGCTTACAACCTAATACGCAACTCCACTAGGCAAGGGACTAGACCATGCATTTCACCATTCAACGCGAAGCCTTGTTGAAACCTCTGCAACTGGTCGCCGGCGTCGTGGAACGCCGTCAGACCTTGCCGGTTCTCTCTAACGTGCTGCTGGTGGTCGAAGGCCAGCAGCTGTCTTTGACCGGTACCGACCTGGAAGTCGAGCTGGTCGGCCGCGTCACCCTGGAAGAGCCAGCGGAGTCCGGTGAGATCACCGTACCGGCGCGCAAGCTGATGGACATCTGCAAAAGCCTGCCGGCTGACGCCCTGATCGATATCCGTATCGACGAGCAGAAGCTGCTGGTCAAAGCCGGCCGCAGCCGTTTCAGCCTGTCCACCCTGCCCGCCAATGATTTCCCAACTGTTGAAGAAGGCCCAGGCTCGCTGACCTTCAGCCTGGTACAAAGCAGACTGCGTCGCCTGATCGAACGCACCAGCTTTGCCATGGCGCAGCAGGACGTGCGTTATTACCTCAACGGTATGCTGCTGGAAGTACAGACCGGCATCCTCCGCGCGGTTGCCACCGATGGTCACC
>JBIHZW010000363.1:0-3298 GCA_044240245.1 Pseudomonas sp. | reverse complement strand
TCGGGTTGGTGTTGAACTGCATGATCAGCCGCACCGAGTGGCGCAGCGCCTTGGACGGGATGGTGCCCAGGTGGGTGCAGTTACCGCCAACTTCGCGGCGGCTGTCGACCACGGCCACCTTGCGCCCGGCCTTGGCCGCGTTCATTGCCGCGCCTTCACCCGCAGGGCCGGAACCCAGCACCACTACGTCGTAGTTGTAGACCGCCATGTTTACTCCTTCAGATCACACCGGAGCACTTGTACCGCACTCTCGGCAGGGCCAGCACTGCGCGCGCAGCCTGACAATCAATTCGTAGCTGCAAGCCTAGCCTTTCAGCCAGCCGCAGGACGATTAGCGTTTGGTCGCGTCGTAGGCCAGGTCTTCGGTTTTGCCTTGCGGGTCGCTGTTGATCTCCTCGCACTTCTCGCGGCTACCACCACAGATCGAGCATTCCTTCTCGATACCCAGGTTGGCGATACCGCCGCACGAACCGGCAATAGGCTTGCGGCCCATGATCACACCCACGGCCATCATGCCGACTACCAGCACCATGACCAGAAACACCACTAAAAACGTCATTGCTCGTCTCCTGCAGCGAATAGCTGCTCGAAAGCCTGAGTTGTCTGTGTGACGAAAGCGTCACCTTCACGGGTCACGAAAAACGCTGCAATACCCATGCGCTCAGCAAATGCCAGGCCACGCTCAGTGCCCATCACCATTAGCACTGTAGACAAGCCATCAGCGCGCAAGGTCGATTTGTCCACCACGGTTACCGCTGCCAGCTTGTGGGTGATCGGCGCACCGGTCAACGGATCGAGGGTGTGCGAATAACGCTGGCCCTCTTCCTCGAAGTAATTACGGTAATCACCCGAGGTGGAAATGCCGTAACCATCCACCGCCAGCACCCGCTGAGCGACACGCTGGCCGTCCTGCGGGGCCTCCAGGCCAATGCGCCAAGGCTGACCGTCGGGCTTTTTACCCGCTGCCTTAAGCTCACCGGTTACCTCAACCATATAACTAGTCACGCCCAGCTCAGTGAAGCGCTGCACAAGCTTGTCCACCGCATAGCCGGCGGCAATGCTATTGAAGTCGACCTGAACATCAACCTCTTTGCATAGCTGCTGCCCATCACGACGCAGATGCTGCATGCCCACCCGCGTACGCGCGGCGGTCAGTTGCTCAGCAGTCGGCACCTTTTCGGCGCGGGCCTTGGGACCGAAGCCCCAGAGATTGAGCAGTGGCTCTAGGGTCAGGTCAAGCGCGCCTTCACTTTGCTCATACAGCACGCGCCCAGCGTCGACCAGCTCCAGCACCCCATCGGGCATAGCCTGACAGGTGCCCGCCGGAGCCTGGTTGAACTGCTCGATTGCGGAATCATCGCGATAGGTCGACATCTGCACATCAACCTCAGCCAGGATTGCATCGGTCTCGCGTTTGAGTAACTCAACGCTCGGCGAATCCTTGCTGCGCACATATTTGACCGTGTAGGTGCTGCCCATGGTCGGGCCGCCAAATTCTTCTACAGGCTCTGAAAACCAACAGCCCGTTAGGGCTGCCAGCAAGCTGACAGCAATAACGGGCCGCAGTAGCACATGAATCATGCTTAACCGCCGAAGTCGTCGAGCAGGATGTTCTCCTCCTCCACACCCAGGTCGATCAGCATCTTGATCACGGCAGCGTTCATCATGGGCGGGCCGCACATGTAGAACTCGCACTCTTCCGGAGCCGGATGGTCCTTGAGGTAGTTCTCGTACAGCACGTTGTGGATAAAGCCCTTGAGACCAGTCCAGTTGTCTTCCGGTAGCGGATCGGACAGCGCCAGATGCCACTTGAAGTTGGGGTTCTCGGCCTGCAGCTGATCGTATTCTTCAACGTAGAAGGCTTCACGCATGGAGCGTGCGCCGTACCAGAAGCTGATCTTGCGGGTCGACTTCAAGCGCTTGAGCTGGTCGAAGATGTGCGAACGCATCGGCGCCATACCGGCACCACCACCGATAAATACCATCTCGGCGTCGGTTTCCTTGGCGAAGAACTCGCCGAACGGGCCGTACACATCGATCTTGTCGCCCGGCTTGAGGCTGAACACATAGGAACTCATCTTGCCCGGTGGCAGATCGTCCTTGCCCGGTGGCGGCGAAGCGATACGAATATTGAACTTCACCAGGCCCACTTCTTCCGGGTAGTTGGCCATGGAGTAAGCACGGATCACGGTCTCTTCAACCTTGGACACGTACTTCCACTGGTTAAACTTGTCCCAGTCGCCGCGGTACTCTTCCTGGATGTCGAAGTCCTTGTAGTGCACTTCGTGCGGCGGGCATTCCAGCTGCACATAACCACCGGCGCGGAAGTCGACGCTTTCGCCTTCCGGTAGTTTCAGCGTCAGTTCCTTGATGAAGGTGGCCACGTTGGGGTTGGATTCAACGGTGCATTCCCACTTTTTCACGCCGAACACTTCTTCCGGCACTTCGATCTTCATGTCCTGCTTGACCGGCGTCTGGCAGGACAGGCGCCAGCCAGCCTTGGCTTCGCGACGAGTGAAGGCAGCCTCTTCGGTCGGCAGCATTTCACCACCGCCATGCTCGACCACGCACTTGCACTGGGCGCAGGTACCGCCGCCGCCGCACGCCGAAGACAGGAAGATGTTGTTGGCCGCCAGGGTCTGCAGCAACTTGCCGCCCGCAGGAACCACAATGGTTTTTTCGCCGTTGATCTCAATGCTTACGTCACCGCTGGAAACCAGCTTGGCGCGCGCCGCGAGAATGACCAGCACCAGCGCCAGCACGATGCCGGTGAACATGCCGATGGCGATAAGAATCTCTAAATTGATCATCTATGCATCCCTTCCTTACAACTGCACGCCGGAGAAGGACATAAAGCCCAGAGACATCAGACCGATGGTGATAAAGGTGATACCCAGGCCCTGCAGGCCAGCCGGAACGTCGCTGTACTTGAGCTTCTCGCGGATACCCGCCAGTGCGGCAATCGCCAGCGCCCAGGACAGACCAGAGCCGAAGCCATACACGGTACTTTCCGCCAGGTTGTAGTCACGCTCGACCATGAACAAAGTGCCGCCCATGATGGCGCAGTTCACCGTGATCAGCGGCAGGAACACCCCCAGGGCGTTGTAGAGGCTGGGTACGTACTTATCCAGCAGCATCTCGAGGATCTGCACGATGGCCGCGATCACCCCGATATAGCTGAGCAGACCGAGGAAACTCAGGTCCACTTCCGGCAAACCGGCCCAAGCCAGCGCGCCATCTTTCAGCAGGTAGGTGTAGATCAGGTTGTTCGCCGGCACGGTGATGACCTGCACCACAA
>JBIHZW010000362.1:0-3333 GCA_044240245.1 Pseudomonas sp. | reverse complement strand
CACCTCAAAGCCGTGCTGAAAGCCCGTGGCCTGAGCACCTCGGTTGGTGACGAAGGCGGTTTTGCGCCGAACCTGGCTTCCAACGAAGACGCCCTGGCTGCCATCGCCGAAGCTGTGGCCAATGCCGGTTACACCCTGGGCGACGACGTCACCTTGGCGCTGGACTGCGCCTCCAGCGAGTTCTTCAAGGACGGCAAGTACGACCTGGCTGGCGAAGGCAAAGTGTTCAACGCCGAAGGTTTTGCTGACTACCTGGCCGGTCTATCCGAGCGTTACCCGATCATTTCCATCGAAGACGGCATGGACGAGTCCGACTGGGCTGGCTGGAAGGTCCTTACCGACAAGATCGGCAAGAAGGTGCAGCTGGTTGGCGACGATCTGTTCGTGACCAACACCAAGATCCTCAAGCGCGGCATCGACGAGTCGATCGGCAACTCGATCCTGATCAAGTTCAACCAGATCGGCACCCTGACCGAGACCTTGGAAGCCATCCAGATGGCTAAGGCTGCCGGTTACACCGCCGTGATCTCGCACCGCTCGGGTGAAACCGAAGACAGCACTATCGCCGATTTGGCTGTCGGCACTGCTGCTGGCCAGATCAAGACCGGTTCGCTGTGCCGTTCGGATCGCGTGTCCAAGTACAACCAATTGCTGCGTATCGAAGAGCAGCTGGCTGGTAAAGCACCATACAAAGGCCGCGCCGAGTTCCGTGGTTGAGCTCAGGCATGGTAAAAGAGGGGCGGCGCGAGTCGCCCCTTTTTCATCCGGAATCTTTTGCCGTTATGCGTAGTCGTTCTTACTGGGTGTTTATCGTGCTGATTGCCTTGCTGGCAGGCTTGCAATATCGCCTGTGGGTGGGCGATGGCAGCTTGGCGCAAGTGGCCCAGTTGCAGCAGCAGATCGCCGATCAGCAGGGCGAGAACCAGCAGCTGCAAGAGCGCAACCGGATTCTCGAAGCGGAAGTGCTGGAGCTGAAAAGCGGTATGGAAACCGTCGAAGAGCGTGCGCGGCATGAGCTGGGCATGCTTAAAGAGGGCGAAACCCTCTATCAGTTGGCTGAATGAATACCTCTGAGTTACCCCCTTTCTGGGCGTTGATCCCGGCTGCTGGCATTGGCAGCCGGATGCGCGCCGACCGGCCCAAGCAGTACCTGCAACTGGCCGGCAAAAGCATTATCGAACACACCCTGGCGTGCTTTCTCGACCATCCGCAGTTGCGCGCGGTCGTGGTCAGCCTGGCGGTGGACGATCCGTACTGGCCGACCCTGGGTTGTGCCAGCGATCCGCGTATCCAGCGCGCCGATGGTGGTGCCGAGCGTGCCGACTCGGTACTCAGCGGTTTGTTGCGTCTGAGTGAGCTGGGTGCTCAGGAGCAGGATTGGGTGCTGGTGCATGACGCCGCGCGGCCCAATCTGGCGCGCAGTGATCTGGATCTGCTGCTCGCCGAACTAGCTGACGATCCGGTAGGCGGCCTGCTCGCCGTGCCCGCCCGCGATACGCTCAAGCGCGCCGGCGCGGATGGCCGGGTGCAGGCCACCATAGATCGCTCGATCATCTGGCAGGCTTTTACCCCGCAGATGTTCCGTTTGGGTGAGTTGCAGCACGCGCTGGCCGATGCGCTGATTGCCGGTCAGGCGATTACCGACGAAGCCTCGGCCATCGAATGGGCGGGGCAAGCGCCGCGTCTGATCGAAGGGCGTGCGGATAACCTGAAGGTCACTCGTCCTGAAGATTTGCGTAGTTTGGCCAGCCTCTGGCACCTGAAGAGCTAAGAACCTATCTACGATCTGCTGCGCGTCGGCCCTGCCGCGTTAAAAACAGGCTCAGAATGCTCATGTACAAAAGTACACTCCGCTTCCTCTCCTGTTTTTGCCTTGCAGGGCTCTAGCTCGCAAGATCGTAAACAGGTTCTAGCGGTATTCGCTGCGCTGCGCCAACCCCTGTTTAAGAAACTCCACCAGCTGCCGCACCTTGGGTGACAGATGCCGTTGCTGCGGATAGAGCGCCCACACGGCGGTATCCGGCGGTTGCTGGTTATCAAGCAACGAGACCAGCGCACCGCTGCGCAAATGTTCCAGCACGTAATAATCCGGTAACTGACACAGACCAAGGCCGCGCAGCGCCGCTTCCAGCACCGCCTGGCCACTGTTGCAGCGCCAGTTGCCCTGCACCCGCAGGCTGGAATCGCGGCCGCTGGCCTGAAAACTCCAGAGATCCGAACTGCCGATCAGGCAGTTGTGCCGGGCCAGTTCTGACAACGAGTGCGGCCTGCCATAGCGCTGCAGGTACTCGGGGGCGGCGCACAGGTACATCTGCCGCGGTGCCAGGCGCGTAGCCACCAGTCTAGAGTCCTGCAGGCGACCCAGGCGGATGGCCAGGTCGAGACCGTCATGCAGCAGGTCGAGGGTGCGGTTGCTCAGTTCTATGTCCACCCGCAATTGCGAATGCTGCAGCATAAAGTCGGTGACCAGCGGCACGATAAAGCGCTCGCCGTAGGCCACCGCGCAGGTCATGCGCAACAGCCCCTTGGGCTCGCTGCCCAGGTCGCCGACCGCGCGCAGGGCTTCTTCGCGGGCATCCTGCAAACGTTGGCAATGCTGCAAGAACGTCTGCCCGGCCTCGGTCAGCGCCACGCGGCGGGTGCTGCGGTAGAACAGGCGGGTTTGTAGGCGCTCTTCCAGGCGGGCGATCTGTCGGCTGACCTGGGACGACGACAGGCTCAGGCGTTCGGCGGCGGCGGTGAACTGACCGCACTCGGCGACGGCGACAAATTCATCGAGGCCTTCCCAGCGATTCATGGTGGATATCCTTGGTACGGTTTGATTATCCCTATATAGCAAGAATGTTTTGTTTTTTGGCGGATTATCTATCTGAATCACTGATCTACACTCTGCGCCACCGTTGAATCCGCTGGAGAGCGATCATGATCAAGTCCCGTGCTGCCGTAGCCTTTGCCCCTAATCAGCCGCTGCAAATCGTCGAAGTCGACGTAGCGCCGCCCAAGGCCGGTGAAGTGCTGGTGCGTATTGTCGCCACTGGCGTGTGCCACACCGATGCCTACACCTTGTCCGGTGAGGACTCCGAAGGGGTGTTCCCGGCGATTCTCGGCCATGAAGGCGGCGGCATCGTCGAGGCGATCGGTGAGGGCGTGACCTCAGTCAAGGTGGGTGATCACGTGATTCCGCTGTACACCGCCGAATGCCGCGCCTGCAAATTCTGCAAATCCGGAAAAACCAATCTGTGTAGCTCAGTACGCGCCACTCAGGGCAAGGGTCTGATGCCGGACGGCACCAGCCGTTTCAGCTACAACGGCGAGCCGATCTACCACTACATG
>JBIHZW010000360.1:0-3343 GCA_044240245.1 Pseudomonas sp. | reverse complement strand
GGTAAGTTCGGCGGGCACCTGCGCAGCAGCCATATCCTGCCGCGCCAATTCATCGAGCAACTGCGCAGCCTCACTCAAGTGCGCGGCGCTGCGGGCCATATTGGCTGAGGCCTGCGGCCAGCGACTGAGCAGCCCAGGCATCACCTGACGACGCAGGTAATTGCGCGAGAAGCGCTCATCGGCATTTGACGGATCTTCGACCCATGACAACTGATGCTCACGGGCATAAGCCAACAGCTCATCGCGCGAGCAGTTGAGTAGCGGCCGAACCAGCTGCCCCGCTCCCAATGCACGACTCACCGGCATGGCCGACAACCCCTGCACGCCGGCACCGCGCAACAGGCGAAACAACAGGGTTTCAGCCTGATCATCACGATGCTGCGCGGTCAGCAACAGCTCATCTGAGCCGAGACGGGCCGCAAAAGCCGCGTAACGCGCCTCGCGCGCCGCACGCTCAAGACTGGCGCCTGGAGCAACCTGAACATATTCAACTTGTAGCGGTACGGACAAGGCCGCGCACAGTTCACGGCAATGCGCCGGCCAGGCGTCGGCAGCAGCCTGCAGACCGTGATGAATATGGATAGCGGAAAGAGGCGGCAATGCCTCACGTTGCGCGAGGCTGGCCAGCAGGTGCAGCAGCACCGTGGAATCCAGCCCGCCGGACAGGGCAACACACCAGCCCGGGGCACTACGCCAGGGCTGCAGGGCATCACGCAAACGAATATGCACAGGAGTCATCGGCCAAGCTTAAAACAACAACGGGCCCGAAGGCCCGTTGTATGCGCAACTGCCGAGCAATCAGGCAATCCCGTAGCTCATCAGACGCTCATAACGACGCTTGAGCAGCGCGTCGGTATCGAAGGTCTTGAGCATTGCCAGCTGCGTCAACAACGCCTGACGCACCGATTCGGCCGCAGCAGCCGGGTCGCTGTGCGCGCCACCGAGCGGCTCACCGATCACCTGGTCAACAATGCCCAGGCCTTTCAGGCGCTCGGCAGTGATGCCCATGGCCTCGGCGGCATCCGGGGCCTTTTCTGCGGTTTTCCACAGAATCGAGGCGCAACCTTCCGGCGAGATCACCGAATAGGTGGAGTACTGCAGCATATTCAGCTGATCGCACACGCCAATCGCCAGGGCGCCGCCGGAACCACCTTCACCGATTACAGTGGCGATGATCGGGGTTTTCAGACGCGCCATTACACGCAG
Organism: Pseudomonas sp.; assembly: GCA_044240245.1. Lineage (GTDB taxonomy): Bacteria > Pseudomonadota > Gammaproteobacteria > Pseudomonadales > Pseudomonadaceae > Aquipseudomonas. The sequence goes on along the minus strand of JBIHZW010000360.1, from coordinate 2,137 downwards.
GTTCCAGGCGATGGCTTCGCTCTGGTTGCGCTCTTCAGCGTCGATACCTGGGTAGGCACCTGGGGTATCGATAAAGGTCAGGATCGGCATCTTGAAGCGCTCGGCCATTTCCATCAGGCGGCACGCCTTGCGGTAGCCTTCAGGGCGCGGCATGCCGAAGTTGCGGCGCACCTTTTCGCGAATCTCACGGCCTTTCTGGTGACCGATAACCATCACCGGCTCGCCATCCAGACGGGCAACGCCGCCCACCAGGGCTGCGTCGTCGGAGAAGTGGCGGTCGCCATGCAGCTCATCGAACTCGGTAAAGATGTGCTGCAGGTAATCCAGGGTGTAAGGACGGCGTGGGTGGCGCGCAAGCTGGGCGATCTGCCAGCTGCTCAGGTTGCCAAAAATAGTTTCGGTCAGCGAGCTGCTCTTGTCCTGCAGTCGCGCGATTTCATCGCCGATGTTCAGCGAGTTGTCGTTACCGACCAGGCGAAGCTCTTCGATCTTGGCTTGCAGGTCGGCGATCGGCTGTTCGAAATCGAGAAAATTCGGGTTCATAGTCATCCGTCTTGCGTCGACGGCCAAGTGGCCGGGAGCTGTATCCGTTATCGCGCCCTACCTTATAGCAGCAGGCGCATTCAGGTCGACACCCGGTTCTGTACGAAAGCCTTCAATACAGAACCCGCTGGGTATCACGACCGACCGGCGAAGCCTGAGCCTCGCAAATCAGCGGTAGTGCAAAAAGACGTTGTCGCGGCCGAACTGGTCACGCAATGCCTGAATCAGACTGTCAGCCGGCTCAATGCGCCAACCTTCGCCAAACTGCAATTGCGCCTTGGCGTCACTGCCGCTGTAGTCGACGGTGATCGGGCACGCGCCGCGATGACGTCCACACAAGTCGGCCAACCAACGCAGACGATCGCCCTGCAAGGCACTGCTGGCAACCTTCAGACGCAGGCTGTCGGCCAGGCCGGTTCGCGCTTCCTCCAGGCTCATTACGCGCTTGGCGCGCAAGCGCAGGCCACCGGAGAAATCGTCATTGCTCACCTCGCCCTCGACCACCACCAGGGCATCGGTCTGCAACAAGGCTTGTGCGCTGTTGAACGCTTCGGCAAACAAGGAAGCCTCGATCCGCCCGGAGCGGTCATCGAGAGTGATAAAGCCCATCTTGTCGCCTTTCTTGTTCTTCATCACCCGCAGGTTGACCACCAGACCGGCAATCGTCTGATCGCCGCGCGCGGCTTTCAGGTCGACGATGCGCTGGCGAGCAAACCGCCGCACTTCACCTTCGTACTCATCAATCGGGTGACCAGTCAGGTACAGGCCCAGAGTGTCTTTCTCGCCTTTGAGGCGCTCTTTCAGCGTCAGTTCGCGAGCCCGTAGATGATTGAGATAGACATCCGCCTCGGCATCGGCAAACACCCCGCCGAACAGGTCCATATGCCCGCTCTCGGCACTGCGCGCGGTCTGCTCGGCGGCCTGCACAGCCTCCTCCATCGCAGATAGCAATACCGCACGATTACGATCGATATTGGCCTTGTAGGCTTTCAGCTCTTCATGGAAGTGCGGCCCCAGACGGTCCAGAGCACCGCTGCGAATCAGCGCTTCGAGGGTGCGTTTGTTGATGCGCTTGAGGTCGACGCGCGAGCAGAAGTCGAACAGGTCCTTAAACGGCCCGTCCTGGCGCGCCTCGACGATGGCCTCCACCGGCCCCTCGCCGACGCCCTTGATCGCGCCCAGGCCGTAGACGATCCAGCCTTCGTTGTTAACCGTGAACTTGAACTCGGAGATGTTCACATCCGGTGCATCGAGGCGCAGCTTCATGCTGCGGCACTCCTCGATCAGGGTGACCACCTTGTCGGTGTTGTGCATATCCGCCGACAACACCGCCGCCATAAAGGCCGCCGAGTGATGAGCCTTGAGCCAGGCCGTCTGATACGAGAGCAAGCCATAGGCAGCGGAGTGGGACTTGTTGAAGCCGTAACCGGCAAACTTTTCCACCAGATCGAAGATGTTACCCGCCAGGTTCGCATCGATCCCGTTGCTCGCGCAGCCTTCAATAAAGCCGCCGCGCTGCTTGGCCATCTCCTCGGGTTTCTTCTTACCCATGGCTCGGCGCAGCATGTCCGCACCGCCGAGGGTGTAGCCGGCC
>JBIHZW010000098.1:0-11664 GCA_044240245.1 Pseudomonas sp. | reverse complement strand
CACGGTGATCGGCGTGTTCGGCACGGTCATCGGCGCGGTGCTGGGTTGCCTTGCCGCTTTGAATATCAGCAGTGCGATTGCCGCGCTGGAAGGGCTCTTGGGGATCAAATTCCTCAATGCCGATGTGTATTTCATCGACTACCTGCCATCGCAGCTGATGCTGGCGGACGTGCTGCTGGTCTGCGGCGCGGCATTGATTCTAAGTTTCTTCGCCACCCTGTATCCGGCCTGGCGCGCGGCGCGTACCCAGCCTGCGGAGGCTCTGCGTTATGAATGATCAGGTTATGAGTGATTCGGTTATGCAAGATCGTGCAGTGTTGAGTTGTCGCAACCTCGGTAAAAGCTACGACGAGGGCCCGCAATCGGTGGTGGTGCTGCAGGACCTGCAGCTGGAACTGCACCCCGGCGAGCGCGTGGCGATTGTTGGCAGCTCCGGCTCGGGCAAGAGCACCTTGCTGAATATGCTCGGCGGCCTGGATACGCCGAGCACCGGCAGCGTCTGGCTGGCGGGCGAGGAGTTGTCGGCGCTGAATGAAAAACAGCGCGGTCTGCTGCGTAACCGCGCCCTGGGCTTCGTTTACCAGTTTCACCACTTGTTGCCGGAGTTCACCGCGCTGGAAAACGTGTGCATGCCGTTGTTGATTGGCCGCACGCCAATCAGCGAGGCGCGCCAGCGTGCCACGGCGCTGCTGGAGCGGGTTGGCCTCGGCCATCGCCTGGCGCACAAACCGTCCGAGCTATCCGGTGGTGAGCGGCAGCGTGTGGCGATTGCCCGCGCCCTGGTCAACCAGCCGGGTCTGGTGCTGCTCGATGAACCCACTGGCAACCTCGATCATCACACTGCGCAAGGCATTCAGGACCTGATGAAGGAGCTGAGCAGCTCGTCGCAGACCGCCTTTCTGGTGGTGACCCACGACATGGCGCTGGCCCAGCAGATGGACCGTATCCTGCGTCTGGAAGACGGCAAGCTGGTGGCTGCCTGATGTTTCGTCCGCTGAGTATCTTTATCGGTATCCGCTATACCGGGGCCAAGCGGCGCAACCACTTTATTTCCTTTATCTCGATGACTTCGATGATCGGCCTGGCCTTGGGCGTGTTGGCCATGATCGTGGTGCTGTCGGTGATGAACGGTTTCCAGAAGGAAATGAGCACGCGCATCCTCGGTATGGTGCCGCACGCCAGCATCGCCGGGACGCAGCCGCTGGATAACTGGCAGCAGGTCGCTGCTGCCGCGAAGAACAATCCGCAAGTGGTTGCAGCAGTGCCGTTTGCCGAGCTCGAAGGCATGCTTTCGGTACGCGGCGCGATGCAGCCGGTGCAGTTGCATGGTGTCGATCCGGCGCTGGAGCCGCAGGTGTCGATCATCGACAAGCATATGCAGCAAGGCCGCCTGAGCGATTTGCGTGAGGGTGAGTTTGGTGTGGTGCTTGGCGAGATCACCGCGCGGCGCTTCCAGCTGCGTGTGGGCGACAAGCTGGCGCTGATCGTGCCGGAACTGAGCAGCGTGCCGGGCGGGATCAGCCCACGCATGCAGCGCCTTAACGTGGTCGGCATTTTCAAGGTTGGCGCCGAGCTGGATAGCTCGCTGGCGTTGATTCACGTCGCCGATGCGGCGCATATCCAGCGCATGCAGCCGGGCCAGGTGCAAAGCGTGCGGCTGAAACTGCAGGATCTGTATCAAGCGCCGCAAGTGGCCGCGCAGATTGTCGGCGAGCTGGGCGCGGGTTACAGCTCTGCGGACTGGACCCTGACCCAGGGCAGCCTGTTCAGCGCGATGAAAATGGAAAAGACCATGATCGGTCTGTTGCTGCTGCTGATCGTCGCGGTGGCGGCCTTCAATATCATTGCCACGCTGATCATGGTGGTGGCGGACAAGGGCGCGGATATCGCCATCCTGCGCACCCTGGGCGCGACGCCGGGGCAGATCATGGGCATCTTTATGGTTCAGGGCACTGTGATCGGGGTGATCGGTACAGTGATCGGCGCGGTGCTGGGTATTCTCGCGGCGCTGAATGTCAGTCAGCTGGTGGGCTGGATCGAGCGTTTGAGCGGTCAGCAGGTGATGAGTTCGGACGTGTATTTCATCAGCAACCTGCCGTCTGAGTTGCTGCTGTCTGATGTCCTGCTGATCTGCGGTGCGGCGTTCAGCCTGAGCTTCCTGGCTACCGTCTACCCGTCCTGGCGAGCCGCGCAGATTCAGCCGGCCGATGCGCTGCGTTACGAATAAGCTACGCTGGCAGAAACAAAAAAGCCGTTACTGAGTAACGGCTTTTTTGTGTCAGTGCTGCGCGTCTTGCTGGCGGCGTTTTTCCTGGCGTTTGCGCCAGTTGTGGCGCACCCACCAGCGCCAGTAAGCGTTGGTGGCGAAGTAGCCGATCACGGCGAACAACAGGCCGAGTACTAACGAGCCCAGATACAGCGGCTGCCAGTGGGTTTGCAGCACATGGCCAACCCAGCCGAGGGTGATGTGATCAGGCATTTGCAGGGTGGGTGTGTTCATCAGCCAGGCGCCGAATTTATAGCTGCAATAGAACACGGGCGGCATGGTGATCGGGTTGGTCAGCCAGACCAGGCCGATCGAGATCGGCAGGTTACCGCGGGCCGGAATGGCCACGGCGGCAGCGGCGGCCATTTGCATGGGCATGGGAATCATCGCCCAGAACAGGCCGATGGCCATGGCGCGTGAAACAGAATGTCGGTTGAGGTGCCAGAGGTTGGGATCGTGGATCAGGCTGCCCAGAAAGCGCAGGGATTTATTGCCCTTGATGCGGTCTGGGTGAGGCATGTAGCGCTTGAATAAACGACGCGGCATGAAGGCTCTCTGGCGGGTAAAAGCGCCGACATTATGCACCCTTTGATGACAGCCTGCTTTCACACTTTGTGACAGCAAATAAGCAAAAGCTGATCGACCGGTTAAATGCTGTATTCGACTCACGGAGCGAGTCTATGCGCACAGGGATTTTCGCGCTGGTGACTGGGTTGTTGGTGCTGCGCTTCCTTCCGGCGTTGCCGCCGTTCTGGCTACTGGCTGTTCTGCCGGTCGCCGGTTTGATGCTGTTGCCGTTTCGCAGTTATCCCATCGCCTTGTTTCTGTTTGGTTTCAGCTGGGCCTGCGTATCGGCGCAATGGGCGCTGGATGATCGCCTGGCGCAGCAGCTGGATGCGCGCACCCTGTGGCTGCAAGGGCAGGTGGTCGGCCTGCCCGAGGTGGGCGAGGGCGTGGTGCGCTTTCAGCTGGAGCAGGTGGCTTCACGTCGCGACAAATTGCCCGCGTGTCTGCGCCTGGCCTGGTATGGCGGACCAACAGTGCGTGCGGGCGAGACCTGGCGCCTGGCGGTACGGCTCAAGCGCCCCCATGGCCTGGTCAATCCTCAGGCATTCGATTACGAAGCCTGGCTGCTGGCGCAGCGCATCGGCGCCACGGGTACGGTGAAGAGTGGCGAGCTGATTGCCCCTGCCAGTGGCTCCGCGGCCTGGCGTGATCGCTTGCGTCAGCAGCTCTTGGCAACGCCTGCACATGGCCGCGAAGGCGCGTTGGCGGCTCTGGTGCTGGGCGATGATTCGGGGCTGTCGACGGCGGATTGGCAGGTGCTGCAGAACACCGGCACGGTGCACCTGATGGTGATCTCCGGTCAGCATATCGGTCTGTTGGCGGCGCTGTTATATGGCCTGATTGCCGGCTTGGCGCGTCTGGGGCTCTGGCCGCGCCACTGGCCCTGGCTACCCTGTGCCTGTGTGCTGGCCTTTGCTAGCGCGTTGGCCTACGGCCTGCTGGCAGGATTTGAGGTACCGGTGCAGCGCGCCTGCGTGATGGTCGGCCTGGTGCTGCTCTGGCGCTGGCGTTTTCGCCATCTGGGCGTGTGGCTGCCTTTATTGCTGGCATTGCTTGTGGTGCTGTTGGGCGAGCCGCTGGCCAGTTTGCAGCCGGGGTTCTGGTTGTCCTTTGGCGCGGTGATGCTGTTGATCCTGATCTTCAGCGGTCGCCTGGGTGCCTGGCCTTGGTGGAGCACCCTGCTGCGCGCGCAATGGGCCATGGCTATCGGCTTGTTGCCGTTGCTGCTTGCACTCGGTTTACCCGTGAGTGCCAGTGGCCCCTTGGCCAACCTGGTAGCTGTTCCCGTTGTTGGATTGCTGGTGGTGCCGCTGGCATTGCTCGGCACGTTATTGCTGCCCTTGCCTGGGGTGGGGGTTACGCTGCTCTTGGTAGCAGGCTGGGTGCTGGACCTGCTGTTCGAGTTGCTGAGGCAGTTGGCCTTGTGGCTGCCGGCCTGGTTACCCAGCGTCTTGCCATTCTGGGCCTGGCTGCTGGTGGCGCTGGGCGCATTGGTATTGCTACTGCCGGCCGCTTTGCCGATGCGCAGCCTGGGCGCGTTATTGCTGCTGCCGTTGCTGTTTACTGCACAGCAGCGGCCTGAGCAGGGCATGGCCGAAGTGTGGATGCTGGATGTCGGTCAAGGCCTTGCGGTGCTGGTGCGCACCCAGAGACATGACCTGCTGTATGACGCCGGGCCGCGCTTTGGCGAGTTTGATACCGGTGAGCGGGTGGTGCTGCCATCGTTGCGCGCATTGGATGTGCGTGGGCTCGATCTGCTGCTGATCAGCCACGCCGATAACGATCACGCCGGTGGCGCCGCAGCGATCAGGCGCGGTCTGCCGGTCAGGCAGGTACTCAGTGGCGAGCCCGATAGGCTGGAGCCTTTATTACAGGCCGAAGCCTGCATCAGTGGCCAGCACTGGCAGTGGGATGGCGTGCAATTCAGCATCTGGCGCTGGACGGACGCGACCGATGGCAATCAGGCGTCCTGCGTGCTGCGTATCGAGGCCAATGGTGAGCGGCTGTGGTTGACCGGTGATATCGACAGCCATGCCGAGCGGGCACTGCTCAACAGCGGTCTGGCAATGCCGGCTGAGTGGTTGCTGGCGCCGCACCATGGTAGTCGCAGCTCATCCTCGGCGACCTTTCTGGCAAAGGTCAGACCCACAGCTGCGCTGATTTCCCGTGGCGCACACAATGCCTTTGGCCATCCGCATGCCGAGGTTGTCGCTCGCTACCGGGCGTTGGATGCGCGCCTGTACGACACGGTCGAGCACGGCGCAGTGCGGATTCGTTTAGGAGCGTTCGAGCAGGCGCAGGGTTTGCGCTATCGAGCACGTTTTTGGCGGGAAAAATGAGAACGGCGGCGGTCGGCGAGGCCGCGACCCTATGCTAGAGTGGCGCCACTTTTGTGAAGGGGATCTGCCACCGTGTGGGAACTGGTTAAAGCTGGCGGCTGGATGATGCTGCCAATCATTCTGTGTTCTATCGCTGCGGCCGGCATCATTGCCGAGCGCCTGTGGACGCTGCGGCCGAGCCGCATCACCCCACCCAACCTGCTCGGTCAGGTGTGGAAGTGGATCAAGGATAAAAAACTCAATAACCAGAAGCTCAAGGAGCTGCGCGCCAACTCGCCGTTGGGGCAGATCCTCGCAGCCGGCCTGGCCAACTCCAAACATGGTCGCGAGATCATGAAGGAGTGCATCCAGGAAGCCGCTGCGCGGGTGATCCACGACCTGGAGCGCTACCTGAATGCCCTGGGCACCATTGCCGGTATCGCGCCGCTGCTCGGTTTGCTCGGCACGGTGCTGGGCATGATCGAAATCTTCAGCTCCTTTATGGGCTCGGGCATGGCCAATGCGTCCTTGCTCGCTGGCGGTATTTCCAAGGCGCTGATCACTACGGCGGCGGGTTTGATGGTGGCTATTCCGGCACTGTTCTTCCACCGTTACCTGCAACGCCGCGTCGATGAGCTGGTGGTCGGCATGGAGCAGGAGGCGATTCGCCTGGTGGAAGTGGTGCAGGGCGACCGTGATGTCGACATGGGCGAGGACAAGGCGTGAAATTCCGGCGCAAACCGCGGGAGAACGTCGAGATCAACCTGGCCTCGTTGATCGACGTGGTGTTTATCCTGCTGCTGTTTTTCGTGGTCACCACCACCTTTACCCGTGAGACCCAGCTCAAGGTCGATCTGCCGGAGGCCGCCACTGGCACGCCGCCGGAACAGACCGAACTGAAGCAGCTGGAAATCCTGATTGCCGCCGATGGCAGCTACTCGCTGAATGCTAAACAGTTGCTGAAAAGCGATCTGGAAAGCCTGATGGCAGCGCTGCAGAAAGAATCGGAAGGTGATAACAGCCTGCCGCTGATCATCAGCGCCGATGCCAAGGCTCAGCATCAGGCGGTGATTACCGCCATGGATGCGGCCGGCAAACTGGGTTTTGCCCATCTGCGCATGACCACCATCGAGGCGCAAGCCGCGCCTTGAGGGTTGCCCACTGATGAGCCTGTCCGCACGACTCACTGCTGCCTGGTACGCCGGTCATCCGGCGCTGGGCCTGCTGCGTCCGCTGGAGTGGCTCTATCGCTCGGTGGTGCTGCGCAAGCGTGCACGTTTTCTGGCGGGTGAGGGTGAGATCTACCGTGCTCCCGTGCCGGTAGTGGTGGTCGGCAATATCACCGTCGGCGGCACCGGCAAAACCCCGATGATTCTCTGGCTGATCGAGCATTGCCGCCGCCAAGGGCTGCGCGTCGGTGTGGTCAGTCGCGGTTATGGCGCGCAGCCGCCGCAGCTGCCCTGGCGCGTGCAGGCTGATCAAACCGCTAACGTTGCCGGTGATGAACCCCTGCTGATTGTGCAACGCAGCGGCGTGCCGCTGATGATTGACCCTGATCGCGGGCGCGCCGTGGCGGCCTTACTGGCAGCCGAGCCGCTGGACCTGATCCTCAGTGACGACGGCTTGCAGCACTACCGTCTGGCCCGAGATCTCGAACTGGTGCTGATTGATGCGGCGCGCGGCCTGGGCAATCGCCATTGCCTGCCTGCCGGCCCGCTGCGTGAGCCCATCGAGCGTCTGCAGAGCGTCGATGCGCTGCTGTATAACGGCGCGTCCAGCGATCCGCAGGATGGCTACGGCTTTACCCTGCAGCCGCGCACCTTGGTCAACTTGCGCAGTGGCGAGCAGCACCCGCTGAGTCATTTTCCGGCCGGCCAGGCCCTGCATGCGGTCGCCGGTATTGGCAACCCGCAGCGTTTCTTCAACACCCTCGAAGGGCTACACTGGCGGCCTGTCGCGCATGCCTTTGCCGACCATGCGCCGTATAGCGCCGAGCTGCTGAGTTTCAGCCCGGAGCTGCCGGTGTTGATGACGGAAAAGGATGCGGTCAAGTGCCGTGCCTTTGCGGCTGACGATTGGTGGTACCTGGCGGTGGATGCCGAGCCTTCGGCCGCGTTTGTCGCCTGGTTTGATCAGCAATTGCAGCGTCTTGTGCCGCGCGCCTGACTGTTCTGATCATTCGGCGGCCTCGTCCGCCCCAGCAACTGCTTCCTATCAAGGATCTCCCATGGACCCGAAACTACTCGACATTCTCGCTTGCCCACTGTGCAAGGGCCCGCTGAAGCTCGCCGCTGACAAGAGCGAGTTGATCTGCAAGGCCGACGCACTGGCTTTCCCGGTTCGCGATGGCATCCCGGTGATGCTGGAAACCGAAGCCCGCACCCTCAACGTCGACGAGCGCCTGGACAAGTAAATGAGCACTGCCTTTACCGTTGTGATTCCGGCGCGTTTCGCTTCCAGCCGCCTGCCGGGCAAGCCGCTGCAGGATATTGCCGGCAAACCGATGATTCAGCATGTCTGGGAACAGGCGTGCAAAAGCAGCGCCCAGCAGGTGGTGGTGGCTACCGACGATGCACGCATCGTTGAGGTCTGCCGCAGCTTTGGTGCGCAGGTAGTGCTGACCGACGCCTCCCACAACTCCGGCACCGACCGCCTGGCTGAAGTAGCTACGGCGCTGGGCCTGGCGGCTGACGCCATCGTGGTCAATGTGCAGGGCGACGAGCCGCTGATTCCGCCAGCGATCATCGATCAGGTGGCGGCCAACCTGGCGGCCAATCCGCAGGCGGCAATCGCTACCCTGGCCGAGCCGATTGAGGATGTGCAGGCGCTGTTCAACCCCAACGTGGTCAAGGTAGTCAGCGACAAGACTGGCCTGGCCCTGACCTTTAGCCGTGCGCCGCTGGCCTGGGCGCGGGATGCCTTCGCCAAGAGCCGTGATGAGCTGCCCGCCGGCGTACCGTACCGTCGCCACATCGGCATCTACGCCTACCGTGCACAGTTTCTGCATGACTTCGTCGCCTGGGGCCCATGCTGGCTGGAAGACACCGAGTGCCTGGAGCAGCTGCGCGCGCTCTGGCATGGCGTGCGTATCCATGTCGCCGATGCCCTGCAAGCACCACCTGCTGGCGTCGACACGCCGGAAGACCTGGAGCGGGTTCGTCGCCTGCTGGGGGCCTGATGCGCGTTCTGTTTGTCTGCCTGGGCAATATCTGCCGCTCGCCCACGGCCGAAGGTGTATTGCGCCACAAGCTGCGTGAAGCAGGACTGGAAGGGCGCATTGAGGTCGACTCGGCCGGCACTGGCGACTGGCATGTGGGCAAGGCGGCCGATATCCGCACGCGGCAGGCAGCGCAGCAGCGTGGCTATGACCTGTCTGCGCTGCGCGGTCGGCAGGTGAAAGCGGCGGATTTTCATGCCTTCGACCTGATTCTGGCGATGGATAACAGCAATCTGTACGACCTGCAGCAGCTGCGTCCGGGCAATGATGCGGCCGAGCTGGACCTGTTTCTGCGGCGTTATCAGCTGGAACTGGATGAAGTGCCAGACCCCTATTACGGTGGTGAAGCCGGTTTTGCCCAGGTGCTGGATTTGATCGAGCAGGCCTGTGATGCCCTAGTTATCGAACTCAAGGGGCGCTTATGAGCCTGCAGGTGCGCACTCAGGTATCGCTGAAACCCTATAACAGCTTTGCCGTCGAGGCCCAGGCCAGCCATTTTACCGAAGCCGAGAACGATCAGCAGGTGTGCGAAGCGCTGAGCTATGCGCAAACGGAGCAGTTGCCGCTGTTGTTGCTCGGAGGTGGCAGCAATCTGCTGCTAACCGCCGACGTCGAGGCACTGGTGCTGCGTATGGCCAGTCGCGGTATTCGCGTGCTCAGCGATGACGGCGAACGTGTGGTGATCGAGGCAGAGGCGGGGGAGCCCTGGCATCCGTTTGTGCAATGGACGCTGGCGCAGGGCTTTGCCGGCCTGGAAAACCTCAGCCTGATCCCAGGCACCGTGGGCGCGGCTCCGGTGCAGAATATCGGCGCGTACGGCGTTGAGCTGAAGGATCTGTTTGCCGGTTTGACCGCCCTGGATCGACATAGTGGCGAGCTGCGCGAGTTCTCTCTGCAGGACTGCGCCTTTGCCTACCGCGATAGCCTGTTCAAACGCGAAAGCGGACGCTGGGTCATCCTGCGGGTGCGCTTTGCCTTGAGCCGCGCGGCTGCGCTGCACCTGGATTACGGCCCGGTGCGTCAGCGTCTGGCGGAGCAGGGCATCAATGCGCCGACGGCGCTGGATGTCAGCCAGGCCATCTGCGCTATTCGCAGCGAAAAATTGCCTGACCCGGCTGAGCTAGGTAATGCCGGCAGTTTCTTCAAGAACCCGTTGGTATCGGCTGAGCTGGCGCAGCGTTTGCGCGCGGAGCATGCCGATCTGGTGGCCTATCCTCAGGTGGTGAATGGCCAGGCAGACGGGCAGGTCAAATTGGCCGCAGGCTGGTTGATCGAGCGGGCGGGCTGGAAGGGCTTTCGTGAGGGTGATGCAGGTGTGCATCGTCTGCAGGCGTTGGTACTGGTGAATTACGGGGAAGCTACCGGTGCGCAGCTGTTGGCACTGGCGCAGCGTATCCAGGCGGATATCGTCCAGCGTTTTGCGGTCGACTTGGAGATCGAGCCAAACGTGTTGTAAGGCGTTTTGGCGGAAGCTAGGCGACAGCGATTGATCGCACTGTAATAAAAGCTACAACGCAAAAGGGGATGCCGAAGCATCCCCTTTTTTATTGCCTAGCGGATTAGATCTGCGGTTTGACCGCTTCTTTATCCTGCTCGTCAGCTTCTACTTCAGTAAACAGCGAGCTTTGCGGTTCCTGGCTTACTTCTGCTTCTACTGGCGCGGCGGCTTCGGCCTTGGGCTCGACTGCTTCGATGCTCGCAGGTGCTTCGGCTGCAGTTTCAACTACGGCTTCGGCAACCGGCTCTTCAGCTACCGGAGCAGCAACTGGAGCTTCGGCGGCTTCGCGGGCCAGGCGCTCGGCTTCACGCTGACGACGACGCACTTCGCGCGGATCGTTAGGAGCGCGACCGGTGCTGCTGACGGCGACCGCAGGCGCTGCTTCGGCTGCCACAACTTCAGCCACTACAGCTTCAGCTACTACGACTTCGGCAACCGGCTCGGGTGCGGTAACCACGGCAGGCGCTTCAACAACCTCTGCAGCCGGGGCTGGCGCCTCTACAACAGCAGGTGCCGCTTCGGCGGCATATACAGGCGCTTCGCGGACTTCGACAACCGGGCTGCTTACAGCTTCTACAACTACGGTCTCAACAACGGCTTGTGGCACTTCAGCTGCAACGACTTCGCGTGGCTGCTCCTGCTCGACAACTACCGGTGCGGCTTCAGCGGTTGCTTGGATGGCTTCGTCTGCGCCAGTGATCACGGCGGCGGTCACTGCTGCTGCAACTACTGCGTTGTCGGCATCGGCTGGTGCTTCTGCGCCTTCTTCGCTGCCTTCGATCGGGTTGCCGTTGGCATCGTTCTGACGCTCGCGACGATTGCTGCGGCGACGCTGACCACGGGAGCGACGACGTGGGCGATCGCCACCTTCGCTGCCTTCCTGCTCATCGTCCTGCAGCGCTTCTTCAGCGTTCAGTACTTCTTCATCGGCGGCTACAGCGGCCTGTTCGGCACGTGGCTGGCGCTCTTCACGCGGTGCGCGCGGCTGGCGCGGTTCGCGTTGCGGGCGTTCGGCACGGACTTCTTCGCTGACCGTTGCGCTATCACCAGGTGCGGCATCCAGTGGCTCACGCAGTTCGCGCGGCTGGCGCTCTTCACGTGGCTTGCGATCGCGCGGCTGACGCTCTTCGCGCGGTGGGCGCGACTGACGCACTTCCTGTGGCTCGCGAACTTCTACAACGTCACGTGGGCTGCGTTCTTCGCGCGGGGCGCGGTCCTCGCGTGGCGCACGCTCTTCGCGCGGTGCGCGGTCCTCACGTGGAGCACGTTCTTCACGGGCAGCACGTGGCTGACGCTCTTCACGCGGTGCGCGGTCCTCGCGTGGGCCACGCTCTTCACGCGGTTTACGTTCTTCGTTGTTGCGACCACCACGGCTGCGGTTCTGTTGGCGACCGTTGCGACGCTCATCGCTGCGCTGTGGACGTTCGCTGGTTTTCTTCTCGACGACGGCAGGCTTTTCTTCTTCCTTACCGGCGAACAGGCTGACCAGCGACTTGACCAGACCCTTGAACAGGCTTGGCTCGGCGGCAGCTACAGGCTGTGCGGCTACTGCTTCAACCGGGGTTGGTGCAGTGCGCTGCGGCGCGGTCTTGATTGCGGCTTCCTGGCGAACCAGGGTGCGCGTTGCGGCGGCCTGCTTCTCTTCTTCCACTTCAATGGTCGCCATTTCATAGCTGGATTGAGTGGACTGAGCTTCTGGGCTGTCGTCACGGATGCGGGTGACTTCGAAGTGCGGGGTTTCCAGGTGATCGTTCGGCACGATCACGATGCGCGCACGGGTACGCAGTTCGGTCTTGGT
>JBIHZW010000359.1:0-3364 GCA_044240245.1 Pseudomonas sp. | reverse complement strand
GGGCAACCGCCATGTCGCCCTGCAACTCGGCGATGGCTGGCTGCGCCTGCCGGACGACTATGTGCTCAAGGCCATGCTCGAACAGCTCGGCGCCACGGTAGAGCTGATCGAAGCGCCCTACCAGCCCGAACAAGGTGCCTATGGCGGCGGTCATCACCACTCGCATGCCGGCGATGCCGAATTCAGTTACGCCCCGCGCCTGCATCAATTCGGTGCACATAAGTGAATAAATCCTGGCAGCTATTGAGGCTCGCCAGCCCGCAACTGCCGATTGGCGGTTATAGCTATTCCCAGGGCCTGGAAATGGCTGTCGAGCAGAGCTTGGTCGATAACGCAGAAAGCGCCGAACGCTGGATTGCCGATCAGTTGCTGCTCAATCTCGCGCGTTTTGAAGCGCCGTTGCTGCTCGCCCATTGCCAGGCCGCCGCGAGCGAGGACTGGGCGCAGCTGCGCCATCTCGCCGAGCAACAGCGCGCCAGCCGCGAAACCCGCGAGTTGCGCCTGGAAAGCCGACAGATGGGTTACTCCCTGCAGCAGTTGCTAAGCGGTTTGCCGGAACTGGATCAGCCGGCGCAGCAGCTGTTTGACGAGCTGGACGAACCCGGTCTGGCCGTCGGCTGGGCGCTGGCGGCGCGTGCCTGGCAGATCGAGCCAGAGGATGCCCTCGCCGCCTGGCTCTGGGGTTGGCTGGAAAACCAGCTGGCGGTGCTGATGAAAACCCTGCCGCTGGGCCAGCAAGCCGCCCAGCGCCTGACCTCGCAACTGCTGCCGCTGCTCGATCAGGCGCAGCGCCAGGCCAGTGAACTGCAACCACAACACTGGGGCAGCGCCGCCTTTGGCCTGGCCCTGGCGAGCATGGCGCACGAGCGCCAGTACAGCCGTTTATTCCGTTCTTGATGATAAGGAAGACTCAACCATGAACAGCCAACCCCTGCGTATCGGCATCGGTGGCCCGGTCGGCTCCGGCAAGACAGCACTGACTCTGGCCCTGTGCCTGGCCCTGCGCGAGCGCTACAACCTGGCGGTGGTGACCAACGATATCTACACCCAGGAAGACGCGCAGTTTCTGGTGCGCAACGAGGCCCTGGCGCCGGAGCGGATTATCGGTGTGGAAACCGGCGGTTGCCCGCACACAGCGATCCGCGAGGACGCCTCGATCAACCTGGAAGCGGTCGACCAGCTCAACCGGCGCTTTCCGGGGCTGGACCTGATCATCGTCGAATCCGGCGGCGACAACCTCTCGGCCACCTTCAGCCCCGAGCTGTCGGACCTGACCATCTACGTGATCGACGTGTCGGCCGGCGACAAGCTGCCGCGCAAGGGCGGCCCAGGCATCTGCAAGTCCGACCTGCTGGTGATCAACAAGGTCGACCTGGCTCCGCTGGTCGGCGCCTCCCTCGAAGTAATGGAGCGCGACACCCTGAAAATGCGCGGCGACAAACCGTTCGTTTTCAGCAACCAGAAGATCGGCCAGGGTCTTGACCAGATCATCGCCTTTATCGAACAACACGGAATGCTCACCGCAGCCTGAGAACCTGCTTACGATCTGCTGCGCGTCGGCCATTCGGCGTTAAAAACAACCTCGGAATGCTCATTTACAGCTCGTAAACTCCGCTTCCTCGGCTGTTTTTGCCTTGACTGGCTCTAGCTCGCGAGATCGTAAACAGGTTCTAAGTACAACCCATTCAGTCAAGGAGACACCCCATGAACCTGCGCAAAACCCTGTTCGCCATTGCCCTGTTCCTCAGCCCCGCGGTGGCCTTCGCCCACGCTGGCCACGACCATTCCGGGCTGATGGCCGGTCTGGCGCACCCGGTATTCGGCCTCGATCACCTGCTGGCGATGCTCGCCGTCGGCCTGTGGGCCGCGCAGCAATCCGACGCGGCGCGCTGGGCGCTGCCGCTGACCTTTGTCGGCAGCATGCTGATCGGCGGCCTATTGGGCTTTAACGGCCTGCAGATTCCGTTGATGGAAACCGGCATCGCTGCCTCGGTGCTGGCTTTCGGCCTGCTGGTCGCCGTGGCCATTCGCCTGCCAATGGTGATCTCCATTGCCCTGACCGCACTGTTCGCCCTGACCCACGGCGTCGCCCACGGCCTGGAGCTGCCGGAGCTGGCCAGCCCATGGGGCTATGCCGCAGGTTTTGTGGTGGCCACCGCTGCCCTGCACGCCAGCGGCTACGCCCTGGTGCGTCTGCTGCCCCAGGCCGCTGCACCGGTGGTGCGCGTACTCGGCGCCGCCTCGGCAGTAACCGGTGCCTGGCTGCTGGCAGGCTAAGTTGCTGGCGCGGGTGGACGACCAACGTCCACCCACATCCGCCACGCCAGCCACTCATGACCGCAAAGGTCGCTAGGCTGGCGCATTTCGCCTCTCGCTCAGCCGCCATGGCTTTGTCATAGTCGAGGCGTATTAAACCCCCTCCCCCATTGACTGCCCTGGACCCTGACCATGCTGCGCGTCGCCCGTTTTCTCTCTGTTCCACTGCTGTTGCTTGCCATCGCCCTCGGCGTACTGGCCCTGACCAGCAAGCCGGCCCAACCGGCAGCGGTGCTCAGCAGCTTTGCCGAACAACCGCTGGTTATTGCCCACCGAGGCGGCAAAGGCCTGTGGCCGGAGAACAGCCTGTTTGCCTTCCAGCGCGCCAGCGCCTTGGGCGTGGACATGCTGGAGATGGACCTGCACCTGTCCAGTGATGGTGAGCTGGTGGTGATCCACGACAGCACCCTGGACCGCACCACCAACGGTGAAGGCCCGGTTGCCGCGCTCAGCCTGGCGCAGTTGCAAGCGCTGGACGCCGGTTACCGCTGGAGCGCCGATGGTGGCCAGAGTTATCCCTACCGTGGCCAGGGCATTAGCATTCCACGCTTTGCCGAGGTACTCGACGGCTTTCCCGATACCCCCAAGGTGATTGAAATCAAGGTGCCGGATGTCGGTATGGAAGCGCTGCTGTGTGATGCCCTTGAGGCGTACCAGCAACGCGACCTGGTGATTGTCGGCAGCTTCTATGACCGCAGCCTGCAACTGTTCCGCGAACAGTGCCCAGGCGTTGCCACCTCGGCCGGGCCAGGCTCGGTACGCCTGCTGGTGGCGCTCAACTGGGTCGGCCTGGGTAGCCTGCTATCGCCGTCCTACCAGGCGCTGCAGATTCCCGAAGCCCACGGCGGCCTGCCAGTCGCCAGCCCCAGCCTGCTCAAGACCGCCGCACAACGCGGGCTGAACGTGCAGCTGTGGACCATCAACGAACAGCCGGATATGCGTCGCCTGCTCGAGCAGGGCGCCCATGCGCTGATCACCGACTACCCGGACCGCGCCCTGCAGGTGCTGGGGCGGTCGACCCAGATCAGCGCCCTGGAAGACTAAGAGC
>JBIHZW010000358.1:0-3381 GCA_044240245.1 Pseudomonas sp. | reverse complement strand
CCCACCTTGCTGGCCGTGGCCTACAGCCTGCTCAGTGACTGGGTCGGTAGTGCAACCCCACACATTGTGGTGAGTAGTACTGAACCGGTGGATAAGCCGCAGCACTGAGTTCTCGATGCCCCCGTGCAGCTGTTCGAGCCGGTTGGCATTCTCAGCAAATTTCCCAGGCGGCGTCTTGGTCGCCTGCGGCCGCAGTGGTAGCCTTGCTGCGCTTCGCGGCGCCTATCGGCTGCCGCAGCCAGGCGTTGGTCGCAAGCCCAACGCCGCGCCTTAGGCCGCAAGCATGCCCAGCAGTGGCAGGCGGCAGCAGGGAAGACCCCACACACGTAACGGACACGCAGGATTACCCATGAAGAAAATTGCAGGCAGCGCCCTTGGCGTAGTTGTCGTTCTCGGCGCATTGAGCACCGCAGGCGCCTGGTATACCGGTCAGCAGCTTCCAGCGGTGCTGGAAACCTCGATTCAGCAAGCCAACCAGGATATGGGCAAAACCCTGCCGGCCCTGGGCCTCAGCGCCACCATCGAGCTGGTTTCCCTGGAGCGCCAGCTGTTCAGCAGCAACGCGCGCTACCGCATTCAGTTTGCCGGCAGCCTGGATGGCGAATCGCCGAGCAACTTCGAGTGGTTCGTCACCGACCGCATCGAGCATGGGCCTTTCCCACTTTCGCGACTGCAAAGCCTCAAGTTGCTGCCCGTTATGGCCACCAGCAATTACGCGCTGGAGCGCAGCCCAGAGCTGGAGAAGTGGTTCGCCGGCAGCCAGGGCGGTGCGCCGCTGCAGGGCCAGGTCAGCCTCGGGTATGACCGTTCGCTGAGCGGCAACCTGCGTGTACAACCGCTGCAAGTGGCACTGGATGAGCAGACCAACATCGATTTCAGCGGCCTGGAAATCGACTTCGACAGCAGCGCCAATGTCGAGAAAATCAGCGCCAGCGGCGTGATGGACAGCTTCAAGCTCACCTCAACCCTGGCCACCGATGAAAGCATGCGCCTTGAGTTCAAGGGCATGAACCTCACCAGCAACACCCGCAAGGGCATCAGCGATTTCTACCTGGGGCAGAACGAGGTGCGTCTGCAGCAGATTGAGCTGCAGATTGGCGAGAGCGCACCCATCCTGTTCAAGGATTTCGTCCAGCGCGATGAAACCAGCGAAGCCAACCAGCAGCTGTCGGCGAGTTACAGCTATGACGTTGGCATGATCAGCTACCAGGGCAACGACATCGGTTCCTCGCAGATGCTCTGGACCGTGAAGAACCTCGACGCGGCGGCTCTGCAGTCGATGATCGAGCTGTACGGCACGCTGCTGCAGAGCGGCAAGGTCGACAGTGAAAGCGGTATGCCGGAACTGACCGACGAGCAGACGGCGCTGTTCAAGACTGATCTGGAAAAACTGCTGGCCGGCAAACCGGGCATGGCCCTGGAAAAACTGGCGTTCAAGACCGCCAACGGCGAGAGCAGCTTCAGCTTTGGCTTGGACCTGAGCAAGCCGGCGTCCTTCGACCTGCCTGCGCCTGAACTGGCCAAGCAGTTGATCGCTCAGTTGGATGCCAAACTGCTGGTGTCCAAGGCGATGATTACTGATGTGATTGGCGTGCAGGCCACCCTGGCCGGAGAAACGGACAAGGAAGCGATTGCTCAGCAGGCTGCGATGGTGGGTGAAATGGCTAGCGGTATGGCGGTGGCCAGCGAGCTGGCCGTACTGCAGGGCGAGGACATCAGCTCTAGCCTGCATTACGCCAACGACCAGGTGACCTTCAACGGCAAGCAGATGACTGTGGACCAGTTCGTCGCGCTGGCCATGAGCAGCGGCGGCGGTCTGGCTGGCATGGGCCATGAAGCCCCGGCCGATGACGCGCTGCTGGACGAAAGCGAGGTTGAAAGCACCATTCAGTAACGCCTTCAGCGCTACGCCCTAGGCGTAGCCTGCGCGGTAAATACGGCCAGACGACCTGTAAAGCAGGGCGCCTGGCCGTTTTTGTTTGTCCGTGGCCCGCGATCTTTACGCTTTCTTTATGCCGGGCGGCATCGCCCGCACTCGTTCCTTTACGCCCTGGTTGCCGACAATTTGCCCCAAGCGGTAGCCACCGCAACAAGGAGCAAACACATGAGCATTCTCGACGGGGTGTCCCTAGGCCTGGCCTTGGGACTTTTCATCTATCTGCTGGTTGCGCTGCTGCGCGCCGATCAGGCGTAGGGGCGCATATGCACAGTTACGATTTCACTTTGATCCTGGCGTTCTTCGTCCTGGTTCTGCTGCCTGCGCCCTTTATCGGGCGTTACCTGTACCGCGTGATGGAAGGCGAAAAAACTTGGCTCAGCCCCGTGCTGCAGCCGGTCGAGCGACTGTGCTACCGGATCGCCGGTGTCGATAGCAACCGCGAGCAGGACTGGAAAACCTACAGCCTGGCGTTGCTGGCCTTCACCCTGATCAGCCTGCTGACGCTGTTCGCCATCCTGATGCTGCAAGGCAGTTTGCCGCTCAACCCGCAGCAATTGCCGGGGCTGGAGTGGACGCTGGCGTTTAACACCGCTGTGAGTTTCGTCACCAATACCAACTGGCAGGCGTATAGCGGCGAAGCGCAGATGAGCTACTTCAGCCAGATGGTCGGCCTGGGCGTGCAGAACTTCGTCAGCCCGGCGGTTGGTCTGGCCGTGCTGGTGGTGTTCTGCCGGGGTATCGCGCGGCGTTCGAGCAACAGCGTTGGCAACTTCTGGGTCGATCTGACCCGCGCCACGCTCTACGGTTTGCTGCCGTTCTGCCTGTTACTGGCGCTGTTGCTGGTGTGGCAGGGCGTGCCGCAGACCTTCCTCGAATACGTAACTGCGCACACCATCGGCGGCACCGATCAGGTTGTGCCACTGGGACCTGCGGCCAGCCAGATTGCCATCAAGCAGCTGGGCACCAACGGCGGCGGCTTCTTCGGCGTCAACTCGGCGCATCCGTTCGAGAACCCCACGGCCTGGAGCAATTTGTTCGAGGTGGCCTCGATCATCCTGATCCCCGCCGCACTGCTGTTCACCTTTGGCCATTACGTCAAAGACCTGCGCCAGAGTCGGGCGTTGCTGGCCTGCATGCTGATTTTGTTCAGCGTCGGCCTGGGCGGCACCCTGTATGCCGAGCACCAGCCGAACCCTGCGTTGGCCGCATTGCCGATTGAGCAAAGCGGTTCGCTGGAAGGCAAGGAAAGCCGCTTCGGTACAACGGCCTCGGCGTTGTGGGCGGTGACCACCACGGCCGCCTCTAACGGCTCGGTGAACGCCATGCATGACAGCTTCAGCGCGCTGGGCGGGATGATCCCGATGTTCAACATGATGCTCGGTGAGGTGATCTTCGGCGGTGTCGGTGCTGGCCTCTACGGCATGCTGCTGTTTGTGCTGATC
>JBIHZW010000106.1:0-11065 GCA_044240245.1 Pseudomonas sp. | reverse complement strand
GGCCATCAGCTCTTCGCGCTCGTGGCTGCTGATCAGGTCGATCTTGCTCACCAGCAGCACATCGGCGAATTCCACCTGCTCGATCAGCAGGTCGGTGATTGAGCGCTCATCTTCTTCGCCGAGGGTTTCGCCACGGCTGGCCAGGCTTTCGGCTTCGTGGAAATCGCGCAGAAAGTTCACCCCGTCGACCACCGTCACCATGCAGTCCAGACGCGCCACATCGGCCAGGCTCTGGCCGTCTTCGCCGCGAAAGGTGAAGGTCTCGGCCACCGGCAGCGGTTCGGAAATGCCGGTGGATTCGATCAGCAGATAGTCGAAGCGGCCATCGCGGGCCAGGCGGCCGACTTCTTCCAGCAGGTCTTCGCGCAAGGTGCAGCAGATGCAACCGTTGCTCATCTCCACGAGTTTTTCTTCGGCGCGATTCAGGCTGACATCACGCTGAACTTCGCTGCCATCGATATTGATCTCGCTCATATCGTTGACGATTACCGCCACTTTCAATCCCTGACGGTTTTTCAGGATGGCGTTGAGCAGGGTGCTTTTACCGGCACCGAGAAAGCCGGACAGCACAGTGACAGGAAGACGGTTGGGCATAACAGGTGACTCCAGCATTGATCAGACACGGCAAGCAATGCGTTATAACATAACACTTAATTTGTTTAACGGAAGATCGGTTGCCGCTGAATGACCTGCCCTGCTCACGCACTAAGCATGCGAAAACAGGCTGAGAGCCAGAATTCATGGGGGTTTCACGTGGAACCGCTAAATATGCCTGGGTATTTCTGCCTGCCCAGCGGACGGTGGCTTAGTCGCAACAGCCTGGCGAACCTGGCAAGCTTGTCGGAATAGCTCACAGCCTTTCCGATGCCAGCCATGCCAACGCCAAAACTCAGCTTGCGCGCCTACCAAGCCCACGACCTGCCAGCCATAGTCACGCTGTTTCAGGCATCGGTCAGCCAGCTGACCACGCAGCACTACGACGCAGCGCAGCGAAAAGCATGGGCTCCGGCGCCTGCGGATATGCTTGCCTGGAAAACACGTTTGGCGTCACTTGAACTGCTTATCGCCGAAGATGGCCAGGCTATCGCCGGTTTTATCGGCTTTAGTTTTGACGGGCATATCGATCTGCTATTCACCACACCCGGCTTTGCCCGCCAGGGTGTCGCCAGCGCCTTGTATGCCGCAGCCGAACAGCGTCTGCAGATGGCGGGGGTGCGTGAGCTGCATACCGAGGCCAGCCTGGTGGCCCAGGCGTTTTTTGCTCGTCAGGGATTTTCTGTGCAGCAGGCACAGACGGTGACGCGCGGCGCTGTTAACTTGCCGCGCATGCTGATGCACAAAACTCTGGAGCCGCGATGAACACCCTGACGATTATCGTGCTGGTAGCAGTAGTGCTGGCCGCCTGCGCCCTGGCCCTGTGGAGCTGGCACAACCAGCGCAAGCTGGAGAAGCTGGATGAACGGATCAACCGGCAGAGCGAGCTGATCGAACAGCTCGACAGCGTGCTGGAAAACCCGCAGCTCAGCGAAGCCGAGCAGTTGGCGAAAAGCGAAGCCTTGCTGGCCAAGCTGCAGGAAACTCGCAAGCCGTAAGCGCGCCCTACCAGCCGCCGCCACCTCCGCCACCACCGCCTCCGCCGGACGAACCGCCCCCGGATGAACCGCCGCCACCGCCCGATGAACTGCTTGAGGGCGGCGATGAGGCCAGCGCCGTGGCGCTGCTCAGGCCGGCTGCCAGGGCGGCGCTCATGGCCAGCGGTGTGCTGAAGCTGCTGCGGCTGTGGTACCAGTCGGGTTGATAGTCACGCTGCGCCGGATCGATCAGGCCGCTGGCCAGCGCCGCGCTAAAGCGCGCGCTCCACTTGTCCTCCACGCCCAGGGCCATGGCGTAGGGCAGGTGTTTCTCGTACAGCGCAATGCTCATCGCCGGGGCGTTGCCGGCCAGGGCCAGGGCATCGCTTTCCGCCAGTTGCAGGTACTCGCGGTAGCCTTCCAGCTGATCAAGCAAACGCCGCCCCTCGATCGACGGCGCCGGCAGCAGGTAATAGAACAGCACCACCACAAGCACATACACGCAGAGCAGCAGCAAGGCCGGCACGGACGCCGCATCGCTGAGCATCCACAAACCAATCGGCACCGGCCAGACAAACATCAAGCCCGCCAGGCTCAGGCCGATCCGCTTGCCCCAACTGGGCTGATGCCAGGCCATGTACAGCACAAACAGCGACGGCACACCAAAGCCCAGGGTAAACATCACCCCGGCCAAGCCGGTGGCTATATCGTCCTCACCCTGCGCCCCGGCAAACACCATCACCAGGCAGCCGACAATCGCCCACACCAGGCCCCAGGCCCAGATACCACGGTTGTTGCTGAACCAAGCCTTACCCTGGGTTTGCAGCTGAGTAGTCAGCCCGGCCACGGCATCGGCCAGGCGCGGCTCGTAGTCGCTGCCAATCTCCAGGGCGATGCCTTCCTTGTTGGCCGGAAACAGGCGCTTGCGCAGATCGCGATCACCCTCGCTGAAGTCATCGCGCTCACCCGTGCCACGGGCCAGGGTAAAGCCGCCGCCGCGCGGCTTGTCTTCGAGATGCAGATGCTTGCGGATCGCCATATCGGTGAGCCACACACTGAACGCCCGCGCCGCCTGATACGGACCCTTCAAACCGCGATGCCAGAGGTAGCCGGCCTGCACCGCGCTCATGCCCTGAGGGGCCTCGAACAGCGGGATGATCAGGCCCTTTTGCGGGTCACGGCCGACCCGGTCCCAGGCGCGCAGATAAAAAATCACCAAGCCGACCAGCAGAAGCGCGCCCAGGCACAGACCGAGGTTATCCAGCAGCAGATAACCCAGGCGCTGCGCTACACCCGGCCGCGCCACCAGGCCCGCCGGCCAATCCACGGCCACCGTCAGGCCGTGATAGGCCGACAAGGCTTGCGTGGTGACCAGTCGCAGGTAGTCGTCGCGCTGCTCGACCACCTCGAACGCCTTGCCCTGTTCGCCATGGGCCCCGGTATAGGCCGCCAACTGGCCAATCCGCGCGCCCGGCGGCAGCTTGACCTCGACCGACGCCTGCAGAATCGGAAAGACCCACTGATTACCGGTGACGTTCCAGTACAACTCGTCGGTGCCTTCGTGATGCAGCAACTGCCGTTCGACCCGATAACGCAGCTCGTATTGATAGCGCCCCGGCTGCAGCAGGTGGTCCGCCGAACCAATGTAATAACGCACCCAGGCGCCGTTGCGCTCGGTGCTCACGCTCTCCGCCTGGCCGTCACGGGTCACGCCCAACAGGCTGATCGGGCCGCTTTTCTGCAAACCCAATGGCATGCCATAACTGACCGGCAGATCGCGATAGATGCCGCGGCGGATCTGCTCGCCCTCGGCCTGCACGGTAATCCGCTCGGTCACCAGCAGGCTGGCGTCCGGCTGCACCTGCAAGGTCACGGCAAAGTCTTCGATCACCTCGGCCGCGGCAGCCCACAGCGGCAGCAGGCACAGGCTCAACAGCGCAAAACGCAGCACTCGCAGCATGTCAAAACTCCATTTTTGGCGACTGGGCGTCACGCGGGTCATCCAGGCTGAAGTACTCCGCCTGGGTAAAGGCAAAGGGCCGCGCCACCAGGTTGCTCGGCACCGACTCGACCAGCACATTCAGCTCGCGCACCGCGCCGTTGTAGTAACGCCGGGCCATCTGGATATGCTCCTCGACCTCGCTGATATTGCGCTGCAAATCGAGAAACTGGTCATCGGCCTTGAGCGCCGGGTAGTCCTCGACCAGGGCAAACAGCTGGCGCAGCTGAGTGCTCAGATGCGCCTCCACCGGCGCGCGCTCACCCAGCGGCGAATCGGCCAGCTGCACCGCGCGCATGCGCTCCTGCACCAGCGCCTGCAGGGTGCCCTGCTCGTAACTCATGTACTGGCGCACGCACTCGACCAACGCCGGAATCAGGCTGGCGCGGCGCTTGAGCTGCACGTCGATACCGCTCCACGCCTCGGCCACCCGCGCGCGGTTGAACACCAGGCGGTTGTAGTAATAAATCGCCAAACCAGCGAGCGCCAACAGCAGCGCCAGCACCACCCAGAACCCCGCCCCTTGCATAGCCACTCCTTGATTTGCCGGCCGTTGAAAACGCTCTGTTCGCCATGCTTATCTGCCCGCCAGCTAACACCATAGCCGGCGCCGACCGCGCGTGCCGGCACACCCGGTAACGCCAGCAGGGCGGACAGCACCCGGCAATCGCCGTATCCTCTAGTGCCTGTTACTGCGAGGCACCCCATGCAAATCGAGTTACTGGAGATCCGCGACCACCTGCAGCGCTTCCCGCCCTTTGATGCGCTGCCCGAGGACAACCTCGACGCCATCGCCCGGCAGGTCGAGGTGACCTACTTCAAGGCCGGCAGCGACATTCTCCAGTACGGTGCGGCGATTCACGAGCTGCACTATGTACGCAGCGGCGCGGTGGAAATCTACCGGCGCAACGGCGAGCTGTACAACCGCCTGAGCGAGGGCGACATCTTCGGCCAGGCCGGCCTGCTACGCAGCAACAAGGTGCGCTTTCCGGCGCGGGCGATTGAAGACAGCCTGATCTACTTTATCCCCGCCACACTGTTCGCCCAGCTGTGCGAAGAGCACGACGGCTTTGCCGAATTCGTCGAGGCCGAAGGCCAGTCGCGGCTGAAATCCGCCGTGGAAAGCCAGGGCCAGGCCAGCGAGCTGATCCAGCTCAAGGTGCGCAAACTGATCTCGCGCCCGCCGGTCTGCGTCAGCCTGGATACCCCGGTGCAACAGGCCGCCCAGCTGATGACCGAGCAGAGCGTGTCCTCGCTGGTGATTGTCGAGGGCGATGCGCCAGGCGCGGCGATGGTCGGCATCCTCACCGACCGCGACCTGCGCACCCGCGTGCTCGCCGCCGGGCTTGCGAGCGGCACAGCGGTCAGCCAGGTGATGACCCCCGAGCCCTTCACCGTGCAGGCCGATGACAGCGTGTTCGAGGCCATGCTGTGCATGCTGCGCCACAACATCCATCACCTGCCGGTGGTGCAGCGGCGCCGGCCGATTGGCCTGATCAACCTCAGCGACATCATCCGCTACGAGTCGCAGAGCAGCCTGTACCTGGTCAACTCGATCTTCAACCAGCCGAATGTCGCCGGCCTGCAAAGCCTGCTGGCGGACCTGCGTGGCACCTTCGTGCGCATGGTCAACGAACAGGCCACCGCGCACATGGTCGGCAGCGCCATGGCCGGCATCGGTCGCGCTTTTACCCAGCGCCTGCTGGAACTGGCTGAGCAGAAACTCGGCCCGCCGCCGGTGCCCTACTGCTTTATGGTCGCCGGCTCCATGGCCCGCGACGAACAGCTGCTGGTCACCGATCAGGACAACGCCCTGGTGCTCGATGACCGCTTTGACCCGGCGCAGCACGACGCCTACTTCGCCGCACTCGCCCAGTTTGTCAGCGACGGCCTGGCCGCCTGCGGCTACAGCTACTGCAAGGGCGGCATCATGGCCAGCAACGCCCAGTGGCGACAGCCGCTGAGTGTCTGGCGCGGCTACTTCAACCAGTGGATCGAGCAGCCCAAGGCGCAAACCCTGCTGCACAGCTGCATCTTCTTCGACCTCGACGGCGTGTATGGCGAGATCGAACTGGTGGAAAACCTCAAAGACCTGCTCGCACAGAAGGCCAGCAGCAACCCGGCCTTCCTCGCCGCCCTGGCGCGCAACGCCCTCAACCGCACGCCGCCGCTGGGCTTCTTCCGCACCTTTGTGATGGAAACCGACGGCCAACAGAAGAACATCATCAACCTCAAGGGCCGTGGCACCGCGCCGCTCACCGACCTGATCCGTGTGCATGCCCTGGCCTGCGGCAGCAAGGCGCAGAACTCCCTGGAACGCCTCGACGCCATCGGCAAAACCAAACTGCTGCAGCCCGAAGCCATCAGCCAGCTGCGCTACGCCCTGGAGTTTCTCAGCCTGGTGCGCGCCCGCCACCAGGCCATGGCCGCCGCCGACGGCGCGCAGCCGAACAACTACATCGAGCCGGAAAAGGTCTCTGCCAGTGATCGGCACAACCTCAAGGAAGCCTTTCAGGTGATTAGCAACGCGCAGAAATTCCTGCGCTTTCGCTACCCCGCGCAACCGGGCAAAAGCCTGTGACGGCGCCCGCCACACCGCTGGACTGGGCCGCGCGCTTTGCCGAACTCGCCGCCAACGCCCGCGACCCACGCCTGCACGCCTTCTACCAGGCCGGCTGCGTAACCGCCGACACCCCGCTGGAGCAGGTGCCGCTGCTGGCCCTGGACGTGGAAACCACCGGCCTGGACGCCAACCAGCACGCCATCGTCAGCCTCGGCCTGCTGCCCTTCAACCTGCAACGCATCCGCTGCGGCGCCGCGCGCTACTGGGTGGTCAAACCCGCCAGCGAGCTGAGCGGCGAATCGGTGACCTTCCACCACATCACCCACTCGGACATCCGCCATGCGCCGCGCCTGGGGCAGATCCTCGACGAGCTGCTGAGCGCCATGGCCGGCAAGGTGATGGTGGTGCATTACCGCAATATCGAGCGCAGCTTTCTCGACCAGGCGCTGCGTCAGCAGCTGGGTGAGGGTTTGCAGTTCCCGGTGATCGACACCATGCAGCTGGAGGCGCGCCTGTATCCCAAGCGCCAGCTGGGCTGGCTGGGCCGCTTGTTGGGCCGGCAACCGGTGTCGATCCGTTTGGCTGATAGCCGATTGCGTTACAACCTGCCGATGTACCAGGCGCACCATGCGTTGACCGATGCGCTGGCGACTGCCGAGTTGCTGCAGGCGCAGGTGGCGACGCGGTATTCGGGGGATACGCCGGTTGGGGAATTGTGGAGTTGAGGGCGCGCTTTGCTCCCCTCTCCCGCTTGCGGGGCGAAAGCGGGAAAAGCGAAGCACTGCTTCGCCCGCTGAAGCGGCCTGAGCTCTGCGAAGGACTGGGGCGCAGAGCGGGGGCTGGGGGTGAGGGTGCTTTTCGTGTTCGGCACTGCATCGCGTGCGCTGATGTTTTGTGTTGCGCCCCCTCGGGCGCCTCACTTTTCTTTGCGCGTGCAAAGAAAAGTAAGCAAAAGAAACACGCCCCTGCATCCGGGTTTCGCTGCGCTCAACTTCCCTCCCTCCGGTATTGCTCCGGGGGCCGGCTTACAAGGGGCCTCCCTGCCCCTTTAAGCCTCTCGCCGCATCCATGCGGCTCGTCCCCCTACGCAATACCTACGCTCGGCCTCCTGACGGGGACTTGGTGCGCGGCTGATATCTCGATAGATGACTAGAAAACACCAAAGCGAAAGCTGGCTGTATTTGCGCTATCGACTTCCGACATGGACAGCCTCGGTACGAATGAATTAGCTTCTGACTCAAGCCTGCCAGCATTTCGCCAGCAGTCATGGTTTACCGTCCTCATAGTCGCGTTTATCTCTAAGTGCTGTCGCATTGCTGCGAGCACCTGCAGGCAGGCATGGACTTAGCCGACGACCAGAAAGTTTATGCGACATATATAGCGACATACGTGTCGCATAATTAATAGTTAGAGCTAGTACTTTATGACCCCAGAAGTTTCTAATCTGATATTAAATATAGGAATCTCTTTTGTCTCTGCGTTGGCAGGTGCCTATGCAGGTACACGAGCTGCAACTATTTGGCAGCAAAAACGAGAAGATGCGCGCTTCGAGTCAGAAAAAGAAGCAGCAATACTTAAAGCAGTTATTCTATGCAGGCACTACGCACAAGTAATAAGCAAAATTCAAGCAAAAATTACCAGTGGCGAGAAAAAACTGGAGTGGTTTGAGGTTAATGTAATTGAAATCTCATTATCAGCATCCTTAGAACAAGATACCCCTGCTCTATTGAACTACCTGGGAAGAAAAAATGGAGAGCTTGTTGAAAGCCTAATCCATGCTGAATGGGTTGCGAAGTCCGCAATTTCTGTTTCGCACAACCGAGACATCGAATATCGAAACCTGCAATCCTTCTTAATTGAAAAAGGTTCACCACAAAGAATCACCAAAGAACACGCACTATCGCTAATAGGTAATGCATGGGCTGCAAAACTGGACTCACAAACCAAAGAGCTGCACGCTGCCGTGGGTGCAGCAATTGAGCAAAATAGAGTTTGTCACAACGAGCTATTAGGTTTGCTGCCAGAAGCAAAGCGAAAGGGTAAAGAACTAATAAAAATTGAACCAACAATATGAGCCCCCGGCCCGCTCTAACAACTGGTTCAAGTCGTTCGCTTCGCTCACTCGGGACCGACTAAAGCCGGCCCCTTAACCAAACGTTATGTTCAACCCAGGGAGTTAGTCCATTGTCATTTTTAGAAATCGTAGGATTAATATCCGGATTTGCATCCATATCTGGTGTAACGGTAAAAAATCTGATTAAAACCCCACATAAATCCGATGTGGCAGGTTTTATAGCGGACCTCGAAACAAGAGCAGTCCTATGGGCTGAAATCGACCTCGAAGTTAAGCAAGGCGTCATTGCCAGCATGGAGCAAATTCTTCATAACAGCCGAAGCCTTCATTCCAAGTGCGCAAATGATGCAAGCCTAAAGAAAGTAATATCAAACATAATTAAAGTGACAAAAGCTGAAATCAGTAACATTCGCAGCTTTGACGATGCAACAACAGAAGGGCGATATAAAATATTTATGTCGCTACAAAAATTCCGCACCGAAATGGCCAAGACACTATCAATGCTATGCGGGGCACTTAATATAGAACCAAATAAAACAGAGCTAAAGTCATTGATTACAAATATGGCCACAGTGAGGCCGAGAACATAACAAGTGGTTCAAATCGCTCGCTGCGCTCACTGGGACGAGCTAAAGCCCGCCCCTTGACCAAACGTTAGGCCTCTACAAAATGCTGAACCATTACTTCTTTCCATTGCTTTTTCTACAGCCGAAATTTGTAGAGGAATTTGCTGTAGGTAACTATCGGCTAGCACCACGAAAGTGGAGTACGAGCATTTTTGATTTAGCAACACTTTCCACCAAACACAAACTGCACCTGCCATACCAATTAATGGATGTTCTTTTAGGTTCTTGCAATTGCGAGCTAGCTGTTTCCGGTGCATACACTCCAGAAAAAGCAGTGCAAATGTTTGAGGATTTTCGGATTGGGCTATATGCATCTGGGGTATCACCATTTATTTGTCCATTTTTCACAACAGAATCCATCAACGCCTATTCAGGAATAAATGAAAGAGACTCAGCAATTGGCCGTGGCATAGAACCAAAAATTGCGAGTAACTTTTCATCTGCGACAGCTCAGTTGGAGGCTTGGCCTCACGAGCTTTCTCTACAATGCTCGGTCACTCAGGAAGCGTTAACTCTGTCATCTCAACAAGTCGAGGACGCCGTATTATTTGCTTCTAAATGGGAAAATATTGCCACTCGCAGTCCATCAATTGGGGCATTTTCTGGAGCATTTAAGTCATCACCACTCCTTGGCTCTATTGAGCAATCCATTCTGCATGCTTGGACAGGCATTGAGAGTTTGTTCCCCACAGTAAGTACCGAAGTTTCGTTCAGAATAGCGCTTTATCTTTCTGTGCTCTGTGCAGAAACTTCTCAGCGCAGTAGTTTTCATCGAAAGGTTAAATCAGCGTACGGAACACGAAGCAAAATTGCTCACGGCGCATCTAGGTCTATAAGCCGGGAGGAATGGCTAGAAGCGTGGCAAATTATGGTGAAATGCGCGAACGCCATAGCTAATCGCGGCGAGCTTCCAAGCGAAGAAAAGCTATTAATCGAACTTCTTGATGGCCAATTATAAATGCCTAACAACTAGTTCAAGCCGTTCGCTTCGCTCACTGGGACGGGCTAAAGCCTGCCTCTTAAACAAACTTTAAGCACACAGCATGGAGAGCTAACCGTGACTATAAATTCATCAAAATTTGAAGCCGTCTCATTAGCCGAGGCAAGCTTTAAAGACGTCAACCTTGCCGGCTCGTCGTTCTCCGACGTTTCGTTAGCAGGGGCCACATTTAATAATGTCGACTTAAGCAACGTTGCAATAACTGACGCCAATCTAGATGGCATGCTGATCAACGGTATTCTTGTGACTGAGTTGCTGCGCGTATATGGCGCATAACAATTCGTATAGGCTTTATCGCCCTGGCCATTCTGTAGTTCGCGCAACGGGGGCTACCAAACGTTAAGCATCGCTGGAGCGTGCTGATGCAAAGAAGGCTTGTTAAAGGCATAAAAATTTCATTGCCTATTAAGCTTGGGCTGGCCTTTTTGGCTGGGCTTCTTGCTTGGGCAGTTGGTCCGTTAGGCCTTCTTGATAAGGATGTTGTATCGGAAATTCCCGCCTGGATCTTGCCGGGGATTATCTTCGGCGCCTTGCTTCTCGTTCCCCATAGTCGTTGGGTCAGTCCCGGTCATGCAGTGGCTGCGCTGGGCATAGGCGTGTTCGCGTGGGTCGCTGCATTCGCTGTCGGAGGCTTTGGCTGGTGGATCGGCGGATGGCTTTCCTTTGTCGCAGCGGGGGCGATAAGCGGGGCGATACTTGGGCTGCTCGTTCCACGCCTCATTCAGTCTCGGCAGTATCTTCGCTACTTCATGCAGCTTTCTTTTGCAGGGTTTTTAGGCAGCATTCCCTTCGCAATGTGCTTCCGAACAATGGATTGGAAAGACGCATTGTTCGCGCCACAGTGGGTTATCCCGTCTTACATTTTCTGGAACATAGTCATCGCAATATCACTACACCTCAGTGCCACTCGAGACGACTAACCATTCCATTGAGCGTATGCCCAATCGGCCGCGCCGTTCACATCAACATTATGTGTAATTCGAGGCTTGAGGGTTATGCCAAGAAACAGAAGGGAATACGGTTTAAGCCCTGAAGATAGAGATTGGGTAATTAATAAAAAATTTGGCTCTCTCTATCGAGAAAAGGCAGAAGAAATCCTGCAAAAATCGACGGATAAATCGGACAAAGTTCTGGGCGCTATTCTGTTTCTGACCCAGCCAGGAAATCTGGATGATCTCGCTAGCAACGTAAACCTAGCGAATGAAAGCCCACAAAAGCTACTTGATGCCGCG
>JBIHZW010000017.1:0-23038 GCA_044240245.1 Pseudomonas sp. | reverse complement strand
CTGTAAAAGATGAGCGCACGTAAAGGAGGCCTTTAAGGGGCGGATTTATTTTTGTTCTGTGACAAGAAATAAACATGCTCTTTGCCGCTCGTTTTGAGTTCAAAAAAACAGTACTCCCAGCCGCGCGCCAAATCCCCCGTCAGAAGGCCGAGCGTAGGCACTGCGTAGGGGGACGAGCCGCATGGATGCGGCGAGAGGCGTAATGGGCCAGGGATGGCCCATGTACGCCGGCCCCCGGAACAGTGCCGGAGGGAGGGAAGTCGAGCGCAGCGAGACCTGGATGTCGGGGTGCCCTTCTTTTTGGTTACTTTTTCTTGGGCAAGCAAGAAAAAGTGACGCGCCCGAGGGGGCGCAACACAAGCCATCAGCAAACGCGGTGCAATGCCGAACACCGAAGCGTCGCGGCTAAAGCCCCTCCCACAATCCATCTGCGCACACGATGTGTGGGATACAGAAAAGCATCGCGGGCAAGCCCGCTCCTACAGGTGCCAACCTGCACAAAACCCCGGGCATAAAAAAGCGCGCCTAAAGGCGCGCTCTTGTACTACCTACAAGCAGCGGTCAGCGCGGTTCGCTCATCAAGCCTTTGACGATCGAAATACAGCCCACCAACAACACGATGGTAAACGGCAAGCCGGTCGACACCGCCATGGCCTGCAAGGCCACCAGCCCGCCGCCAAGCAGCAGGGCGATGGCGATCACGCCTTCGATAATCACCCAGAACACACGCTGCGGCACGGGCGCGTTGACCTTGCCGCCGGCGGTGATGGTATCGATCACCAGCGAACCGGAGTCCGACGAGGTGACGAAGAACACGATCACCAGCACGATGCCGATAAACGAACTGATCTCCGCCAACGGCAGCTCCGCCAGCATGGCAAACAGCTTCAGCTCCAGCGCAGCGTCTTGCACGCCGGTAAAGCCATCGCCGACCAGCTGACTGATGCCAGTGCCACCAAAGGCGGTCATCCACAGCACTGACACCAGCGACGGCACCAGCAGCACGGCGATCAGAAACTCGCGCACGGTGCGGCCACGGCTGACGCGGGCGATAAACATGCCCACGAACGGTGACCAGCTGATCCACCAGGCCCAGTAGAAGGCCGTCCAGCCTTGGCTGAAGTTGGCGTCTTCACGGGCAATCGGGTTGGACAGCGCCGGCAGGTGCTGCAGGTAGGCGCCAAGGTTGTCGAAGAAGCCGGTAAGGATGGCCAGGGTCGGCCCGGCGATGATCACGAACAGCAACAGCAGAATGGCCAGCCCCATATTCAGTTCGGACAGGCGTTTGACGCCTTTGTCCAAACCCGCCAGCACCGACAGCAGGGCGATGGCGGTGATGCCGATAATCAGCAGTACCTTGCTCGCGTCCGTGGCGGCGATGCCGAACAGTTTGTCCAGGCCGGCCGCCGCCTGTTCCGCACCCAGGCCCAGGGAGGTGGCCAGGCCGAACAGGGTGGCGAACACCGCGAGGATGTCGATGATATGCCCCGGCCAACCCCACACCCGCTCTCCGAGAATCGGGTAGAAGATCGAGCGGATCGACAGCGGTAGACCCTTGTTGAAGGAGAACAGCGCCAGCGCCAAGGCGACGATGGCGTAGATCGCCCAGGGGTGCAGGCCCCAGTGGAAGATGGTCGCAGCCATGCCCAAGCGCGCAGCAGCTTCGGCATCACCGGCAGCGCCGGCCAGGGGCGCCCAGTCGGTACGTAAACCGTCCTCACCGACGCTGACTCCGCCCATGGCCGCCGAGAAATGCGACATCGGCTCGGCCACGCCATAGAACATCAGGCCGATGCCCATACCGGCGGCGAACAGCATGGAGAACCAGCCAACGTAGCTGTAGTCCGCGGTGGCATCCATACCGCCGAGGCGCACCTTGCCCAGCGGCGAGACGATCAGGCCGAGGCAGAGCAGTACGAAGATGTTGGCCGCACCGAGAAAGAACCAGGCCAGGTGATGGGTGAGCCAGCCGCGCATGGCGCTGAACAACGGTTCTACATGGTTTTGCAAGGCCAGGGTCAGCACCACAAACAGCACGATGGTGAGTGCAGAAATGCTGAAGACTTTGCCGTGAATGTCGAGGGCGAAGGAGAACTGCCCTTTGATGTTGTCCTGACCGATCACGTAGTCGGTATCGATCAGATTTGCCTCGCCCGAGGGGGCGGGGATGCCGTCCAGAATTACCGCTTCTGGTTGCGGGGTCGTGTCAGACGAAGGGTCTTTTCCCATATGGAATGCTCCTTTGGCGTGTGGCACGCATTACGCGCACGAGGACGGATTGCCCTACTCGTACAGCCGCCATCGCGGCGGCTGCGGGGCATAGGGTAACAGCCATGGCCCCAGCGTGCAGGCGCAACGCCAGTATTGGCGGCCATTGCAGCCTTTTTATGGGCGTTGTTTTTGCGTATCTGGTCAGATTTTCTCTGCGCTAAAACTCCCGCTTTGCCGAGCTATTAGCTATGGTTTGGCTAAGGCCTTTGGGTCGCTGTACGAGATGTCGTCCATGAGACTCCTGCTGCCTTTGCTGGCATGCCTGTTACTCCAGCTGTTGTCGCCGGCACAGGCTGAGACCTTCAAGATTGGGGTCGAGTTGCAGCCCTATATGCCTTATTCCAATGTGCAGGATGGCCAATACCTGGGTTATGGCCGCGACCTGCTCGACGCCTTTGCGGCGCACCAGGGCCATGAATTTATCTACCAGCCACTGCCGGTGCGGCGCCTGCTCAGCGACTTTCTCAGCGGCCGGGTGGATTTCAAATACCCGGACAACCCGCGCTGGAACGCCGACATCAAGCGCAACTACAAGCTGCACTTCAGCCAGGCTGCGGCACCGGCCATCGACGGTGTGCTGGTCAAACCGCAGTTTCTCGGTAAAGGCAAAGAGCGCCTGCGCCGCCTCGGCACCCAACGCGGCTTTACGCCGTGGCCTTACTTGGATGACATCAAAGCCGGCAAGATTCTGCTGATCCAGGCCAACCAGATCGACTCGCTACTGGCCATGGCCATGAGCGACCGCGTCGACGGCGTTTACCTCAACCCGCAAGTGGTGCGTCATCAGCTCTACAACAGCGCGGGAAGCGGCCTGGTATTCGACCCCAGCCTGGCCTATCAGGATGATCACTACTTCCTCTCGAGCATCAAACACCCCGAAGTGATCAAACAGTTCGACGCCTTTCTCACCAGCCAGGCCGAGCTGGTGCAAACGCTAAAAGACCGTCACGGCATCAGTGATCCGCTTAACGGCCATTAGGGCTGCGGCAATGCCCCCTCGCCTGCCAAACCACGGTTCTGGTTACGCCGCTCACTTAATACCCGCGAGCGGCGCTTCTTCGCCCAGATAACGATGCCGGTCAGCGACAGCGTGGCCACTGCCAGCCCTAGCAACGAGACCAGAATGCGCCCCGGCATGCCGAGGATGCGTCCGGAATGCAGGGGGAACTGCGCCTGCATAAAGATATCCCCGGCACTGCCCGTGCCCGGAATCTGCGTGCCCGCCAGCGCGCCGCTCTGCCCGTCCAGGTACAACCAGGGATTACCCAGGCCGCCATCACCGTGGTCGTTTTCCGCGGTGTAGAAGCCCACACCGTAAACATCGAATTCCGGCGAATAGAACACCCCGCCAGCGGGCTTATCGAAGCCCAGGCGCGCCGCTTCAACTGACGCCAGGCTGACCGCTTCATCACGGCTAATGCCTGGAAACTTCTGCTCATCGAGGCTGACCGGCGTACGGCTGGCGAACGGACTAGGCGTCAGTGGCGAGAACAGCTCAACCAGCGGCCGCGTCACCTGCACGTTGAGGTTCATCGACACCGAGGTGACCGCCAGGATCAGCAGCAAGCCCCAGATCCACACCCCACCGGAGCGGTGCAGGTCGAAATTCAGTTTGTAGCCACCCTGTTTCCAGCGAAAGGCGAAGGACTTGCGCCAGGCACGCCAGTTGGGGAAGGACAGCCAGAGAGCGATAAAGCAATCCAGCGTCCAGACAATGGCGACGATACCGAACAGCAAAATGCCCAGCTCGATACCGAAACCCTCGGGGATGTGCATGCTGTAGTGCAGCTTGTAGAGGAACGGCATCAGGTTTTCACGACTCAGCGACACCTCACCCCACATACGCCGCCCCTGCTCTTCGCCCGTTACCGGGTCGAGGGCGATCTGGTTGAAATCCAGCTCATAAGCCTTGCCCGTGGCCGGGTCGATACGCGGGTTTACGCTAACGCCGAAGGAGTGGCCCGGCTCGGTATACAGCGGCATAAAGCCGACTTGCAGACGCGGATCACGCGCTTCCAACTGCGCAGCCAGGGCTTGCGGCGTTTGCACCGGCCCCTCACTGCGCGCCTCGAACAGCTGCGGGTTAAGCCATTCGTCAATCTCGTGATCCCAGGAGATCACCGCTCCGGTCAGCCCGGATACGAACAGAAACACGGCGATAAACAGGCCGAACCAACGATGCAGAAGAACCAGTGAGGCACGCATGGGCTATCTCGTCACGGTAAGTGGCAACATGCCGGCACCTGTTCGGCGCCGGCACGGCAGCTTTTTAGTATTTCCAGCTGACTGTCATGCTGGCGTTGCGCGGCGCACCGTAATACGCCTGAGTCCAGTAGAGGCTGCTCAGGTACTTCTCATCGGTGACGTTGTTGAGGTTGGCCGAGACGCTCCAGTTCGGATCAATGTCGTAACTGGCCATCAGGTTGACCAGGGCATAGGCGTCCTGCTCGGCGATGCCGTTGTACACATCGTCCTGCCAGCTCATGCTGGCACCGACCTTGAGCTGCTCAAGGCCTGGAATACGGTAGGTGGTAGAGGCGCGCAGCATGTGTTTCGGCGAGTAGGTAACAGCGTGTTTATCTTCGGCATCCTGAATATCGACGAAGGTGTAGCCCGCGGTGGCCTGCAGACCTTGTAACAGCTCGCCGGAGATTTCCACCTCGTAGCCTTCACTGGTGATGCCTTCGGCGCCCTTGTAGAAAATGGTGCCGCCATTCATCCCGGCGACCGACGCGACGTTGTCCTGCTCAGTGCGGAACACCGCCAGACTCAGGTTGACCTTGTCGTCGAGCAGTTCGGCCTTGATACCCGCCTCGTAATTCACCCCTTCGACCGGCGCCAGGCGATTGCCGCTGGCATCCTGCTTGGTCTGCGGGTCGAAAATTTCGGTATAGCTGGCGTACACCGAGTACTGCTCGTTGAGGTCGTAAACCAGGCCGGCATAAGGCACCACTTCGTTGTTGTACGAGGTGGACTTGCTCTCGCCATAGTTAGTGCCATCGCTGTCGACATCAACAACGCGCGCACCGGTGATCAGGTTCAGGCTGTCTGTCAGGCTGAAACGAGCGGCTGAGTAGACGCTCTGCATGCGGTCGGTGAAATCGCTGCCGTTCGTAGGCATATCGTTCAACGGCTTGCCGATGTTGCCATTCCAGTCTTCCAGCGGCGGCAAAGCGGTACCTGTAGTGGAGTCGTACCAAGAGGTATCTTCCAATTCGGATTTCGACCAGCTACCACCCACGACCAGCTCATGCTCACGCCCGGCCAGGGCAAAGGGGCCGCTGGCGTAAAGATCGGCCACCAGCTGCTTGTTCTTATCCTGGTATTCGGACGGGTAGCTGAATAAGCCCAAGCCGGTATCGCGATCCGGCGTGCCATACATATAGAACAGCGAACCATCGCCCTTCTTCTCGACATGAGTAAGTACGGCTTTGGCTTGCCAACCATTGGCGAAGTTATGCGCCAGCTCGGCAAAGGTGCGGTTTTCCTGGACGTCCCAGTAAGCCCAGTCGGACGAGGTGCTGGTGGAGCGCGAGTAGTCGGTGGCAGATCCATCGCTGAAGTTCAGCGGCAGCGCGCCCCACATCGGGCTATTGGCGTCGCTCTTCTGCAGGGTATGGCCGAGGGTGAACAGCGTGCTGTCATTCAGATCTACCTCAACCACACCGTGGAAGACGTTCTTCTCGCGGGAGTAGCGATCCAGGTAGGAATTCTTGTTTTCGTTGGCGTACACCACACGGCCCCGCACGTTTCCGGACTCGGTCAGCGCGCCAGACACATCAGCATCGATGCGCCGCTTATCCCAGGAGCCGCCCGTCAGGTCGACGCGCGCCTGGGGTGCCAGGGTCGGACGCTTGCGCACGAAGTTGATAGTCGCCGAAGGATTGCCGGTACCGGACATCAGGCCGTTGGCACCGCGAATGACCTCGACCCGCTCATAGATGGCGGTATCCAGATCGCCCTCGACGTTGCCATAAACGAAAGGAATGCCGAGGCCATCGTACTGAAAGTTGGTGATATCGAAGCCGCGGGCACTGTAGTAAGTGCGGTCGGTTTCGACTTCCTGCACCTGGATCCCGGTGGTGTACTTCAGCGCATCATTGACGCTGTCGAGCTTGAAATCTTCCAGCTGCGCGCCAGTGATGGTGGAGATCGACTGCGGCGTCTGCCGCGGGGTCAGGTCCAGCTTGGTAGCGGCGCTGCTGGGAGCGGCCTTGTAGCTGTCGGGCTGGGCATCGTCGGCACTACCGACGACGGTCTGGGCATCGAGTTGCACCGCCGTATCTTCAGCGGCCAGGGCATGGTTGAAACTGCAGGCGGCGGCGATGGCCACGGCAAGACGGGTCTTTCTGGACAACACAAGGACTCTCCCCAATGCGAAAATCGAATGCCCTGCTGGTTCGTCCGTGCTTGCAGGAGGTGCTTACCAGCACGCGAGTACCAGGTGACGAACGCACCGATACAAATGCTAATAATTATCGATTGGATTTTCGCAGCAGTTCGCTTCCTTCGTCAATGCAATTGAAAGTTATTCTTACTTGGTAATCAATTTCAAAACATATAGACCGGAGTGCAACACGCAGCCGAATTCCAACCTGCTGGTGAGCTGGGATTAGCTCCCTTACCAGCCGCAGATTATTGCGGCTGCAACGTCCCGCAATCCGCCGCCACCCAACGCGCATGGCTTTGCATGCTGCTGCTCTGGCCGTCGAAGGTGCCGTTGACCGTTGAGGTGAATTCCTTGTCGCTGACAAAGCGCGTCTCGCCTTCGCCCTCACCGTTGGGGCAGCTGAAGCGGAATTTCCACAGCTCGTCGCTGCGCTCGGTGACTTCATTGCTGCAGCCGGACTCGGGGTCTTGCATGGGGATCTGCTGGGCTTTGATCTGCGCTTCGCTCATGCAGATACGCACGCCCTTGTCGCCCAATTGCACGCCCTGCTGGGCCATCATCTGCTCCATCATTTGCCGTTGCTCGGGCGGCAGGTTTTTCATCTGCTCGAGCATCTGTTCCATACCCGGCACCGCCTGGCCACCGACCTGCATATTGTTCGAGCTGATTTCCCAGAGGCCGGGCTGGATATCCAGCGCACTGGCCATGGCCGGCAGCAGGCAGAGGCTGAGTAACAGAGGTTTGCTAAGGGCGCGGCGCATAAGCGGCTCCTGAAGTAAGTGGGCGACCCAGCAAGCGTAGACCCTCTTAAGAAGCCTACGCCTCGACCTCTTCACGATAGATACGCAGGCCGCGCGCCTGGTAGTTGGCCAGCGCGCTGGGGTGATCGAGGCTGCAGGTATGCACCCAGACCCGCGTGGTACCGGGCCAGGCCCAGGCGGACTGCAGCGCGTGAGTCAGCAGCGGGCCGCCGAAGCCCTGACCGAAGAAGGCCTCGGCCAGACCGAAATAGAGAATCTCCACCGCGCCGTCGGCATCGCGCAGCAGCTCGTAATACCCGGCGATGGCGCCCTGGTGATAGGCCACCCAGGTGCGGTGATTGGGCTGCTCGATCAGCTCGCGCCACTGCGCGTCGGTCCAGCTCAGCTTATCGGTCCACTGCCAGGGCTCACCGACCAGCTGGTAGAGAAAGCGGTTGAGCTGAAACTGCTTGAGCTGGCATTCCACCACGCTCAGGTCGGCCGGCAGCGGCTTGGCGCGGATCTGCTCGGGGTGCTGCATATCCAGGTAATAGGTGATGGTGCTCATAACATCCTGCTTGTCAGTCAATGTGCTGAAGCTAACCGTTACTGCAAACGAACAAAACCCCCACCGGCTGGGCCAAATGGGGGTTCTCCTCTACAACAACCAGGGCTTGTGGCCCGGGAGCGAACGCCGCCTTAGCCGTCGTCCTGGCCTGCCGCCGAGGCGGCCGGGGAGCTTTGCTCACAGCTCCAGAGTTCCAACGCCGGCTGGGTCGCTTGTGGCGGGCCGAGCCATTCACTCATCGAGTGGCAACGCTGGTTGAAACACAGTTGATAATCCCCTGCCTCGGGGGTTCGCCCCAAACGCAGTGGCTGCAAGGGTGGTAGCTGACGCTGGTAATGCCAGCTGCCCTCGCGCAGTTCGGCGCCGTCTGGAATCTCCATACCGGCCCCGGAACCCTTGACCCGCGCTTCGCCGAGGAGCAACCCCTCAGGCGTCACGCGGTAATCCTCTTCCCAACGAATCTTCTCAATCGTGTGTGTCCAGGCCAGGGTGAAGCTGGGCGTGGGCACTTCTGCCCATACCGCGCCGGCCAAGCCCAGGCACAGACCAATCACGCGGTTGCCACCTGAGCACGATGGGCACGCCAGAAGTGCTGGGCGATAAACAGCGCCGCCAGGGCGAAGCCGATCTCATCACTCATCGGTGTAGCCAGGATCAGGCTGGCACCGGCGGCAAAGCCCAGCGCACGCTCCCACCAGCTCAGTTTGGCCTGCAGGTAGCCGGTAAACACCGCGCCCCAGATGCCGATGGCCAGCAGCGCTTTGGCCACCACATAGAGCGTGGCCAGCAGGCTATCGCCCTGCAGCATCAGCGCCGGCTCGTATACCGCCATAAACGGCACCACGAACCCGGCCACGGCGATGCGAATCGCCC
Source organism: Pseudomonas sp. (assembly GCA_044240245.1). Lineage (GTDB taxonomy): Bacteria > Pseudomonadota > Gammaproteobacteria > Pseudomonadales > Pseudomonadaceae > Aquipseudomonas. The sequence goes on along the minus strand of JBIHZW010000017.1, from coordinate 14,196 downwards.
ACAGGCTAATCTTCAGGCCGCTCTCCTTGGCAATCGGTGCGGCTGCGAAACAGGCCAGCGCCACCGGCGGCGTGAGGTCGGCCATGATGCCGAAATAGAACACGAACATGTGTGACACGATCAGCGGCACGCCCAGCTCCAGCAACGCCGGCGCGGCAATCGAGCTGGTGATGATGTAGTTGGGAATGGTCGGGATGCCCATGCCCAGCACCAGGCAGGTGAGCATGGTCAGCACCAGTGAAAGGAATAGGTTGTCCTGGCCGATGGCGAGGATATAACCGGCAAAGGTCGAGGCCACCCCGGTCAGCGAAACCACGCCGATGATCACCCCGACCAAGGCGCAGGCGATGCCCACCGGCACGGCATGCCGTGCACCTTCCACCAGCGCGTGCAGGCAAATCACCAGGGTGTCGCGGCCACCTTTGATAAACCAGCAGATCGCCACCAGCAACGCGACGACGCCGAACACCACACCGATGCCGAGCTGGAAGAAGCCGGCGCAGAGCACGCCCAGAGCAATCCAGAAGGCGAAACGCATGACCTTGGACGACACCCGCAGGATGATCGCCGAGCCGAGAATCACGATGGCCGTCAGGGCCAGACCGACCATCCCGGAGAACAGCGGCGTGCGCCCGGAGAACAGCAGGTAGATGAGGATGAATAGCGGAATCAGCAGGTACCAACGCTCTTTGATCGCCGTCCAGGGGTTCGGGCACTGGTCTTTCGGCAGGCCTTGCAGGTTGGCGCGCTTGGCTTCCAGGTGAACCATCCAGAACACCGAACCGAAGTACAGCAGCGCCGGAATCAACGCGGCCTTGGCCACCTCGAAGAACGGCACGTTGATCGTCTCGGCCATGATAAAGGCCACCGCGCCCATGATCGGCGGCATGATCTGGCTGCCCATCGACGAGGTCGCTTCCACGCCGCCGGCAAACGCCGGTTTGTAGCCGAAGCGCTTCATCAGCGGGATGGTGAACTGGCCGGTGGTGACCACGTTGGCCACGCCCGAACCGGTGATGGTGCCCATCAGCGCCGACGACACCACCGAGACCTTGGCCGGGCCGCCGAGCTTGTGACCGAACAGGCCCATGGCGAAATCGGTGAACAGCTTGATCATCCCGGCCTGTTCGAGGAACGCGCCAAACAGGATAAACAGGAAGATATAGGTGGCCGATACATAGGTCGGCGTGCCGTATAGCCCCTCGGTGCCGAAGGCCAGCTGGTTGACCAGCTGATCGATGGCGTAGCCACGGTGCATCAGGTCGCCCGGCAGGTATTGGCCGAACAGGCCGTAGGCGAGAAACAGCGCGCAGATAAATGGCAGGGCAATGCCCATCACCCGGCGCGCGGCTTCAAACACCAGCACGATCAGCACCAGGCCGACGACCATGTCGCTGCTGGTCAGATCACCGGAACGCTGAATCAGGTCGGCTTCGAAATACCATTGGTAGAACGCCGTGGCCATGCCGGCCAGGCCGAGTAGCCAGGCCATCGGCTGCCAGGGCTGCTCCTTGCCACGGGCGGGAAAGCAGAGAAACACCACCAGCAGCAGAAAGCCCACATGCACCGCACGCAGAATTTGGCTGGATACCGGGTGGAAGGCCGCGGTGATGATCTGGAAGATGGAAAACAGCAGCGCGACATAAAACAGCGCTTTCGGCCAATCGCTGGGGTTGGCGGCGAGGCCTTGGTTTTGCTCACTCATGAAGGTCACACCCTCGTTACAACGTCGATAGCGCAAGAGTCGCCAACAAAACCTGCCGTGGCCTGCACGCCGGTTTTATTCGCAGCTCTAGCTCGTGTCCGGAGAGGTTGGCGCTGCGCACAGCGCCAACCTACACCTGCAACCCTTCAGCAGCCTTACAGTGCGCCGGCTTCCTTGTAGAAGCGCTCGGCACCTGGATGCAGCGGGATCGGCAGGCCCTTGGCGGCGCCTTCCAGCTTGATGTCCTTGGCCGCCGAGTGGGCGTTACCCAGGCGCTCGAGGTTGTCGAACATCAGTTTGGTCATCTGGTAGGCCACTTCCTCGGACACGCCGTCATGGCTGACCAGGATGTTGTTGATGGCCACGGTCGGTACATCGCTATCCTGACCGTCGTAGGTGCCGGCTGGGATCGCGGCAGCCTGGTAGGCGGCGTTGTCGATCTTCGCGGTGATGTCCGCCGGAATAGCGACGAAAGTGATCGGCAGGGTCGCGGCCAGGTCGCGAATCGCTGCCATGCCCAGGCCCGAAGACTGCAGGGTGGCATCCAGCTGACGGTTCTTGATCAGCTCGACCGACTCGGCGTACGGCAGAAACTCGACCTTGCCCATGTCTTCATAACTCAGACCGGCGGCCTTGAAGATGGCGCGGGCGTTCAGCTCGGTACCGGATTTCGGCGCGCCGACGGAGATGCGCTTGCCCTTCAGGTCAGCCAGGGTGGTAATGCCGGATTCCTTGCTGGCGACGATCTGGATGTAGTTCGGGTAGGTGCCGGCAATCGCCCGCAGCTTTTTCAGCGGCGCCTTGAAGCCGGCGTCTTCCACGCCATTCCAGGCATCGGCCACGGAATCACCCAGCGCCAGGGCCAGCTCACCACGACCGGCTTGCAGCAGGTTGAGGTTTTCCACCGAGGCTTTGGTCGCTTGTACCGAGGTCTTCGAGCCTTCGATGCCGTTGCTATACAGCTGCGACAGGCCCACACCAATCGGGTAGTACACACCGCTGGTGCCGCCGGTAAGGATATTGATAAAGGTCGGTGCGGCGAGTACCGCGGTGCTCGCGGTAAAGGCTGCGGCAGCAGCAAACAGGCTGAATCGTTTGGTCATTCGCATGGAAGAATCTCCGTCGTTGTTATGGCTTTATGCAGAGGTTTTCACTGTAGACGCTGCGCGCCACCCAGGCAGCGGTGCAGCGCCGGGACTAACGCAATGGCGAAAAGGAGCAGAGGCTCACGCGAGGCCTGAGCCGAGCGCACAAGAGATGGGCGGTTGATGCCGGACGCGGCAAGCGCGCAGATGATGCTGGGCAGTGCATGGGATCACCTCTTGTCTTTCTTATAGAGACCGAGGCAATCAAGTGCCCGGCTGACAAGAGCTATAGCAGATGCCGTGCCAGTGAGAGAAAAGCCCGCGCTAGAGCCTTTACTCCAATCAGCATTGCCAGCCTGGCGGCTGTAGTAAGCGGAAATCCGCCAGTGAAAAAACTCAGATAAGCGAAATTCCGCCGACTAGTTCTCACTCGTCATCAGCACTGCCGGCCGGCCGATAGCTGCTGCGCTGCAAGCCGTGGCGCTGCATCTTCTCGTTGAGGGTGCGGCGCGGCAGCTGCAGCAGTGCCATCACCTCGGCGATATTGCCCTGGCAGTGCTGCAGGGCGCGATGCAGGCATTGCGCCTCGAAGGCTTCCATCTGCTCGGCCAGCGATTGCACCGGCAGCCCCTCGCCACGCTCCACTTCGCCACTCAAGCCCAGGGCATGGCGTTCGGCGGCGTTGATCAGCTCGCGCACGTTGCCCGGCCAGTCATGCCCGAGCAGCCGGGTCAGCTCGCTCGGTGCCAGGCTTGGCGTCTCGCGGCCATGGCGTTGCGCGGCTTGGTTGGCGAAGTGTTCGAACAGCAGCGGAATGTCCTCACGGCGTTCACGCAGCGGCGGAATCCGCAGGGTGGCGACATTCAGCCGGTAGTACAGATCCTCACGGAAACGCCCGGCCTTGACCTCATCGAGCAAGTCCGGCTTGACCGCGCTGATCACCCGCAAATCGACCTGGATGCTGCGATTGGAACCGAGGCGCTCGAGGGTTTTCTCCTGCAGCACACGCAGCAGTTTGACCTGCTGGGCCAGCGGCAGGCTTTCCACCTCATCGAGGAACAGCGTGCCGCCGTCGGCATGCTCGATGCGGCCGATGCGCTTGCCCTGGGCGCCGGTAAAGGCGCCGCTTTCATGGCCAAACAGCTCGCTCTCGAACAGGTGCTCGGGAATCGCCGCGCAGTTCAGCGCGACAAAGGGTTTGCCGGCGCGGTTGCTGAAATCATGCAGGCAACGGGCAACCCGTTCCTTGCCGCTGCCGGTGTCGCCGCGCAGGAGGATATTTACCGAGGTGCCGGCCAGTTCGAGAATCTGCCGACGCAGGGTTTCCATCGGCCGCGAGACGCCGAGCAGCTGCGCCTCGATATGGTCCTTGAGGGCGAACTGCTGCCGCAGCTGGCGGTTCTCGCAGACCAGGCGGCGCTTGTCCAGGGCGCGGCGCACGCTGTCGAGCAGGCGCTCGGGAGTAAAAGGCTTTTCGATAAAGTCATAGGCGCCCTGGCGCAGCGCCTGCACCGCCATCGGCACATCGCCATGCCCGGTGATCAGAATCACCGGCAGGTCGCGGTCGCGCTCCAGCACGCTGTCGAGCAGCTGCAGGCCATCGGTGCCGGGCATGCGCACATCGCTGATGATGATGCCGGGGTAGTCACGGTCGACGAGCGCCAACGCGGCCTGCGCCGTGGCGCAGCTGTGCACGCGAAAGCCGGACAGCTCCAGCCACTGCTGCACCGCCTCGCGGATTGCCGCTTCGTCGTCGACGACTATTACGTGCCCGGTCATATCACCTCCTGATCAATCGGCGGCAGTGTAGCCCGGATAAAATCCGGGAAATAACCCGTACTACGCATTCGACGCTGCCGGCAGGCGCAGGGTAAACACCGCGCCCTGCTCGCCATTGACCGCCTCCAGGCTGCCGCCCAGCTCACGGACGATGCCGTAGGACACCGCCAAGCCGAGGCCCAATCCGGCGCCCACCGGTTTGGTGGTAAAGAACGGCTCAAACACATGACCCAACGCCTCGCTGGCGATCCCGCCGCCGCTGTCGGCGATGCTCAGCAGGCACTGCTCGGCCTGGCGCTCGATACGGATCTGCAACTGCCGCGACTCGCTGGAGGCCATGGCATCCAGGGCATTGTTCAGCAGATTGAGCAGTACCTGCTCCAGGCGAATGGCATCGCCCAGCACCCGCGCCTCGGTGTCGATCTCGCTATACAGCTGCACCTGTTCGCTGCGCAGGCGCGGCGCCAGCAATTGCAGGGCCTGCTCCAGCACATCGCTCAGACGCAGGCGCTCACTCAGGCCAGCCGGGCTTTTGCGGGCAAAGGTTTTCAGGTGGCCGGTGAGCCCGGCGATGCGTTGCAGCAGGCCATCGATACGCTGCAGCCCTTCGCGCACATCGTCCTGGCGACCGCTATCGAGCAACAGGCGCAAGCTGCCCAGCTGCATCTGCATGGCAGTCAGCGGCTGGTTGATTTCATGGGCCATGGCCGCCGACATCTGCCCCAGCGCCGCCATCTTCGCCGCGTGTACCAGGCCTTCCTGAGCCTCACGCAATTCGGCGGTGCGCAGCGCCACTTCACGCTCCAGGCGCTCACGAATGCCGGCCTGCAAACGCTGAGTCTTTCGCCGCTGAGCCAGGTAGAGCAGCAGAAAGGCCAGGGTCATCCACACCCCGGCGGCGGCCAGGCGATAGCTGCGCACGCTGTCGACCAGGGTTTTCGGTTCGTGCAGCAGGTGCAGGGTCCAGCCTTCGTCATCCAGTGGCTGGCGTTGCCAGAGGTAATCACGCGGGCCATCCGGGCCTTCCACTCGGCGCCACTGGCTGTCGCTGTCGATCTGCCGGCGCAAGGTACTGGCCAGCGGCTGCAGCGCCTGTTCGGCGTACTTGCGCACCTCCACCAGCTCGGCGCGGGCCTGCTCGCTCAAGCTGTCGAGGGCGAGAAAACGCCAGGCCGGCCGGTTGCTGAGGATCACCACCGAGTAGCTGTCGGCCACCAGCAGCACGCCGGGCTGGCTGGCCCATTCGCGCTGCAACTCTTCCAGCTCCAGCTTGACCACCAGCACGCCGAGCACCGCGCCGTTGTCGTCGCGCACCGCATGGGAAAGGAAATAACCGGGGATGCCGGTGGTCACCCCCACCGCAAAATAGCGCCCGGAGGACTGGCGCACGGCATCCTGAAAATATGGGCGGAAGGCGTAGTTGTTGCCGACAAAACTGCTCCAGTCGCGCCAGTTACTGGCCACCAAAGTCTCGCCTTGGTCGTTGAGCAGATACAGCACGTTGGAGCCAGCGGCAGTGTTTAGCTGCTCCAGGCGCTCATTGAGTTTGCTGCGCAGCAGGCTGTCCGTCGGCGCGCGCAGCAGCGACTTGATATCGCTGTCCAGCGCCAGCACCTCGGGCACCGAGCGAAAGCGCTCGACCAGGGTGTGGATCGACTGCGCATACAGCTGCAACTGCCCGCGCGCCTCCAGGCTGCGCTCCTGCCAGGCGCGCTGCTCGGCATAACGCCCGGCCAGCCAGATGCTCGCCAGCAGGCCGAGCAGAATCAGCAGGACGATCAAGGCAACGCGGTGACGCAGCAGAAAGGCAGACATGCGCGGCTCGCAACAAGGCGGAGCCGGCATGGTAAGACAAAAGCCCGCCGCTGCCTGCCCGAACTGTTGCAGCGCTAGCGCACGCTTAGCTGCGCGGCATCAGCAACTCGGGCACTTCGCGGCCTTCAACGAATTGCTCCTGCACCAGTTGGCGCACGTCCGCCTCGCTGCGAATCTGGTACCAGCTGCCAGCGGGATAAACGCTCAGGCTCGGCCCCTGGTCGCAGGGGAACTGGCATTGGGTGCGGGTGATATGCACACCGCCCGCACACTCCAGCTTGCCGGCGGCCTTGAGCTGCTCGCGCAGGCTCTTCCACAGCGGCAAGGCGCCGCGCCGGGTGCAGCGCGGGCCGTTGCACAACAGCACGCGGTAGTGATGCGGCGGAATCTGCGACCAGGCATGGCGCTCCGACAGCTCAGCCACGCCGACACAGGGCAGGTGCAATTCGGGACGCTCGATCAGCGTACAGGCAACCTCCACCGGCAGACCTTCGGCCTGGCCAATGGCACTGGCGACAAACAGCTGCTCGGGTTTGGCCTGCTGGCATAGCTCGCTGCGCAGCCAATCGAGGTGCGGGCTGCTGCTCTGCGGCTCCAGATCGATCACCAGCAGCGGCCGCTCACCCTCGGCCACGCGCTGCCAGAGCGGCGCATAGCCCGTGCTGGTGTCGACGATATCGGCCAGCGCCGCTTCCCCGCGCAGCTCAACCAGACGACGGCGCAACAGCTCGGCAAACGAGCCCTCGGCCAGGTCGGGGCCGACAAACAGAATGCGGGCGTATGGGGAAACGGGCGTGGTCATGGCGGCCTCCAAAGCGGGGCGGCAGTCTAACAGGGGATTTTTTGTCTTGGGGGGCAACCGCTCGGCGGCCAACTCGCCCTACAACTGCAGCGCCTCGGCCAGCGCTTCGAGGCTGACAAACTCGCGCTCCACCGCCGGCAACTCGGGCCGGCGCAACAGCAGCACCGGCAGGCCCAACTCCCGCGCCACCTGCAATTTCGGCTCGGTGGACTGGCTGCCGCTGTTCTTGCTGATCAGCACATCGGTGCCCAGGCGGGCGAATAGCGCGCGCTCCTCATCCAGCGCGAACGGCCCGCGCGCCCCGATAATCTCGGCACGCGGCACGGCTTGCTGCGCCGTCAGACAGCGCACGGTCCAGTGCTGGTGCAGGGGAATCTCGTGCAGGTGTTCCAGCGGTTCGCGGCCGAGGGTAAACAGCGGGCGCTGGAAGCTTTGCAGCGCCGCAACCAGCCCAACCCAGTCGTCCACTTCACGCCAGTCATCGCCCTCTCCGGCCTGCCAGCCGGAACGACGCAGCGCCCAGCAGGCAATCCCGCTCAACTCGGCGGCGCGGGCGGCATTGGCGCTGATCTGTGCGGCATAGGGGTGGGTCAGGTCGAGCAGCAGTTCGATACCTTGCTCGCGGATAAAGCCCGCCAGCCCTTCGGCCCCGCCAAAGCCGCCAACGCGCACCTGACAGGGCAAGTCATCCGGCACCCGGCCCAGCCCAGCCAGGCTGTAGATGGCTTCGGGGCTTAAACGGCGGGCCAAACGCAACGCCTCAGTGGTGCCGCCAAGCAGAAGGATGCGAGGGCTCACGGCTTGCGTACGTCCAGCAAGGTAATCGGCAAGGCGCTGCGCCAGGTGTCGAAGCCGCCCAGCGGCTGCGCCTGGGCCACGCTGATGCGGGTCAGCTCGCCGCCCACCTGCTCGCGCCAGGCCACCAGCGCCGCCTCGCTTTGCAGGGTCACGGCATTGGCCACCAGGCGCCCGCCTGGTTTCAGGCTGGCCCAGCACTGCTCCAGCACGCCGGGGATGGTCACCCCACCGCCAATAAAGATCGCATCCGGCGCAGCCAATCCGGCCAAGGCTTCAGGCGCGCGGCCGGAGACCAGTTGCAGGCCGGGCACGCCGAGGGCATCGCGGTTGTGCTGAATATGCGCCTGCCGGCCGGCATCGGCCTCAATCGCCAGCGCCCGGCAGCTGGGGTGCGCGCGCATCCACTCGATGCCGATGGAACCGCAGCCGGCACCCACATCCCAGAGCAGCTCACCCGGTTGCGGCGCCAGACGCGCCAGGGTTATAGCGCGCACGTCGCGCTTGGTCAGTTGGCCGTCGTGCTGATAGGCGTCATCCGGCAAACCTGGCGTCAGCGGCAGCAGGCGCGCATCGGCGTCAGCCACACACTCGACTGCCAGCAGATTGAGATCGGCAGCGCGCGGCACTGCCCAATCGTTGGCCAGACCATCGATGCGCCGCTCCTGATCGCCGCCCAGATGCTCCAGCACGGTCAGCCGGCTGGGGCCAAAACCGCGCGCGCGCAGCAGCTCGGCCACGGCCGCCGGACTGTCGCCATCATTGCTCAACAGCAGCAGCCGCGCGCCGGGGAAAATCTGCGCCTGCAACGCCGCCAACGGTCGCGCCACCAGCGACAGCACCGTCACCTCCTGCAGCGGCCAGCCCATCCGGGCGGCGGCCAGAGACACCGAAGACGGCGCGGAAAACACCCGCAACTCCTCGGCCGGCAGCTGCCGCGCCAAGCTCGCGCCGACGCCGTAGAACAGCGGGTCACCGCTGGCCAGCACGCACACCGGCGCACCGCGCCGCGCCAGCAGCGGCTCCAGGCTAAAGGGGCTGGGCCAGAATTCGTGCTGCCCCGGCAGATCGCTCGGCAACAGCGCCAGCTGCCGTGGGCTGCCGACGATCCACTGCGCCTCACCCAGCGCCAGCCGCGCCGCCTCGCCCAGGCCGGCATAGCCGTCTTCACCAATGCCCACCAGGGTTAACCAGGCCGTCATGCGCTTTCCTCAAACCGTCATCATCGCGCCGCCCGACCAGCTGGCTGTCGTGCCTGCGCGCAAAGCGGGCATAATAGCGCCTTCGTCGGTGCCCGCCGCCATTGTGCATAGGGCCTAAGAGGGAACACGGTTAAACCGTGGCTGCCCCCGCAACTGTAAACAGCGAGTCTGCCGCAACTGCGCCACTGGGTAACCGGGAAGGCCGCGGCAGATAAAGACCTGTCAGCCAGGAGACCTGCCGACGACGCTAGTCGCGAGTGCCAACATCGGGCGGGGTGTACCGATGCCATGAAATCCCCTGTGGGCGGATTTCGCTGGTTCGGTCGCCGCGTCTTTGTTGCTGGTGAAACCGTTGCGCGACCTTGCCACCACTGTCGAGATACCTGCCCCACGCCCCGAAAAACCGGGATCGGCGTGCCCGGGCCTGCTGCGTATCGTTCAAGCGCTGGACGGCGGTATCTGCCGGGTCAAGCTGGCCGGCGGCGTACTCAGCAGCCAACAGGCACGCGCCATCGCCGAGGCCGCCGAGCGCTGCGCCAGCGGCGTGCTGGAGCTGACCAACCGCAGCAATCTGCAGATTCGCGGCGTATTGGTCGGCCAGCAGGCCGAGCTGATCGAACGCCTACTCGCCGCCGGCCTGGGCCCAAGCAATCCCGCCGCTGATGACGTGCGCAACCTGCTGCTTAGCCCCTCCGCCGGCCTTGATCCGCAGGCCCTGCTCGACACCCGGACGCTGGCCGCCGCGCTGCTCGACCTGCTGCAGAACACCCCAGAGTTGCATCGGCTGTCGGCCAAGTTCGCCTTGCAGCTAGACGGCGGCGAAGCCCTGGCGATGCTCGAACACCCCCACGATATCTGGCTTAGCGCCCTGCCCGGCATGCCGGCGCGACTGGCTTTTGGCCTGGCTGGTTGCCCGGGTGATAAGCCGCTGGGCATGGTCGACGCTGAGCAAGCCGTGCAGCTGGTGGAACAACTGCTCAGGCTGTTTCTCGAACTGGCCGGCAACGAACACAGCCGGATGCGCCAACTGCTAAGCGTGATTCCAGTCAGCCAGCTGCTGCAACAGCTGCAAACGCGCCTGCTATTTGCCGTGCAGGCGCCGCCGACCGATTGGCAACGCGCACCGGTCAGCCAACGTGCGCCGATGGGCATTTATACACAGCAGAAAAGCGGCCTGTGCATGGTTGCCGCCGCCGCGCGTCTGGGCCGGATCGACGCCGTGCAACTCAAAGCACTGGCCGATCTGGCCGAGCAATATGGCGATGCCAGCCTGCGTCTGACGCCCTGGCAGGGCCTGCTGCTGCCCAATATCCCCGAGCATTCGGCAGACCGGCTGCTGCAAGCGCTGACCAAACTCGGCCTGCTTACCGATGCGCAGGAGCCGTTAAGCAACCTGATCGCCTGCACCGGCTCAGCTGCCTGCGGCAAAGGCCTGGCCGACAGTAAAGCCGATGCCCTGCGCTTGGCCGAGCGCCTGCGCGCCAGCACGGCGCGGCCGCAGGTGCATCTCAGCGCCTGCCCACGCTCCTGCGCCGCCGCGCATACCGCGCCCTTCACCCTGCTGGCCAGCAGCGCCGGGTATTACCAGCTTTATCAACGCACGCCCAAGGCGGCCGGTTTCGGTCAACTGCAGGCCAGCGCCATGACTATCGACGAGGCCGGCAACTGGTTCGCCGACCACTGCGCAACAGGAAACAGTGATGCTTGAGTACATCCGCGACGGCCAGGAAATCTACCGCCAGTCGTTTGCCACTATCCGCGCCGAGGCGGACCTATCGGCGATCCCGCCCGATCTGGAAAAGCTCGCGGTGCGCGTTATCCACGCCTGCGGCATGGTCGATGTGGTGCAGGACCTGCGCTTCTCCCCCGACGCCGGTGCCGCCGGCCGCGCCGCATTGGCCAAGGGCGCGGCGATTCTCTGCGATGCGCGGATGGTCGCCGAAGGCATCACCCGCCCGCGCCTGGCCGCCAACAACCCGGTGATCTGCACCCTGCATAACGACGGCGTGATTGAGCAGGCCCGCGCACTGGGCAATACCCGTTCGGCAGTCGCATTGGAACATTGGCGCGAGCATCTAGAAGGCAGCGTGGTGGTGATCGGCAACGCCCCCACCGCGCTGTTCTATCTGCTGGAAATGCTCGACGCCGGCGCGCCGAAACCGGCGCTGATTATCGGCATGCCGGTGGGCTTTATCGGCGCGGCGGAATCCAAGGACGCCCTGGCCGCCGACAGCCGTGGCGTGCCCTATGTGATCGTGCGCGGCCGCCGTGGCGGCAGCGCCATGGCGGTGGCGGCGGTCAACGCTTTGGCCACGGAGGTGGAGTGATGAGTGTGCAAAAAGGCCGCCTGCTCGGCATCGGCGTCGGCCCCGGCGACCCGGAGCTGATCACCCTCAAGGCCCTGCGCCTGCTGCAATCGGCCGCTGTGGTTGGCTACTTTGTGGCCAAGGCCAAAGCCAATAAAGGTCAGGGCGGCAACGCCTTCGGCATTATCGAACAGCACCTGAGCGACGCGCAGCAGCGCTTGCCGCTGGTCTACCCGGTGACCACGGAAAAACTCGCCGCTCCGCTCAGCTATGAAGATGTGATCAGCGATTTCTACGACACCTGTGCGGTGCAGATCGCTGCCCGGCTCGACGCCGGCCAGGACGTGGCGGTGATCTGCGAAGGCGACCCGTTCTTCTACGGCTCCTATATGTACCTGCACGACCGCCTGGCCGCGCAGTACCAAGTGGAAGTGGTGCCCGGCGTGTGCTCCATGCTCGGCTGCGCCTCGGTGCTCGGCACCCCGCTGGTGTACCGCAACCAGAGCTTGAGCGTGCTCTCCGGCGTGCTGCCCGAAGACGAACTCAAACAGCGCCTGCACAGCGCCGAAGCCGCCGTGATCATGAAGCTCGGGCGCAACTTCGAGAAAGTCCGCCGCGTGCTGCAGGAACTGGGCATCGACCACCGCGCCCACTACGTCGAACGCGCCACCATGGGCAACCAACGCATCGTGCCGCTGGATGAAGTGGAGCCGATGTCTTCGCCGTACTTCTCGATGATCGTTATTCCCGGCGAGAAATGGCGCGGTTGATCCGCCCACCGCGCCCCGCCAACTATGGAACACCTTATGACCGCCGCCCCCGCCATTATCATCCTCGGCCCCTCCGCCCTGCCCTGCGCGCGGCGTATCCAGGTGCTTTATCCACAGGCCGAGATCCACGGCCTGTGCGGCCGAGTGGCGGACGTCGAGCGGACATATGAAGACTTCGGCGACAACCTGCGCGCGCTGTATCGCACCGGTACGCCGCTGATCGTGCTGTGCGCCGCCGGCATAGTGATTCGCAGCCTGGCCGCCGTGCTCGGCGAGAAAGACAGCGAGCCGCCGGTACTGGCCGTGGCCGAAGACGGCAGCGCCGTGGTGCCTCTGCTCGGCGGCCTTGGCGGGGTCAACCGTATGGCGCGGGAGCTTGCTGCGCACCTGGAGGTCAGTGCGGCTATCACCACCAGCGGCGAACTGCGCTTTGGCACCTGCCTGCTGGAACCACCGGCCGGCTATGTGTTGGCCGACTTGGAACAGGGCAAAGGCTTTGTCAGCGACCTGCTCGGCGGCCAGGCCGTGCGTATCGAGGGCGACGCGCCCTGGCTGGCCCAGGCCAAACTGCCGGTGGATAACCACGCCAACCGGGTGATCCATATCAGCCCGCATAGCCGCGCGGCCAATGCCGATGAACTGCTGATCCACCCGCAGCAAGTGGCCGTATGGATTGAACGCGCCAGCACCGCTTTACTGAGCGAACTGCAGCAGGCGCTACAGACCAGCAACCTGGCAGCGCAAAGCCTGGCCTGCCTACTGGCCGCGCCAGAGTTGATGGCCAACGCCGACCTGCACCACGCCGCTGCACAACTCAAACTGCCTCTGCGTTTTATCAACGACGCCACGCAACTGCCGCCGCTGCATAGCCAGCACGCCAACCTGCGCCTGCTGCTAGCCGCAACACCGATCGACGCCAATCAGCTCGGTCGGCCCCGTGGCCGCCTGACGGTGATCGGCCTCGGCCCCGGTGCCGCCGAATTTATGGTGCCCGCCGCGCGTCAGGCGCTGGATGAAGCGCAGGACCTGCTCGGCTACGAAACCTATATCAATATGGCCGGCCCGCTGCGCCCGGAGCAAGTGCGCCACTGCACCGATAACCGTGAAGAAATGCAGCGCGCCCGCCATGCCTTTGCACTGGCCGCCAGCGGTCGGCGCGTGGTGGTGGTGTCGTCCGGCGACCCCGGCGTATTTGCCATGGCCGCCGCTGTGCTGGAAGCCCTGCACGAGTCGACCGACGCCGAATGGCAGCGCGTCGATCTACAGGTATTCCCCGGCGTTTCCGCTGCGCTGGCCACCGCAGCCAAAGCCGGCGCGCCGCTGGGCCACGACTTCTGCCTGATCTCCCTGTCGGACAACCTCAAGCCCTGGGCCATTATCGAAAAGCGCCTGGCCCACGCCGCCGCCGCCGACCTGGTGATGGCCTTCTACAACCCCATTTCCAAAACCCGTCCCTGGCAGCTCGGCAGTGCGCTGGATATCGTCCGCCAGCAACGCACCCCAGAAACCCTGGTGGTGCTCGGCCGCGATATCGGCCGCCCCGGCGAAACCCTGCGTACCCTCACCTTGGGCGAACTCACTCCGGAGATGGTCGATATGCGCACCCTGGTAATTATCGGCTCCAGCCAAACCTGCCGCTTTCCGCGCGCCGATGGCGGGGAATGGGTCTATACGCCGCGGAGTTATCCGCAGACGTAGAAAACGCAGCCCTCAATCGTGATGCGCACCCGAGCGTTTAAGCAGTTGCTTGCAGCGCTCGGACAGGTGCAGCACGCGCAGCTGTTTGCCGGCTTTGCTGTAGCGCTCGCGCAGGGTTTTTAGCGCGGCGATGGCCGAGTAGTCGACGAAGCTCAGGTGGCGGCAGTCGAGGGTTACGTGGGTGGGGTCGCCAGCCGGGTCGAACTGGTTGAGAAAGGGTGTGGTCGAGGCGAAGAACA
>JBIHZW010000097.1:0-11809 GCA_044240245.1 Pseudomonas sp. | reverse complement strand
CAGCGAGGGTCAGGACATCGTCAATCTGGAAGTGCTCGATCCGCTCAAGGTGGATTTCCGTATTCCGCAAAAAGCTGTCAGCCAGATCCGCCTCAAGCAGGTTATTGAAATCAGCCTGGATGCCTATGGGGATGAGCGCTTCACCGGTGAAATTTTTGCCATCAACCCGCGTCTCGACGAAGCCGGGCGCAGCCAGGCGATTCGTGCACATATCAGCAACAGCGATGGCCGCCTGAGCCCTGGGCAATTCGTGCGGGTTTCGGTGATTCTCGCCGAGCGGCCGAATGCCCTGGTGATTCCAGAAGAAGCCATCATGCCGGTGGGCGATAAGCTGCTGGTTAACCTGGTGGTCGATGGCAAGGTCGAGTTGCGCGAGGTCAAGCTGGGCAAGCGCCTGGCTGGCAAAGTCGAAGTGCTGGAAGGCCTGCAGGGTGATGAAACCCTGATCAGCGCCGGGTGGCAGAAAGTCCGGGCCGGCGCGTCGGTACGCACCAAGGTGGTGGAGCAAGCGCCATGACCCTGTCGGATATCTGCATCCGTCGGCCGGTATTTGCCACCGTACTGTCGTTGATTGTGGTGCTGCTCGGTTTGATGGCCTATGACCGCCTGGCCGTGCGCGAGTACCCGAATATCGACGTGCCGATTGTCACGGTAAACGTCACCTATCCGGGCGCCAGCCCGGAGATTATGGAGTCCCAGGTCGCTCAGCCAATCGAGGATGTGCTGTCGGGCATCGACGGTCTGGATTTCGTCAGCTCCATCAGCCGCTCGGAAAACACCCAGATCACCGCGCAGTTTCGCCTCGGCAGCAACTCCGATGAAGCTGCCAACGATGTGCGCGACCGCCTGGGTCGCGTGCGCGGCCTGCTGCCGGATGAAATTGCCGAGCCCATCGTGCAGAAGGTCGAGGCCGACGCCCAGCCGGTGATCTGGATCGCCTTTTACAGCGAACGCTACAGCGCCATGGAGATTACCGATGTGCTGGAGCGGGTGATCAAGGATCGCCTGCAGACCATCCCCGGCGTCTCCGAAGTGCAGATTCGCGGCGCGCGCACCTTCGCCATGCGCATCTGGCTGGACCCGGAGAAGCTCGCCGCGCACAACCTCACCGTGCAGGACGTGGAAGATGCCCTGCGCCGGCAGAACGTCGAGATTCCGGCCGGGCGTATCGAATCGCAGCAACGCGAATTCACCGTGCTCTCGGAAACTGACATGAACACCCCGGAGCAGTTTAATCAGCTGATCCTCGATGATTCGCGCGGTTATCTGCTGCGCCTGGCGGATGTCGGTTACGCCGAAATCGGCGCCCAGGACGAGCGCAGCATCGTCCGCTACAAGGGCCAGCCGGCCGTGTCGATGGGCATGATCAAGCAGGCCACCGCCAACCCGCTGGATATCTCCGATGGCCTGGCCGAGGCCTTGCCGGATGTGCGCGCGCTGTTGCCGGAAGGCATGGAAATGGCGGTGGCCAACGACAACTCGCTGTTTATTCGCGAGTCGATCGACAACGTGTTTATCACTATCTGGGAAGCGGTGGGGCTGGTCATTCTGATCATCTTTATCTTCCTGCGCTCGCTGCGCGCCACCATCATTCCGCTGGTGACCATTCCTGTGTCGCTGATCGGTGCGTTTGCCCTGATGAGCCTGATGGGCTTCACCATCAACACCCTGACCCTGCTGGCGATGGTGCTGGCCATCGGCCTGGTGGTGGACGATGCCATCGTGATGCTGGAGAACATCCACCGGCATATCGAGGAGGGCATGCAGCCGCTGCAGGCGGCGCTCAAGGGCAGCCGCGAGATCGCCTTTGCGGTGATCGCCATGACCATGACTCTGGCTGCTGTATTCGCCCCCATCGGCTTTATGCAGGGCACCACGGGCAAGCTGTTTACCGAGTTCGCCTGGACCCTGGCCGGCGCGGTGCTGGTGTCGGGTTTTGTTGCCCTGACCCTGACGCCGATGATGTGCGCGCTGCTGCTCAAACCGCATCAGGCCGGCGAGCGGCATAACCGCCTGTACAACCTGATCGAAGATTTTCTCAACGGTCTGACCTACAGCTATAAGCACCTGCTGGCCAAGGCACTCAGCGCCTGGGTGCTGGTGGTGGGCGTGCTGTTGCTCACCGTGGTGGCCTGCGTGCTGCTGTTCTCCGGGCTTAAATCCGAGCTGGCACCGACCGAGGACACCGGTACCATTATCGGCGTGTTCAACGGCCCGGATGGCGCCACCATCAATTACACCGGGCGTTATGCCCGAGAGATCGAAGCGGCCTACGCCAGCATCCCCGAAACCAACCGCTATATGGTGATTGCCGGCTTCCCGACGGTTGCCCAGGGCATTTCCTTTATGAAGCTGGAAGACTGGGCCGACCGTTCGCGCAGCCAGTTCGAGATTCGCAATGAGTTGCTGCCCAAGCTGCAGGATATTGCCGGGGTGCGCGCCTTCCCGGTCAACCGGCCGCCGCTGGGGCAGAGCGCGCGTAACCAGCCGGTGAACTTCGTGATTCGCTCGTCCATGGAGTACAGCGAGCTGCAGGGTTATGTCGATGAATTGCTCAACTCGCTGCGCGATTATCCGGGGCTGGAAAGCCTGGACAGCGACCTCAAACTCAATGCGCCGCAGCTGAAAGTCGCGGTCAATCGCGAGCAGGCCGTGGCAGTGGGCACCGATGTGGCGACCATTGGTCGCAGCCTGGAAAGCCTGTTCGGCAGCCGCCAGGTGACGCGCTTCAAGCAGAACGGCGAGCAGTACGATGTGCTGGTGCAGTTGCAGGGCGTGGACCGCAGCAACCCGCAGGATCTCGATCGCGTCTACGTGCGTGGCCGCGATGAGAGCATGGTGCAGCTGTCCAACCTGATCGAGGTGCGCGAGACCGTGGCGCCGCGCGAGCTCAACCACTTCAACCAGCTGCGCGCAGTAACGGTAAGTGCCAACGTCGGCTCTGGCTACACCCTGGGCGAAGCCCTGGCGCACCTGGAGGCCACGGCGCGCACGGTGTTCCCGGCGGAGACCCAATACGACTACACCGGTACCTCGCGGGACTTCAAGGAGTCCAGCGCCGGCATTGCGCTGATCTTCGCCCTGGCCCTGGCGTTTATCTTCCTGGTGCTGGCGGCGCAGTTCGAGAGCTTTACCGACCCGCTGATCATCCTGTTCAGCGTGCCGCTGTCGATGGCCGGGGCCTTGCTGGCGCTGACGTTATTCGGCGGTACCTTGAATATCTATTCGCAAATCGGCCTGGTGACGCTGATCGGCCTGATTACCAAGCACGGTATTCTGATCGTCGAGTTCGCCAACGTGCTGTTGCGTCAGGGCCATGAACTGCGCGGTGCGGTGATTGAGGCGTCGGTGCAGCGTCTGCGACCGATTCTGATGACCACCGGGGCGATGGTGTTGGGTTCGCTGCCACTGGCGATTGCCACCGGGGCGGGTGCGGAAAGCCGTCAGCAGATCGGTATGGTGATTGTCGGCGGCCTGTTGGTCGGCACCTTCTTCACCCTGTTTGTGATCCCGACCCTGTATATGCTGCTGCGCCGCTGGCGGCCGATAAAGCAGGAAGCGTCTGAGGCTGTGGCTGCCTGACACGTGTAGGAGCGGGCCATGCCCGCGAAGTAGCCGGGTCGCGGGCTAAAAACATCGCGGGAATGGCCTGTGCGTCCCCGTCGCTCCTACTGTAGGTGTATCAGTCGACTTTAAGCACCAGCTTGCCGAAGTTTTCGCCGCTAAACAGTTTCAGCAGAGTTTCCGGGAAGGTGGTCAGGCCGCTGACGATATCTTCCTTGGATTTCAGCTTGCCGCTGGCCATCCAGCCGCCCATCTCCGCAGCCGCTTCGGCAAAACGCGGGGCGTAGGTCATCACCACCATGCCTTCCATGCGTGCGCTGTTGACCAGCAGGTTGAGGTAGTTGGCCGGGCCTTTGACCGCCTGCTTATTGTTGTACTGGCTGATCGCGCCGCAGATGATCACTCGTGCCTTGAAGGCCAGGCGGGTGAGCACGGCATCGAGAATGTCGCCGCCGACGTTATCGAAATACACGTCCACACCTTTAGGGCATTCGCGCTTGAGACCGGCGATCACGTCTTCGCTCTTGTAGTCGATGGCGCCGTCGAAGCCCAGTTCATCAATCAGAAACTTGCACTTGTCTGCACCGCCGGCGATGCCGACCACGCGGCAGCCCTTGAGCTTGGCGATCTGCCCGGCAATGCTGCCGACCGCGCCGGCTGCACCGGAAATCACCACGGTTTCACCGGCTTTCGGCGCGCCGACATCGAGCAGGGCGAAGTAGGCGGTCATGCCGGTCATGCCCAGCGCCGACAGATACAGCGGCAGCGGCGCGCGCTTGGGGTCGACCTTGTAGAAACTCTTGGGCTCTCCGAGGAAGTAGTCCTGCACGCCGAGGGCGCCGTTTACATGGTCGCCCACAGCAAAGTCCGGGTGCTGCGAGGCCACCACTTCACCCACGCCGAGGGCGCGCATCACTTCGCCAATGCCGACCGGTGGGATATACGACTTGGCATCGTTCATCCAGCCACGCATGGCCGGGTCCAGCGACAGGTAGGCGTTCTTCACCAGAATCTGCCCGGGGCCGGGTTCACCGACGCTGTTTTCCACATAGCTGAAGGTCTCGCGGCTGGGCAGGCCGACCGGGCGTTGGGCAAGCAGGAACTGACGATTGAGTGGGGCATTCATGGCAGGTACTCACTGAACGGAAAGACTGTTGATAGCCCTTAGCTGCGTGATGGGCAAGATTTGCCCGCGGGACGAATGGTGGTTAATCCATTCGAATGATAGGTGGGCTGGGGTGTTAATCACTCATTTCAATGAGGTCATCACCAGCAGTTTGATAGTGCTGCCTTGGAATCATCGAGCTGATTAGACTCAATGCAGTTTTTAATCCTTGCGAGGACACGCAGATGAGCTTTAGCTTTTCCGGCCGGGTTGCCCTGGTCACCGGTGGCGCTGCTGGTATTGGTCGTGCCACGGCACTGGCATTCGCCAACGAAGGCCTGCAGGTGGTGGTGTCTGACGTCGATGTGGCGGGCGGCGAGGCGACAGTCGCGCTGATCCGTGAGGCTGGCGGCGACGCGCTGTTTGTGCGCTGCGACGTGACTCGCGATGCCGAGGTCAAGGTGCTGATGGAGCGCACACTGGGTGCCTATGGCCGCCTGGACTATGCCTTCAACAACGCCGGCATCGAGATCGAGAAGGGCAAGCTGGCTGAGGGCACTGAGGCCGAGTACGACGCCATCATGGGCGTTAACGTCAAAGGCGTGTGGCTGTGCATGAAGCACCAGATCCCGCTGCTCCTGGCGCAAGGTGGCGGCGCCATCGTCAACACCGCTTCGGTCGCCGGCCTGGCGCTGCGCCGAAGATGAGCATCTATGCCGCTTCCAAGCATGCGGTGATCGGCCTGACCAAATCAGCAGCGGTCGAATACGCGAAGAAGAAAGTGCGGGTCAACGCGGTATGCCCGGCGGTGATCGACACCGACATGTTCCGCCGCGCCTATGAATCCGACCCGAAGAAGGGCGAATTCGCCGCCGCCATGCACCCAGTCGGGCGCATCGGCAAGGTCGAGGAAATCGCTACCGCCGTGCTTTACCTGTGCTGCGATAACGCGGCCTTCACCACCGGCCAGGCGCTGGCGGTAGATGGCGGCGCCACAGCTATCTGATTTCCTTCAGTAATAAAAAAAGCGCCCATATGGGCGCTTTTTTTATACCTCGCCATTTCTTTCGCACGATTGGCCACTAAAGTCACTGCAGTGTTCTACGCCGCTGTTCAAGATCGCCCAGCGCTTTGATCAAGGAGTAAGAAAGCCGTGACTGCTGATCCGTTATTGACCCTGTTCCTGCCTATCGCCCTGGGCATCATCATGCTCGGCCTGGGCTTGTCGCTGACCCTGGCGGATTTTGCCCGGGTGGTGAAGTTTCCCAAGCCGGTGCTGATCGGCTTGAGCTGCCAGCTGTTGCTGCTGCCGCTGGTGTGTTTCTTTCTGGCCAAGGCCTTTGGCCTGGCCCCGGCGCTGGCTGTTGGCTTGATGCTGCTGGCGGCTTCGCCGGGAGGCACCACGGCCAATCTCTACAGCCATTTGGCCCACGGTGATGTGGCGCTGAATATCACCCTGACCGCGGTCAATTCGGTGATTGCGGTGCTGACCATGCCGCTGATCGTCAACCTGTCGCTGGCCTACTTTATGGAAGGCGATCAGGCCTTGCCGCTGCAGTTCACCAAGGTTGTGCAGGTGTTTGTCATCGTGCTCGGGCCGGTGGCCATCGGCATCTGGATACGCAGCCGTTTCCCCGGGTTTGCGGAGCGGATGGAAAAGCCGGTGAAGATCATCTCCGCACTGTTTCTGTTGATCATCATCATCCTGGCGGTGGTCAAGGATTGGCAGACTTTCGTCGATTACGCACCGCTGGTGGGCGGCGCTGCGCTGGCCTTCAACCTGATCAGTCTGGCGGTGGGCTACTGGGTGCCGCGCTTGTGCAAGCTGAGCCTGCGCCAGTCGATTGCCATCGGCATGGAAATCGGCATCCACAACGGCACTCTGGCGATTGCCCTGGCACTGAGTCCGATGCTGCTGAACAACGCGACCATGTCCATCCCGGCGGCGATCTACAGCATCATCATGTTCTTTACTGCAGCGGCCTTCGGCTGGTGGGTGAACTTCGCCCATGGCAAAGAGCTAAAGGCGACCGAATAGGAATGTCCGAGCATAAAAAATGACCGGGAGTCATTTTTAACATCGCGTAGCGATGGCCCGTAGGGTGGCCGCCATGGATGGCAGGCCATAAAAAAGCCCGTCCTAGTGACGGGCTTTTTATTCAGCTGCCGGTTTAGTGCAGCGGCAGCTCAACGCCTTCAAACAGCTCTTCCAGCTCGACCTTGCTGTGGCATTGCACGGCTTTGGCCATCATGTCGCGGGTCAGGTGCGGGGCAAATTTCTCGATAAAGTCGCACATAAAGCCGCGCAGGAAGGTGCCGCGACGGAAGCCGATCTTGGTCACGCTGGCTTCAAACAGCTCCCCGGCATCCAGCACCACCAGGTCCGGATCGAGTTTGGGATCGACGGCCATCTTGGCCACGATGCCCACGCCCAGGCCCAGGCGTACGTAGGTTTTGATCACGTCAGCGTCGGCGGCGGTAAACACTACTTTCGGCGTCAGACCACGATGGCTGAATGCTTCGTCAAGTTTGGAACGGCCGGTAAAACCGAACACGTAGGTGACGATGGAGTATTCGGCCAGGGCTTCCAGGGTCAGCTTCGGCAGCTTGGTCAGCGGATGGCCCTGAGGTACCACGACGCAGCGATTCCAGCGGTAGCAGGGCATCATGATCAGGTCGTTGAATAGCTCCAGACCTTCAGTGGCGATGGCAAAGTCGACGGTGCCGTCGGCGGCCATTTCGGCAATCTGCATCGGCGTACCCTGGTGCATGTGCAGGGACACATCTGGGTATTGCTTGATAAAGGCGCTTATCACCGGCGGCAGGGCATAGCGCGCCTGGGTGTGGGTGGTGGCGATGGACAGGGTGCCTTTCTTCTCGTTGGAGAACTCCTGGGCAATCTGCTTGATGCTTTCGACCTTGCGCAGGATTTCCCCAGCGGTGTTGATAATGCGCTCACCGGCCGGGGTGATGCGGGTCAGGTGCTTGCCGCTGCGGGCGAAGACTTCAACCCCCAGCTCGTCTTCGAGTAGGCGGATCTGTTTGCTGATGCCAGGTTGTGAGGTGTAGAGGCTTTGTGCCGTGGCAGAAACGTTGAGGTCGTGATGCGCGACTTCCCAGATGTAGCGCAGTTGCTGAAGCTTCATAAAAATCCCTCAAAGCAAAAAGACGGCCGTTCAGGTTACCGGCGTTCTATATAACCATAATGATGATTGAAGCATTAAATCTAGACCAAAAATAGAAATGTGCTGCGCTTCTTCTAAAGATCACCTCGGCTGCGATGCTGCAGCATCGGCACCAAGTACACCGGTACTTCTGACAACTGCACCAGGCGCGACGCGGTACGGCCCAGTGGAATGTCCATATCCGTGCCGTGGCTGTGGCTACCTAGGACCAACAAATCCACACCGAGTTGCTGTGCTTCATCGAGTATCACCAAGGGGGGATCGCCCTGTACCACGCGTACCGCCTTGATCAGATCCAAGTCATGCAACGCTTCGCCAATCTCATCGCGAAAGCCCTCTAACACCCGCAGCTCGATACTCGCCATCACTGTGCTGAGGCCGTTGGTGCGCAGGTCCTTAAGGCGCTCTTCATCCAGGTAGGTTTGCAGCACTGATTCCGCAAACAGACCCATGGGCTCCACGGCGTGCACCACATACAGGCTGGCGTTGAAGGAGCGTGTGAGTGCCAGCGCATGCTGCAGGATATAGGGGGCGTAAAGGCCTAGGTCGGTTGCATAGAGAATCGAGCGAATCATTCGGCCTCCTTGACTGCCAGACTGGCAGGCCTGATCTGAGCTTAGCAGCGCCATCGATAAGTCAAAGAAAGCCGAGGTTTTGAGGACGAATGGTTATATAGGCAGGGAGATAGAGAGCGCTTAGCGGCGAGGGCGATTGACCGCCCTCGCGCGGAGACTAGAGCTGCGGTTCGTTGCTGATGCCGTGTGGCACATGGCCGGTAGGTACGACCTTGTTGGCTTTTTCGCAGTGGCCGGTTTGGTCGTCGAAAAACACGTCGGCGCCGAAGGTTTCCAGAATTGCGGCTTTTTCCAGACCACCGAGGAAGAACGACTCATCCAGGCGGATATTCCACTCGCGCAGCGTGCGAATCACCCGTTCATGGGCCGGGGCCGAGCGCGCAGTAACCAGCGCCGTTCGAATCGGGCACTGCTCTTCAGGAAACTCCTGTTGCAGGCTGTGTAGGGCGGCGAGGAAGGGTTTGAATGGGCCGCCGCCGAGCAGCTCACGTGCCGACTGCCGCTCGTGGCTCTGAAAGGCTTCCAATCCGGCCTGCTGATAGACCCGCTCGGATTCATCGGAAAACAGCACGGCATCGCCGTCGAAGG
Source organism: Pseudomonas sp. (assembly GCA_044240245.1). Classification (GTDB taxonomy): domain Bacteria; phylum Pseudomonadota; class Gammaproteobacteria; order Pseudomonadales; family Pseudomonadaceae; genus Aquipseudomonas. Next base: position 2,792 of record JBIHZW010000097.1, on the reverse strand, counting down.
CGATGCGCAGTTCATTGCTGGCCGCTCGCCGCGCGCCGCCAGAAAGAATGGTCGCTGCACCGAAACCGGCGCGTAACGCGCTACGCACATCTTCAGCGTGGGTGGAGAGAAACAGGTGACAGCCAAATGCGGCCAGATAAGGGTCGGGGCTACGCCCGCCAACAAAGGCCGCGCGGGATATGCCCAGCCCGTAGTGCTGGATTGAGTTGAACGCGCGCAGGCCGGTGTCGGCGCTGTTGCGCGAAACCAGGATCACCTCAACGCGCTGCTGATTGAGGGCCGTGTTCAGCGCCAGCAGCTTCTCGACCAGGGGAAAGGCATCGCCAGGCGGGAGTATCTCGTCCTCATGCTCAATCTGGTATTGGCGATAGGCCTCGACGCCCTGGCTTTCATAAATCTGGTGGCTGTCGCGCAGGTCGAACAGTGCCCGCGAGGAGATCGCCAGCACCAGTTTGTCGCCTAATCCCTTGCTCATGGCTGTGTCCTATTGCGCGCGTTGTTCGAGGAAACGTAGGGTCTGATAGAGCATCTCGGTGCGCGGCATGGCGCAGCCGGCCTGCGCCGCAGCGGCCAACGGCGCGGCGTAGATGGCATGCAGCTCCAGTGGGCGCTGCAGGGCAAAGTCGTGGTACATGCTCGGCAGGTAATCCGGCATGCGGTCGGTGGCGCTCAGCAGCTTGCCGGCAAACCCGGCAGGTAGCTGATAGCCGCAGGCGCCGGCCGCATCCACCACTTCCTGCATGATCGCCTCGATCAGCGCGCGGCTGTCGATGTTGCCCATTAGTGCCGTGGTGGCGCTGTTCAGCAGCACGGCCAGACCGTTGTAGGGCACGTTCCACACCAGCTTCTGCCAACGTGCCTGGTTCAGTTCGGCCATGGCGGTGGAGTCCAGGCCAGCAGCCTGGAACAGTGCACAGCCTTGTTCGAGGATCTGCTGACGGCTCTCGGCATCACTAGCCGGGCCTGAGTGATAGCCCAGATTGACGCTGCCCAGCGCCTGATGCTCGACCACCCCCGGTGCGCTGCGATGGGCGCAGATATAGCAAAGGCCGCCCAGCAGGTGCAGCGAGTCCGGCAGCAGTGTGCGCAGTTCGTCTTCCACGGCCAGGCCATTCTGCATCAGCACCACTTTGGCGCCGTGGGCGGCGGCCTGGCTGATCAGTGGAGCGAGTTCGGCGTTGCTGGTGGTTTTAGCGCCGATCAGCAGCCAGTCGCACGGCGGCATATCAGCCGCTGACTGATACGCCTGCACGTTATCCAGGTGCAGGTTGCCGTGTAGGGCACTGTTGACGTGCAAGCCTTGGCTGGCGACTGCGGCGAACTCGCTGCGCAGCAGAAAATGCACATCAAAGCCGGCGCGGGCCAGCATTAGGCCATAGAAGCCGCCAATGGCGCCGGAGCCGATAATGCCGATACGGGGAGTTGGGGTCATCATGGTAAGTCCTCTGCGGGGCGCGACAGGGCAGTGTCCAGCGCCTGAATAAGTGCGGCGGGCTGCAGACGGCTCTGCAACGCGCCATAAAACTGACCATCGCGCACCACGAATAGCGCGGGGAGCTGAAATACCTCATAACGCGTCACTAAACCGCCGTTGTCGGCCGCATCGACCCATGCCAGGCGTTGGATGGGTAAGGGTAACTTAGGTAGCTCACGCTTCACCCAGCGGCAACTGGCACAACCTATGCTGGTAAATATCAGCAATGAGATGCCAGGCGCGTCGAGCAAGTAGCGGTCTGCATCTAAATCGGTCAGTTCCAGCTCAGTCACTATACTGGCCAATGTGGTATCAAATTGATGGCATCCGAGGTAGTCATAAGATGCGTCACTTCTTGCGTCATCCCAGTGATATGCCCGTTGAGTTAGTGCTGCGTAAACAGGCGTTCGTGCCCAAGCAGCGGCTGAACAATATCAGTCTCGGCGGTGTGGCTTGCAACTCCAACCGTGCTTTTCGCCGCGGTACGGCCATCGAGCTGCGTATTCCGCTGTTCGGCGAGCATGCGCGTTACCCAGGCCTGGTGGCGTGGTGCCGCAAACAGGAAGACAAATACCTGGTGGGTATCGCCTTTGTCGATGAGGACACGCTGTTTCGCGCGCGTATGGTCGAACAGGTCTGCCAGATTGAGCATTATCGCCATCAACGCGAGCAGGAACTGGGCTGCAGCCTGCCGGTCGAGGTGGTTGCGCAGGAGTGGATCAGTCAGCATGCCGCCGAATTTTCCCGCGCCAGCCTGAATTAGTTGAATCGTCCACTCGGCGCGGCTTAAGCCGCAAAGCCCATTGTCTAGCCAGGCCTATACGCGCTAAGGTTCGGCTTCCCCGCTGTGCTCATATTGCTGTGCTCCGCCACACGGGGATCGCTGGCGGCCGGCACCCGTGACCTGATGACTCTGACTGATGAATAGCACGATGGCTGATTTACCGATTGATGACCTGAACGTTGCCTCCAACGAAACCCTGATAACCCCCGCACAGCTCAAGCGTGAAATTCCGCTGACCGATGCTGCCTTGCGCACGGTTGCCAGCGGTCGTGAGGTGATCCGCAATATTCTCGATGGCAAGGATCATCGCCTGTTCGTGGTGGTCGGGCCGTGCTCGATCCACGATATCAAGGCCGCCCACGAGTATGCCGAGCGCCTCAAGGCGCTGGCTGCCGAGGTTTCGGACAGTCTGTATCTGGTTATGCGGGTGTATTTCGAGAAGCCGCGTACCACTGTCGGCTGGAAAGGCCTGATCAACGATCCATTTATGGATGACTCGTTCAAGATTCAGGATGGCCTGCATATCGGTCGCCA
>JBIHZW010000096.1:0-11810 GCA_044240245.1 Pseudomonas sp. | reverse complement strand
TCGGCATCCGGCGCAACAAAGGCAGCCAGGGTCAGCAGGCCGGCTTCGTTGAACTGACGCGCCACGTGAGCCGCACGACGCCAGTTTTCGGTACGCCCAGCACGGTCCTGCGGCAGGCCTTTGTTCAGGTCATGACGCAGGTTCTGGCCATCCAGCACGTACACCGCACGACCGGAGTCGAACAGCTTGCGCTCCACGGCATAAGCCAGAGTGCTCTTGCCAGCGCCGGACAGGCCGCTGAACAGCACGGTAGCTGGCTGCTGGCCAAAGCGTGCAGCACGCTCTTCAGTGGATACATGGGCCAGCTTGCCGTGATGGCCGCCCGAGCCCTGGGCACCAAGCGGTTCGGCGATGATCATGCCGGCGCCGACGGTGCCATTGGTCAGGCGGTCGATGACGATAAACGAGCCGGTGGTGCGGTTGTGCGCATAGCCGTCCAGCGCAATCGGTGCATCCAGGGCGATGCGCACCTGGCCGATTTCGTTGAGCTGCAGGCTACTCGCCGCGCCCTCTTCCAGGGTATTCACATCAATCCGGTGGGTGATGCTGGCAATCGAGCCCGGCACATAGCTGGTGGCGCGTTTGATGTCGTATTTCTTGCCCGGCAGCATCGGCTCTTCGGCCATCCACACCAGCATGGCGTCGAAGCTGTCGACCACCTGCGGACGGTTGTCGGCATGCACCAGCATGTCGCCACGGGAGACGTCGATTTCGTCTTCCAGGGTGATGGTAATCGCCTGGCCTGGACCGGCCTGCTCCAGCTCACCTTCGAAGGTGACGATGGATTTGACCTTGCTGCCCTTGCCCGACGGCAGCGCAATGACTTCGTCACCCTTGCGCACGATGCCGCTGGCCAGGGTGCCGGCGAAACCACGGAAGTTCAGGTTCGGACGGTTGACGTACTGCACCGGGAAACGCAGATCGGTGAAGTTGCGATCACCCGCCACTTCCACGGTTTCGAGGATTTCCATCAGCGACTGGCCGGTGTACCAAGGCGACTGCTCGCTCTTGTTGACCACGTTGTCGCCTTTCAGCGCCGACATCGGCACGAAATGCAGCGAGCTTGGCTTGAGCGCGATACCTTCGGCGAACTTCAGGTAATCAGCCTTGATCTGCTCGAATACGCCTTGATCGAAGCCCTTGAGGTCCATCTTGTTGATGGCCACAACGATATGTTTGATGCCCAGCAGGCTGGCGATAAAGCTGTGGCGCTTGGTCTGGGTCTGCACACCATAGCGCGCGTCGATCAGGATGATCGCCAGGTCGCAGGTGGAGGCGCCAGTGGCCATATTGCGGGTGTACTGCTCATGGCCGGGGGTGTCGGCGATGATGAATTTGCGCTTGGCGGTACTGAAATAGCGGTACGCCACGTCGATGGTGATGCCTTGCTCACGCTCGGCCTGCAGGCCGTCGACCAGCAGCGCCAGGTCGATGTCTTCACCGGTGGTGCCGACTTTCTTCGAATCGCGGGTAATGGCTTCCAGATGGTCTTCGTAGATCATCTTCGAGTCGTGCAACAGGCGGCCAATCAGGGTGCTCTTGCCGTCGTCGACGTTGCCGCAGGTGAGGAAGCGCAGCAGTTCCTTGCGCTCGTGCTGGGCCAGGTAAGCGAGGATATCTTCGCTGATCAGATCGGATTGGTGCGACATATTAAAAGTACCCCTGACGTTTTTTCTCTTCCATCGAACCTGCAGCATCGTGGTCGATCACGCGGCCCTGGCGTTCGGAAGTACGGGTCAGGAGCATTTCCTGGATGATGTCGGTCAGCGTGGTCGCCGTGGACTCCACCGCACCGGTCAGCGGGTAGCAGCCGAGGGTACGGAAACGCACCATCTTCTTGGTGATACGGGCTTTCTCTTCGTCCGACAGGTGCTCGAGGATGCGCTCGTCGTCGATCATGATCAGCGTGCCGTTCTTCTCGATCACTTCGCGCTCGGCGGCGAAGTACAGCGGCACGATCGGGATCTGCTCCAGATAGATGTACTGCCAGATGTCCAGCTCGGTCCAGTTGGACAGCGGGAACACACGGATCGATTCGCCCTTCTTGACCTTGCCGTTGTAGACGTTCCACAGCTCGGGACGCTGGTTCTTCGGGTCCCAGCGGTGCTTGCTGTCGCGGAAGGAGTACACGCGCTCCTTGGCCCGCGACTTTTCTTCATCGCGGCGCGCGCCACCGAAGGCGGCATCGAAGCCGTACTTGTCCAGCGCCTGCTTGAGCCCCTCGGTCTTCATCACGTCGGTGTGCTTGGCACTGCCGTAGGTGAAGGGGTTCATGTCCTGCGCCACGCCATCCGGGTTGATGTGGGTGATCAGGTCCAGGCCGTACTCTTTGACCATCTTCTCGCGGAAGCTATACATCTCCTGAAACTTCCAGCGCGTATCGACGTGCATCACCGGGAACGGCAGCTTGCCCGGAAAGAACGCCTTGCGTGCCAGGTGCAGCATCACGGCGGAGTCTTTACCGATGGAATAAAGCATTACCGGGTTGTCGAATTCGGCGGCCACTTCACGAATGATGTGGATACTTTCCGCCTCCAGCTGTTTCAGGTGGGTCAGTTTATCGAGCATGGCTACTCACGAAATGCGATGTGTTTGGGCCGGCGGGCCGTGGACGAGGGCGCACTCTAGCACAGCACCCTCTTCTATTCAGGAGCCCGGTTAGATCGAAACGATCTAGCTTTATGCCAGCAGGGAAGGCCGTATCTGCACCTCAGATTGGGTTTGGGCAATCAATAAACAGATGCTCAATGGCAAAGCGCCGCGCCAGATAATCACCTAAGGCCTGCACGCCATAACGCTCAGTGGCGTGATGGCCGGCGGCGATAAAGCTGATGCCGTTCTCACGGGCGCTGTGGAAAGTCTGCTCGGAGGCCTCGCCGGTCAGGTACAGATCAACCCCGGCGGCAATCGCCTGATCGATATAACCCTGACCGCCGCCGGTGCACCAACCGACTCGGCGAATCATCTCGTCGCCTTCGACCAGCAGCGGCTCACGACCCAGCACCTGGTGCACATGACGGGCGAAGTCACGCGGGCTCATGGCCTCAGCCAGGGAGCCGATCAGGCCGACGGTACGCGGATTTTCCGGTTCCAGCGGGCCTTCCACGGTAATACCCAGCTGCGCGGCCAGTTGTACGTTATTGCCGACCTCGGCATGCACATCCAGCGGCAAGTGATAGGCCAGCAGGCTGATGTCGTTGGCCAGCAGGGTCTGCAGGCGACGGCGTTTCATCCCGGTGATGCAGGGGTTTTCACCCTTCCAGAAGTAGCCGTGGTGCACCAGCAGCACATCGGCTTCGGCCTCGACGGCCGCATCGACCAGCGCCTGGCTGGCAGTCACGCCGCTGACGATTCGCCGCACCTGCGGCCGGCCCTCGACCTGCAGGCCATTGGGGCAGTAATCGCTGATGCGCGCGGCATTCAGGTAGCGGTCAGCTTCTTCCACCAGGGTCGCCAGGGCAATGGCCATAGAGTTTCCTTATCAACAGTTGCGAGGCGCTGCTTTATTCTCAGCGGCTTCTCTATAATGGCGCACCTTAAGGGGCGCACCTGCCCCCGGCAACCCTCAGGATTGGATCGATGTTCAAGTCCCTGCGTTTCTTCGGCTGGCCCCTGCTGGTCGGCGTGCTGTCGGCACTGCTGATCATGCAGTATTTCCCGCAATGGGTCGGCCTGCCGGGGCAGGACGTGCACGTGCGCCAGGCACCGATCTATAGCCGTATTCAGGAAGGCCCGGTGTCCTATGCCGATGCGGTGAACACCGCTTCCCCGGCCGTGGCCAACCTGTACTCCACCAAGTTCGTCAACAAAACTGCGACTCCGCTGTTCGAGGACCCACAGTTTCGCAAGTTCTTCGGCGACAACCTGCCCAAGCAGCGGCGCATGGAGTCCAGCCTCGGTTCGGCGGTGATCATGAGCCCGGAAGGCTACCTGCTGACCAATAACCACGTGGTCGCCGGCGCCGACCAGATCGTCGTAGCCCTGAAAGATGGCCGCGAGACCGTGGCACGGCTGATCGGCAGCGACCCGGAAACCGACCTGGCCGTGCTGAAGATCGACCTGCAGAACCTGCCCTTTATCATCCTCGGCCGCTCCGACAACATCCGCATTGGCGATGTGAGCCTGGCCATCGGCAACCCCTTTGGCGTCGGCCAGACCGTGACCATGGGCATTATCAGCGCCACCGGACGCAACCAGCTGGGCCTCAACACCTACGAAGACTTTATCCAGACCGACGCGGCGATCAACCCCGGCAACTCGGGCGGCGCGCTGGTGGACGCCTACGGCAACCTGGTCGGCATCAACACCGCGATCTTCTCCAAATCCGGCGGTTCACAAGGCATCGGCTTTGCCATCCCGGTGAAACTGGCGATGGATGTGATGCAGGCGATTATCGAACATGGCCAGGTAATTCGCGGCTGGCTGGGTATCGAAGTACAACCGCTGACCCCAGAGCTGGCGGAATCCTTCGGCATGGACGGGCGCCCCGGCATCGTCGTCGCGGGTATCTACCGCGATGGCCCGGCGCAGAAGGCCGGCCTGCAACCGGGCGATCTGATCCTCAGCATCGATGGCGAAGCTGCCGGCGATGGCCGCCGCTCGATGAACCAGGTGGCACGCGCCAAGCCAGGCGAGAAGATCCGCATCGACATCCTGCGCAACGGCAAACCGCTGGAACTGACTGCGGAAATCGGCGTAAGGCCACCGGTCAACGGCAGCTAACACCCTCTTTTTTTCAATTTAAGTAACGCAAACGATAGTTCTTCTCAACTTTAATGTTATGTTATTACATTAAATCCAGTTGAAGGATGCCATCCCTTGCGCGCCGCCCACGCCCTACTCGCTAGCCTGTTGCTTCCCAGCGCCTTAACCAGCGCAGCAGAAAACCCCGTCGAGCTGTCTGCCACCACCGTCACCGCGCGCCAGGAACAGGCGGATGGCCCCGTGCAAGGCTATCGCGCCACCCGCTCGGCCAGCGCCACCCGTACCGATACGCCGATTGAGCAGATCGCCCAGAGCATCAGCGTGGTACCTGCGCAGGTGCTTGATGACCTGGGCACCACACGCATCGACCGCGCCCTGGATTTTGCCGGCGGCGTATCCAGGCAGAACAACTTCGGCGGCCTGACCTTCCTCAACTACAGCGTGCGCGGCTTCACCACCGGCGAGCTGTACAAGAACGGCTTCGCCATCAACCGCGGCAGCTACAGCTCGCCGGACGCCTCCGGTATCGAACGCATCGAGGTGCTCAAAGGCCCAGCTGCCAGCCTGTATGGCCGTGGCGACCCCGGCGGCATGATCAATATCGTCAGCAAGAAGCCACAGGCCGAGGCTTTCAGCCAGCTCAAGGCCAGCGCCGGCAGCTGGGACCGCTACCGCAGCAGCCTGGACGTCAACACCCCGCTGAATGACGACGCCACCCTGCTGTCGCGGGTCAATCTGGCGGTCGAGGACAACCAGAGCTTTCGCGACCATGTCGGCAGTGAGCGGCAGATCGTCAGCCCCTCGCTGAGCTGGCAGCTGGACGTCGACACCCTGCTGCTGATCGAGAGCGAATTCACTCGCACAGAATCGGTATTCGACCGTGGCATACCGGCGGTAAACAACCGCATGGGCGCGGTGAAAGACTCCAGTTTTATGGGCGAACCGAACGACGGCACCATCCGCAACGACAACCAGATGCTGCAGGTCAGTCTGGAGCGTTACCTCAACGACAACTGGAAACTGCGCCTGGCCAACCACTACGCCCAGGGCCGCCTGCAGGGCAACAGTTCCGAGCCTTCACGTCTGGTCGGCGACACGCTGACGCGCTTCTATCGCCAACGCAGCTTCGAATGGAACGACAGCATTACCCAGGCCGAGCTGCACGGCAGCTTCAACCTCGGCAGCTGGCAGCACCAGACCCTTGCCGGCTTGGAGTATGAGAACTACCGCAACAGCCAGAAGTACCCGCAAAGCGCTACCACCCTGGGCTACGGCCAGAACATCTACCAACCGCAGTACGGCCAGGCCAAGCCGGCCATCGTCAATCCCAACGATTTCTTTGAGCACACCGAGAGCTATGCCCTCAATCTGCAGGATCAGATCAGCTTCAGCGAACGCCTGAGCGGCTTGATCGGCGCGCGCTTCGAACGCTACGAGCAAACCGCCCTGAACCGCAGCACGCGGGTCAGCAATGAGCAGAACAAGGATGTCGCTACCGCCCGCACGGGGCTGCTCTATCAACTGACGCCGCAGATCGGGGTGTTCGCCAACGCCTCCACCTCGTTCAAGCCCAACAGCATCAGCAGCCAGGGCACGGTGTTCAAACCGGAGAAGGGCCTTGGCTATGAAACCGGGTTCAAGCTCGACCTGCTCGACAGCCGCCTAGGCGCGACCATCGCGCTATTTCATATAGACAAGGAAAACGTGCTGACCGCCGACCCGGCTAATCCCGGCAACAGCATCGCGGCCGGCAAGGCGCGCAGTCAGGGCCTGGATATGCAGTTCAGCGGCCAGCTCAGCGATGCCGTGCGCATCATCGGCGCCTACGCGTATATCGATGCCGAAGTGACCGAAGACAACAGCCTGCCGGTGGGCAGCAAACTGCTCGGCGTCGCCCGCCACAGCGGCAGCCTGCTGACGGTCTACCAGTTTCAGGATGGCCACCTACGCGGCTCGGATATCGGCGCCGCATTCAACTATGTGGGGGATCGCTCGGGGCAGGCCGGCAGCGACTTCGAATTGCCGGCCTACAGCACCGTCGACCTGCTGGCGCGCTACCAGGCCAGCGATGACCTGAGCATCGGCCTGAACCTCAACAACCTGTTCGACCGCGAGTACTACGAGCGCGCCTTCAACAGCGTCTGGGTAATGCCCGGCGACCCACGCAACCTCAGCCTCAGCCTGACCCTCAATCTCTGACCCACCACTCAAGGAACCCCAGTATGCGTACTGCCAAACCCGCCATGCTCACCGCGCTGCTCGCCGCCCTCCTCGCCGGGCAAGTCCAGGCCCACGGCCTGTGGACCGAACAGCGCCGCGGCCATATCGAAACCATCTACGGCCATGGCGCAGAAGACAACGCCTTTAAGGCCGAGAAGATCAGCGGCGCCTGGGCGTATGACAAAGCCGGCAAGATGATCCCGGTCAGCGTCCAGCGCCTGGAAGATCACGCCCGCCTTCAACCCCTGAAACCCCCGGCGGTGCTCGGTGTAGCCCTGGACAACGGCGCCTGGTCGAAGACCCCGGACGGCCAATGGATCAACCAGGGTCGCAGTAAAGTGCCGAACTCAACCGAGTCTCTGCACACCTTTAAATACAGCCTGGCGATCTATCAGGAAGGCGCCAAGTTGCCCAAGCTGGATCAGTTGAAGATGGTCATCCTGCCAGAAGTCGACCCACTCAAGGTCGGCCCCGGCAAGCCGCTGGCGGTACGTGTGCTGGTGGATGGCAAGCCAGCTGCCGGGGTCGAGCTGGTCGGTGACTACCGTGGTGCACCGCACCAGGTCAGCGCCACCACCGATGCCGACGGCCGCGCCCAGGTGCTGGTGCGCAATGAGGGGCTGAATATCATCAGCGCCGCCATCAGCCTGCCGGTCAAAGGCGACAAGGATATCGAGACGCGCGGCCTGTTTACCTCGCTGACCTTCCTCGGCCAGGCGCACCACGAATAACACGCACTGAAAAATTACAGGCAAGAAAAAGCCGGAGCAGTGCTCCGGCTTTTTTATGGCTGCAATTTACAGACTCTGCAGGGCATCCAGCAGCGCCTGGTTCTGCTCCGGCGTGCCGATGGTAATGCGCAGGAACTGGGCAATACGCGCCTGCTTGAAGTGGCGCACGATCACGCCCTGCTCGCGCAAGCCGGCCGCCAGAGTCGCCGCATCCTTGCCCGGATGGCGGGCGAAGACGAAGTTCGCCGCCGATGGCAGCACCTCAAAACCCAGTTTATCCAGCCCGGCGACCACCGCCTCGCGACTGGCAATCACCTGCCGGCAAGTCTGCTCGAAGTAGACCTTGTCCTCGAACGCCGCCGCCGCGCCGGCAATTGCCATGCGGTCCAGCGGGTAGGAGTTGAAGCTGTTCTTGATCCGCTCCAGCGCTTCGATCAGATCAGGATGGCCAACCGCGATGCCAACCCGCAGCCCGGCCAGCGAGCGCGACTTAGACAGGGTCTGGCTGACCAGCAGGTTGGGGTATTTATCCACCAGGCTGATCGCCGTCTCGCCACCGAAATCGATATAAGCCTCATCGACCAGCACCACGGTATCCGGATTGGCCTTGAGCATGCGCTCAATGGCATCCAGCGCCAGGGGGCAGCCAGTCGGTGCGTTCGGATTGGGGAAGATAATGCCGCCGTTGGGCCGCGCGTAATCTTCCACGCGAATCTGGAACTGTTCATCCAGCGGCACCTGCACGAAGTCGATGCCATACAGGCCGCAATACACCGGATAGAAGCTGTAGCTGATATCCGGAAACAGCAGCGGTTGGCCGTGCTGGAACAGGCCGTGGAAGGCGTGCGCAAGCACCTCGTCGGAACCATTGCCGACAAACACCTGGGAGGTCTGCACGCCGTAATAGTCAGCCACCGCTTGCTTCAAACGGTCGCTATTGGGGTCCGGATACAGGCGCAGGTTGTCGTTAAGCTCAGCCTGCATGGCGGCGATCGCCTTGGGCGACGGGCCATAGGGGTTTTCATTGGTGTTGAGCTTGACCAGCTTGGCCAGTTTCGGCTGTTCACCCGGCACATAAGGCACCAGGTCTTTGACGAAGGGGCTCCAGAATTTGCTCATCTGCCCTTCTCTCCTCGAATTTGATCTTGGGTGAGGCGCGCGGGGTGCGCCCTGAAAATTCAGTTCTTGATGCGGTATTCGGCGCTACGGGCGTGGGCGGTCAGCGACTCGCCACGAGCCAGCACGCTGGCAACCTTACCCAGCTCCGACGCACCCTCGGCCGAGCAATGGATGATCGACGAGCGCTTCTGGAAGTCATACACCCCCAGCGGCGAGGAATAGCGCGCGGTGCCGGAGGTCGGCAGCACGTGGTTGGGACCGGCGCAGTAATCGCCCAGGGCCTCGGCGGTGTAACGGCCCATAAAGATAGCGCCGGCATGGCGGATCAGCGGCAGGTACTCTTCAGGGTTTTCCACCGACAGCTCCAGGTGCTCTGGGGCGATACGGTTGGCCACTTCAATGGCCTGGGCCATATCGGCCACCAGAATCAGCGCACCGCGCCCCTCAAGGGAAGTGCGGGCGATGGTTTCGCGCTCCAGAGTCGGCAGCAGTTTGGCGATACTTTCCGCCACGCGGTCGAGGAAGGCGGCATCCGGGCTGACCAGGATCGACTGGGCGTCTTCGTCGTGTTCGGCCTGGGAGAACAGGTCCATGGCGATCCAGTCCGGATCGGTCTGGCCGTCACACACCACGAGAATTTCCGAAGGACCGGCGATCATGTCGATACCAACCTTGCCGAATACATGGCGCTTGGCGGTGGCGACATAGATATTGCCGGGGCCGACGATCTTATCCACCGGCGGCACGCTCTCGGTGCCATAGGCCAACGCGGCCACGGCCTGGGCGCCGCCAATGGTGAATACCCGGTCAACCCCAGCAATGCAGGCGGCAGCCAGCACCAGCTCATTGATTTCGCCACGCGGGGTCGGCACCACCATCACCACTTCCGTCACGCCAGCGACCTTGGCCGGAATCGCGTTCATCAGCACCGAGGATGGGTACGAAGCTTTGCCGCCCGGCACATACAGGCCGGCGCGATCCAGCGGCGTGACCTTCTGCCCCAGCACAGTGCCGTCGGCTTCGGTGTAAGTCCAGGAGTCCTGCTTCTGCCGCTCGTGGTAGCTGCGCACGCGCTCGGCAGCTTTTTCCAGGGCGCTGCGCTGCTCCGGGGTGATACGGGTCAGAGCCAGTTCCAGGCGCTCGCGCGGCAGGATCAGGTCCGCCATGGAGGCAACATCCAGGCCGTCAAACTGCTTGGTAAAGTCGACCAGTGCCGCATCGCCACGCTCACGCACCGCTTTGATGATGTCCAGCACGCGATGGTTGACCGCATCATCCGAGACACTTTCCCAGCTCAGCAGATGATCCAGATGCTGGGCAAAGTCCTGGTCAGCGGCATTGAGTCGGCGGATAGCGATAGGAGCGGTCATAGCGGGCCTCTTAGATTGGCAAATGCTCAAGCGCCCGTAGAGTAACAACCACTCCGCGCGGGCACCTGAGAATTTTGGCTATAACGCGGATAGGCTAGACCACACAGGGGCGGCCATCAGACTCAGCGTGGATGTCGCGCTTCGACCGCATCGCGCAGGGTGTCGATCAACGCCTGAATGCGCGCGTGCTGCATCTTCATCGACGCCTTGTTGACGATCAGCCGCGAGCTGATCATGGCGATCAGTTCCTGGGCTTCCAGACCGTTGGCGCGCAGGGTGTTGCCGGTGTCGACCACGTCGATGATCTTGTCAGCCAACCCCACCAGCGGTGCCAGCTCCATGGAGCCATACAGCTTGATGATGTCGACCTGACGACCCTGCTCGGCGTAGTAACGCTTGGCTACGTTGACGAACTTGGTGGCTACGCGCAGCCGGCCTTTCGGCTCGGGCGCGCCGACGGCACCGGCAGTCATCAGCTTGCACTGGGCAATACGCAGGTCCAGCGGCTCGTACAAGCCCTGGCCGCCGTACTCCATCAGCACGTCTTTGCCAGCCACGCCGAGATCGGCCGCGCCGTGTTCGACATAATTCGGCACGTCGCTGCCACGCACGATCAGCAGGCGCACATCGTCCAGCGTGGTGGGGATGATCAGCTTGCGGCTTTTGTCCGGGTTCTCGGTCGGCTCGATGCCCGCCGCCGCCAGCAGCGGCAGGGTGTCATCGAGAATCCGGCCTTTGGAAAGGGCAATAGTCAGCATGGCATCAACCCGGAATACGGCGGATTTTGGCACCCAGCATCTGCAGTTTTTCTTCGATGCACTCGTAACCACGGTCGATGTGGTAAATGCGATCGATCAAGGTGTCGCCCTCGGCAACCAGCGCCGAAATCACCAGGCTGGCCGACGCACGCAGGTCGGTGGCCATGACTGGCGCGCCTTTAAGCGTTTCAACGCCAGTGACGATGGCGGTGTTGCCTTCGACCTGAATCTGCGCGCCCATGCGGATCATTTCATGCACGTGCATAAAGCGGTTTTCGAACACGGTTTCGATCACCGTGCCGGTGCCCTCGGCAATCGCATTGAGGGCAATAAACTGCGCCTGCATATCGGTGGGGAACGCCGGGTACGGAGCAGTACGCAGGTTGACGGCTTTCGGCCGCTTGCCGTGCATGTTCAGCTCGATCCAGTCGTTGCCACAGGTGATTTCCGCACCGGCTTCCTGCAGCTTGGACAGCACCGCTTCCAGGGTGGTCGGATCGGTGTCCTTGACCTTGACCCGGCCGCCCGTAACAGCAGCAGCCACCAGGTAGGTGCCGGTTTCGATACGGTCAGGCATCACGCTGAAGCGCGCGCCGTGCAGGCGCTCAACGCCATCGATGGTGATGGTGTCGGTGCCGGCGCCGCTGATTTTCGCGCCCATGGCGATCAGGCAGTTGGCCAGGTCGACCACTTCCGGCTCGCGCGCGGCGTTTTCCAGCACGCTGCGGCCTTTGGCCAGAGTCGCCGCCATCATGATGTTTTCGGTACCGGTCACACTGACAGTATCGAAGAAGAAGTGCGCGCCACGCAGACCGCCTTCCGGGGCCTTGGCCTTGATATAGCCGGCTTCGACATCGATGATCGCGCCCATGGCTTCAAGGCCACGGATGTGCAGATCAACCGGACGC
>JBIHZW010000357.1:0-3398 GCA_044240245.1 Pseudomonas sp. | reverse complement strand
TCTGCTGCTCGGCCTTAGCGCGGAAGATATCCAGGCAGTCTTCGATCAGCGCGTTGAGGTCGAACTGCACGTCATCCAGCTCGATCTGTCCGGATTCGAGTTTGGAAATGTCGAGGATTTCGTTGATCAGGGTGAGCAGCTCGTTGCCCGAGCTGTGGATGGTCTGTACGTAGTCGCGTTGCTTGGCTGAGAGTGGCGTACCGAGCAGTAGCTCGGTCATGCCCAGCACGCCGTTCATCGGGGTGCGAATTTCATGGCTGATTTTGGCGAGAAATTCCGCCTTGGCCTTGAGTTCGGCGGAGCTGGCGGCGAGGGCGCGGCTGGTACTGAACTGATCCTGCATGATGCGTCGCTGTCGCTCGCTCAGTGCCATGCTGAGGATAAAGCCGCTGACTGTGGTGACTGCAAGCAGGCCGTAGGCCATCCACTCGCTCTGCACTGCCCAGTAGCCGAACAGGATCGGCAGGGCGCCGATAAAGGCCGCGCAGAACAGCAACACCGCCAGGCTGAACAGCCGCGCCGGTTTGTAGCCATGGCGCCAGTGCGTCAATGCAACCATGAGGATGCTCAGGCCAGCAACGGCGTTGAGCAGGTAGACCAGTTGATTGAACTGCAGATTGGTCGCCACCAACAGAGCCACGCAGACCAGGCTGATCACCACTACTTCACCGGTGAGCAGATGGTTCAGCGGCGTGCTCGGGCAGACCTTGTGGAAAAAGCTGGCGGTAAAACACAGGGCGCAGAGTGCGGCCAGCAGCATCGACAGGTTGGCGATTTGCGGCTGCAGGCTTTGCCATTCGCTGAGCCAGGGCGTGCTGATACCGAGCAGGCTGACCACCGCCACCAGCTGGCAGACCTGGGTGGCCGCCAGCCACAGGCCGCTCACGGCTCGGGTGTAGGCAAAACGCACCAGGTTGTAGGCCACCAGCATACCGAGGCAGCCGAGCAGCAGGCCGAACAGCAGTGGGCGATTGTCATCGGCAACCATGGCCTGCGCACTTTGCAGGCTGATGCTGGGGCGCAGCGAATGTTCCGAGGCCAGGCGCAGGTAGATATCCAGCGGCTGTTCGGCTTTAGGCAGTGGCAGGAGGAAGTCGCGGCTGGCCAGGGGCCGGCTGGAAAACGGCAGGTTGCTGCCGGTGTGCGCCTGCTCGATCAGCGTATTGCCTTGCAGCACGTACAGGTCGAGGTAGGCCAGGTAGGGCGCGAATACTCGAAGCATCTGTGCGTCGGTGTTGGCCGGCATGCGGTGATGCAACCACAGCGCGCTATTGCCGCCGGGGGTGTAAAGCTGGGTGAGATCGGTGGGGCGGAACTGTGCTTGGCGCTCGGGGCTGCTGACATCATTGAATTGCAGCTCGGCGGTCGGGTCAGTGAGGCTTGACCAGGATGCCTGCGCCCCTGCCTGAGCCGACGCTACGTTGAGCGCCATCAGCAGCGTGCTGAGTAGCAGGTAGGTGGCAATCCTCAGCCGGCGCACAGTGAAGTCCCTTCAGTAATAAGTGGTCGGATTATAGCCAAGCTGTCCGCTAGGGAAATATGACAAAGGTGGCCAATTGGCCACCTTTGTCGTGTTTTACCCTTTATTTACCTTCACTTATCCCCGCGTTCGCGGGCAATTGCGCGGTAACCGATATCGTTGCGGTAGAAACTACCATTCCAGCGAATTTTCTCGGCCAGGCGATAGGCCTGTTGTTGGGCTTCCTCAACCGTACGACCGATGGCAGTGGCGCAGAGTACACGACCACCGGCGGTGACGATCTGGCCGTCCTTCAGAGCGGTGCCGGCATGGAAGACTTTACCTTCCAGTTGCGCAGCATCATTCAGACCTTCGATCACATCGCCCTTGGCGTAATCGGCTGGATAACCACCAGCGGCGATCACCACACCCACTGTCGGACGCGGGTCCCAGGTGGCTTCGACCTTGTCCAGCGCCTTGGCCAGTGCGGCTTCGACCAGCAGCACCAGGGAAGATTCCAGGCGGCACATGATCGGCTGGGTTTCCGGGTCGCCGAAGCGGCAGTTGAATTCGATAACCTTCGGCTTGCCGGCCTTGTCGATCATCAGCCCGGCGTAGAGGAAGCCGGTGTAGACGTTGCCTTCGCTGGCCATCCCGCGCACGGTTGGGTAGATGACTTCGTCCATTACCCGCTGGTGCACGTCGGCGGTGACCACCGGAGCTGGCGAGTAAGCGCCCATGCCGCCGGTGTTCGGGCCGGTATCGGCGTCGCCAACGCGCTTATGGTCCTGGCTGGTGGCCATCGGCAGCACGTTGGCGCCATCGACCATGACGATAAACGAGGCTTCTTCGCCGTCGAGGAACTCCTCGATCACTACGCGCGAACCGGCTTCGCCAAAGGCATTGCCGGCGAGCATATCGCGCACGGCGTCTTCGGCCTCGCTCAGGGTCATGGCGACGATCACGCCTTTGCCAGCGGCCAGGCCGTCGGCCTTGATCACGATCGGCGCGCCGACCTTTTGCAGGTAGGCCAAGGCCGGCTCGACTTCTGTGAAGTTCTGGTAGTCGGCGGTAGGGATCGCGTGGCGGGCGAGGAAGTCCTTGGTAAAGGCCTTGGAACCTTCCAGCTGCGCAGCGGCGGCAGTCGGGCCGAAGATATCCAGCTGGCGCGAACGGAACAGATCGACCACACCTTTAACCAGCGGCGCTTCCGGGCCGACGATGGTCAGCTGCACATTCTTCTCGGCGAAATCGGCCAGCTGCTCGATGTCCAGCACGTCGATGTTGACGTTTTCGCACTTGGGCTCAACTGCGGTGCCGGCGTTACCGGGGGCGACGAAGACTTTAGTGACGCGAGTGTCCTGCGCCACTTTCCAGGCCAGGGCGTGTTCACGACCGCCGCTGCCGATGATCAATACGTTCATTGCATTCTCCTTGATCGTTCCCACGCTCTGCGTGGAAAGGTCGCTGTGGACGCTCTGCGTCCGATGCCTTGGGGCGCAGAGCGTCCCGGGCTGCGTGCCCACGCGGAGCGTGGGTACGATCAGTTCTTAGTGACGGAAATGACGCATGCCGGTGAACACCATGGCAATCCCGGCTTCGTCGGCGGCGGCGATCACTTCGTTGTCGCGCATCGAACCACCCGGCTGGATCACTGCGGTGATGCCATTGGCCGCCGCGTTGTCCAGGCCGTCGCGGAACGGGAAGAAGGCGTCGGAGGCCATCACCGAGCCGGCGACTTGCAGGCCGGCGTGCTCGGCCTTGATCGCGGCGATACGGGCGGAGTTGACGCGGCTCATCTGGCCGGCGCCGACGCCGATGGTCTGGCGATTCTTCGCGTAAACGATGGCGTTGGATTTAACGAACTTGGCCACTTTCCAGGCGAAGATCAGGTCATGGATTTCCTGCTCGCTTGGCGCGCGCTGGGTGACGATCTTCA
>JBIHZW010000356.1:0-3407 GCA_044240245.1 Pseudomonas sp. | reverse complement strand
CCCGTCTTGCCGACCCTCGGAACAGCACCGGAGCGAGGGAAGTTGAGCGCAGCGAAACCCGGATGTCGGGCGCGCTTTCTCTTTGGTTACTTTCTCTTTGCGCGCGCAAAGAGAAAGTGACTCGCCGTAAGGGCGAAACGGTGACTCACAGGCAAAGCAGGTGCGGCGGGTGTTCGATACTCGATGGGTATCGCTGCGCTCGACCCATCCTACGAGCGGCCCATGCCACGAAAGAAGTTGATCTGCTCCTAGATGGGGAGCGAGCCATGCGATACAGCCACAATGACACCTCATGAACTTGATGCGTATATTCGACAGGTCTACCAGTCATCAGGCGGCACCATCTTGAAACGACATTTTAGAAACTTACGAGCTTGGATTATTCAACAAGTCCCATTGTTTAAACGGGGCCTACTTATTGCGCTGTCTTTAGCCGTTTTCTATCACGGTATCCGCGCCAGTTACGGTCTACTCGATGATGCCATGATTGAAAGCGGCGACTTCGTTACGCTGGTCATTACAGTAGTAGTGGCCAGTTTTGCTCTGGCCTTTCTGAGTGAGCTGTCAGAGGTGTCCATTGGGGGCTACGTCATCAAGCTCCGGGAGGCCAAGAAAGAGGCCGAAATTACGATTGGCCAACTACAAAAATTGCTGGAAGCGAGCTTTGAGCCCCAGTTAGAGGCGGTTAAGGTGCTGCCTGGTGGATTTGGTGATGCATTTGCCACGAAAGACAGTCGCGTTGACCGATTTTCCCGATTGTTTGATTCAATAAAGAAAGTCGGCCTTGTGGAAGCCTTAACCCCCAAAATCGCCGAGACCGCTGAGTTTCTCGCCAAGATACAGCTCAAGTTCGTTGAGCGGTTTTCATGCAGCGATTATCTGTGGAGTGACGTGGGCGTTCTTCCTTCCCCTTCTGAGGTTGCTGGTAAAGCATTGGATACTGGCGCAATTGGTTCTCTAGCTGAGCGCTTAAATCGGTCAGAGGGTGAGATGAAACTGATGCTTGAAGAAGCCTTAAAGGCATACCGCGATATGTACGAATTATCTCGTTTATAGCCTACGCAATATTGAGCCGCATTGTTCTTTGCTTATGAAAAAGCCAGACCCCAAGGTCTGGCTTTTTCACATCCATCCAACCCTTCTTACAATGCCCCAAACACCTTCTTAGCCAAGCTGGTCGCCGCACCAGCTGGGTTCTCCCGAATGCTGGCTTCCTGCTCGGCGATCATGGCGAACAAGCCGTCCAGCGCCTGCTCGGTTACATAATTCTCGATATTCGCGCTTTTCGCGTCGATCACGCCGAAGCTCGCGGCTTGGCCGGCGAAGCTGTTGTATTGCTTGGCCAGGCCGACCTGGTCGGTGGCTTGCTTGACGATGGGCAGAAACTTGGCGCGGATCTGTTCGCGGCTGGTTTTGTTCAGGTACTGGGTGGCGGAATCGTCCGAGCCGGCGAGGATGCTCTTGGCGTCCTGCACGGTCATCTTCTTCACCGAATCCACCAGCAGCGCCTGGGCCTGCGGTACGGCGGCTTCGGCGGCTTTGTTCATGCTCGCTTCGAGCTGATCAACCTGCGCGCCCATGCCCATCATCTTCATGGTTTTCGCGGCTTTGCCGAGGTTGCCCGGCAGCTCGATGCGCACGTCCGGGTTGTTGCTGAAACCGCCGGGTTTGCCCAGTTGCTGCACGGCTACTTTGGCGCCTTGGGTGAGGGCGTCCTTGAGACCGCCGCTGGCGTCGCTTTGCGAGAGGTCGGCCAGCGACAGGGCGAAGGCGCTGCTGGAGAGGGCGAGGCCGGCGGCCAGGGAGATAAGACGAAGCATGAGGGGCATCCTTGTGCGATGGGTAAGGCAGTAGCTGGAGCTTAACGGAGTGGCGCGCGCAGGCAAATCTGCAGTTGCGCCGCAGCTCTGGCAGGGCGTTGAGTCAGGCGGTCGCTGAAGAGGAGGGAAGGGGCGAGGCTAGTTGTTTAAGCGCTGCAGCTCGCGACGCACCATCTGTGCGTAGGCGGCGGGTTTGAGGGCGTACAGCTCGGCCGCGACCCAGCTGAGCCAACGGCCACCCAACTCGGCCTTGGCGGCCAGCAGGCGCTGGGCTTCGGCTTCGGCGCGGGTCTGGTTGGCTTGGTGAAACTCCGCACGGGAGGGCCGTGCGGGTTGGTCGTTGGTTTCGCTCATAACGCTGCGGCCAGGCCGGTTTACACCGGCTCGGCGACATCCTCGTTGCGATCCATGGCTACCTGGCGAATCGACAGGCGCAGCTCTGCCGGCAGTACGCGCTTGGCGGCGCCTTCGGCCAGTTCGCTGAGCAGCGGGTGATGGCTGAGTTTGCCGGCTTCATCCTGACGCAGCACGCCATGCTCCAGCAGGCTCTGGATAAAGTGGCGGAACAGGCTCTTGTCGAAGAACTCCGGGGCGTTGAGGCCATGCAGGATCGACAGGCGCTGGGCCATCACGGTGCAGAGGTCTTCCAGTTCTTCGGCGCTGATGGCGTTCTGGCCGGCATTCAGCAGCAGGGCGGTGGCCATATAGAAGCGCTGCAGGGTCTGCACGATGGCGCGGGCCAGCAGGGTGAGCAGGACGAACTCGCGCGAGCTTGGCGCCGGGCGCACGTACATGTCGCCATCGAGCTTGAGCAGGCCCTGTTCGACGAAGGCGGCCAGCCACTGATCGACCACGCCGTCCAGCTCATCGAGGTTCCAGCGGATAAACAGCTCGGCTTGCAGGTAGGGGTAGAGCGCGCGGGTAAAGCGCAGGATCTGCTCGCGGCTCATCCGTGAGCTGCTCTGGAAGAAGCTCGCCAGCAGCGCCGGCAGGGCGAAGATATGCAGCACGTTGTTGCGGTAGTAGGTCATCAGAACGGCGTTCTGCTCGTCCAGATAGAGAATCTTGCCGAGGGCATCCTTCTGTTCGGCGAGCAGGTTCATCTTCTGCACGTATTCGATCAGCGCCTGGCCGTTACCGTCCGGCAGGGTGGTGTGCGGCGAGTAGGGCACGCTGCGCAGCAGGGCCAGATAGAGGTCGAGCACACGCGACAGGGCACGTTCATCCAGGGCCAGCTTGCTGGTGGAGAGCAGCGCCAGGGCCACCAGGTTGACCGGGTTGATCGCCGCCGCTTCGTTGAGGTGTTGGGCTACGCGCTCGCCGAGGTTGTTGGTGGCTTCATTGAGCCAGGCCGGGCGGTACTGGGTGCCGTAATCCTGCTCGCGCCAGTCCGGTTGCTCACTGTCGAGAAATTCCGCCAGCTTGATCGGCTCGCCGAAGTTGACCCATACATGGCCAAAGCGCTGCTTGAGCGCGCCGATGACCTTGAAGATGTCGAAGATCGATTCTTTCTTCTTGCTCGCGCCGCGCAGCTCGCCCAGGTAGGTGCGGCCTTCCAGCACGCGCTCATAGCCGATATACACCGGC
>JBIHZW010000355.1:0-3412 GCA_044240245.1 Pseudomonas sp. | reverse complement strand
CCTCATCTGGCTGCAGGAGCGCTATGCCGATCTGTTGAGCGAGGCCGAGCATGAGTTTGTGCGGCAGTTCTTCGCCCTGGATACGCCTGCCCAGGCCCTGTTGGTGCGGATGATCATGCGCAAGGGCAGTCACTTTCGCCTGAGCAAGCTGAGCTATGAGGAAATCGGTTGCGCACGCCAGGCGGCAACGCCACTGCTCAAAGCAGGCTGGGTGCGGCATGACGCCGAGCTGTGCCTGGAGGAGCTGTTCAAGCTGCTGCGCAAGGATGAAGTGCTCCAGCACCTGGCTGGCCACGGCTCAAAAAAGTCGCAGAACAAATCCGAGCTGTTGGCGCAACTGGCCGAGACCAGTGCCGAGCCGCGCGCCTTTGCCGCCTGGTGCCCGGGCAGTGAAGAGCAGATTGTCTCCCTGACCATCGACGCGTTGTGCGAGCGTCTGCGCCTGATGTTCTTTGGCAATCTGCGTCAGGACTGGTCCGAGTTCGTCCTCGCCGAGCTCGGGATCTTTCGCTATGAGCGCGTAGAACTGACGCCCGACTCACGGGCCTTTCGTAACCGGGCGGATGTGGACTGCTACCTGAACCTGCAGCGCAGCCGTGAGCAGTTCGAGGCCGGCGAGCCGCTTGCCAATGTGCTGCAACAGATCAGCGCCTTGGTCTGCGATACCCCCTTCCTAGCCGCGCGACGTAACAAGCTGTTATTCCGCATGGGCCAGCAGCTGGAGCGCGAGGCTGATCTGGAAGGTGCGCTGGCGTTCTATACCGACTGCCGTTATGTCGGTGCGCGCCTGCGCCAGATCCGCGTACTGGAGCGTCTGGGCCGCCCCGAACACGCCTATGAGCTGACGCTGCAGGCCATCCAGGCACCGGAAAATGATGCCGAAGCCCAAGCGGTGGAACGCGCATTGACCCGGCTGGCCCGTCAGCTCGGGCAACCGCAACCCGGCAAAGCCAAGCCAGTAGCACCCGCGCGGATTGATCTGAGCCTGCCAAGGCCTGAGGCGCAGAGTGTCGAGTTTGCCGTCAAAGCCCACCTGCACGAGCCCGACGCGCCGGTGCACTATGTCGAGAACAGCCTGATCTGCAGCCTGTTCGGCCTGCTCTGCTGGCCGGCCATCTTCGCGCCGGTGCCGGGGGCGTTCTTCCATCCCTTTCACACGGCCCCGGTTGATCTGTTCAGTGCCGACTTCCATACCCAGCGCGAAGCGTTGTTTGCCAGCTGCATGGCTCACCTCGACTCGGATGCCTACAAGCAGGTGATCCGCGACAACTACGCGGCTAAATTCGGCATCCAGTCGCCATTCGTATTCTGGGCGGCGCTGGACGAAACCTTGCTGGAGCAAGCGCTCGACTGCCTGCCCGCCGCGCACCTGCGGGCCTGGTTCAAGCGCCTGCTGCTGGACATCAAAGCCAACCGCGCCGGCATGCCGGACCTGATCCAGTTCTGGCCGGCCGAGCAGCGCTACCGAATGATTGAAGTGAAAGGCCCCGGCGACCGCCTGCAGGACAACCAGCGCCGCTGGCTGGCCTTCTGCGCCGAGCACGGCATGCCGGTGGACGTCTGTTACGTGCAATGGGCCGACGCGTGAACTATCAGGTCGCGGTGCGCGCGCTATGCGAGTTTACCGCCAAGGTCGGCGACCTCGACTTGCGCTTTACCCCCTCGCCCACCGCCCAGGAAGGCATGACTGGCCACGCTATCGTGGTAGCCCGGCGTGGCCCGACTTACTACGCCGAACTGCCTTTGAGCGGCGCCTACCAGGGTTTGCAGGTACGCGGCCGCGCGGACGGTTACGACCCGGAAGAAAACCTGCTGGAGGAGATCAAGACCCACAGGGGCGATATCAGCCGTATCCCGGAGAACCATCGCCTGCTGCACTGGGCCCAGGCCAAGGTCTATGGCTGGCTGCTCTGCTGTGAACGCGACATGCCAGAGATCAATCTGGCGGTGGTCTACTTCAACGTCATCACCCAGCATGAAACGGCCTTTCACCTGACGGCCACAGCGGATGAACTGCGTGAGTTTTTCGAGCTGCAATGCAGCCGCTATATCCGCTGGGCCGAGTACGAGCGTGAGCATCGCCGCCAGCGCGATGAAGCCCTGCTCCGCTTGCGCTTTCCGCATGCCGAGTTTCGCAGCGGCCAACGCCAGCTGGCCAACCAGGTCTACCGCGCGGCGCGTGACGGTCACTGCCTGATGGCCCAGGCCACCACGGGCATTGGTAAAACCCTCGGCACCCTGTTTCCGCAGCTCAAGGCCTTCCCCGAGCAGCAGCTGGATCGGTTGTTTTTTCTTACCGCAAAAACACCCGGCAGGCGCCTGGCGCTGGATGCACTGGCCACCCTGCGCAGCCAGGAAGAGGCGATGCCGCTGCGGGTGCTGGAACATGTAGCGCGCGACAAGGCCTGCGAACACCCTGACAAAGCCTGCCATGGCGATTCCTGCCCGCTGGCCAAAGGCTTTTACGACCGTTTGCCTGCCGCCCGCCAGGCCGCACTCGAAGGCCAATGGCTGAGCCATGAAAGCGTACGCGCAACCGCCCTGGCGCATCAGATCTGCCCTTATTACCTGAGCCAGGAGCTGTGCCGCTGGGCGGATGTGGTGGTCTGCGATTACAACTATTACTTCGACATGGGCGGCCTGCTGTATGGCCTCACGCTGCTTAATGAATGGCGCATCACCCTGCTGGTGGACGAAGCCCACAACCTGATTGAGCGCGCGCGTGGCATGTACACCGCCGAGCTCAATCAACAGCGTTTTGAAGCAGTACGGCGCATCGCACCGAACGTAATGAAGGCCCCGCTGGAGCGTATCAGTCGGCACTGGCGACAGCTGGAGCGCGACCAGGAAGTGGCTTATCAGGTGTACCCCACCGCGCCGGACCTGTTCGTCATGGCCCTGCACAAGGCGGTCAGCACACTCACCGATCACCTCAGCGAACAGCCAGCCGGCAATGCCACCGAGCTGCTGCACTTCTACCTCGACGCCATGCTGTTCTGCCGATTGGCCGAGGCCTTTGGCGCGCACTCGCTGTTCGATATCAGTCGCGACGAGAGCAGTGGTCAGGCGGTGTCCACCCTGTGCATTCGCAATATCGTGCCCGCGCCGTTTCTCGCCCCGCGCTTCGACGAGGCGCACAGCTGCACGCTGTTTTCCGCCACCCTGAGCCCGGCGAACTATTACGCCGACCTGCTCGGCCTGCCGGACGACACACCCTGGATCGATGTGGAGTCGCCCTTCAGCGCCGAACAGTTGCATGTCCAGGCCGTCAGCAACTTGTCCACCCGCTATGCCCATCGCGACTACTCGCTGGCTCCCATCGCCGCCCTGATTGCCCGCCAGTACGCAGAAAAACCGGGCAACTACCTGGCCTTCTTCAGCAGTTACACCTACTTGCAGGCGGTGCTGCAGG
>JBIHZW010000354.1:0-3416 GCA_044240245.1 Pseudomonas sp. | reverse complement strand
CTTCAACATGCTGGTTCCGGCGATTGATGGTGAGCAGATTTATGCCGCCGACGTCGAAGGCCTGGTTGTGGCCATGGACCGTATGACCGGTAAGGTCATCTGGAAAGCTGACCTGGAGTTGCCGGTTTCCGGCGCAGTCGCCGCCGGCTATGGCCTAGTGGTGGTTGGCACGCTGAAAGGCGAGATCATCGCGCTCGACACCGCTAACGGTGAAGAGAAGTGGCGCGCCCGCGTGACCAGTGAAGTGCTGGCTCCGCCTGCGCTGAATGGCGATGTGGTGCTGGTACAGACCCAGGATGACCGTCTGATCGCCCTGGACATGAACACCGGCGAGCAGCGTTGGATCTTTGAAAATACCCCAGCGGTACTGACCCTGCGCGGCACTGGCAGCCCAGTACTGACCAACCGTCTGGCGATTGCTGGCCTGTCCACCGGTAAGGTGATTGCGCTGGACGCTCAGCGCGGTATTCCGGTCTGGGAACAGCGTGTGGCTGTGCCGCAGGGCCGTTCCGAACTGGATCGTGTGGTCGATATCGACGGCGGTCTGCTGCTCTCGGCTGGCACCCTTTACGCCGTCAGCTACCAGGGCCGCGTTGCTGCGCTGGATCTGGAAAGCGGTCGTATCCTCTGGCAGCGTGAAGCGTCCAGTTCGGTCGGTGTGGCTCAGGGTTACGGCAGCGTTTACGTAAGCCTGGCCAGCGGTACCGTTGAAGGTATCGATGAGCGTTCGGCTTCCGCCTTGTGGAGCAACGATGTTCTGGCTCGCCGCCAGTTGTCGGCTCCGGAAGTGTTCTCCAGCTATATCGCGTTCGGCGACCTGGAAGGTTACCTGCACCTGGTCAGCCAGGTGGACGGTCGTTTTGTCGGTCGTACGCGTATCGACAGCGATGGCCTGCGTGCCCGTCCGCTGGTTGTAGGTGATTGGTTGTATGCCTACGGCAACGGCGGCAATCTGGTGGCGCTAACCATCAAGTGATCGCTCGCTGACGCTTTGGCTATGCTGCACAGCACGTAGGGCTGCGCAGCACTGGCCAGTGCAATGAATTCTGGCCGCTGCCTCTGCAGCGGCTTTTGTATTTTCTGAAATAACGAAGTGGAGAGCCTAATGGTTCCCGTAATTGCCCTGGTGGGCCGCCCTAACGTCGGCAAGTCCACCCTGTTTAACCGCTTGACCAAGTCCCGTGACGCGATTGTCGGCGACCTGTCTGGTCTGACCCGTGATCGCCAGTACGGCGAGGCCAAGTGGCAGGGGCGAACCTATATCGTCATCGACACCGGTGGTATTTCCGGTGACGAGGAAGGCATTGACGCGAAGATGGCCGAGCAGTCGCTGCAGGCTATCGAAGAAGCTGATGCCGTACTGTTTCTGGTAGATGCGCGCGCTGGTTTGTCTGCTTCCGATCAGATGATCGGTGAGCATCTGCGTCGGCGTAACAAGCGCAGCTTCCTGGTCATCAATAAAGTCGACAATATCGACGCCGACTTGGCCCGCGCTGAGTTCTCCAGCATGGGCATGGGCGAGTCCCTGGCGATTGCTGGTGCTCACGGTCGCGGCATCACCCAGATGCTCGAAGCCGTGCTGGGCTCCTTCCCCAAGGATGCCACCGAGCCGGAAGAGGGCGAGGAAGAGGAAGTTGTTCTTGAAGGCCAGGAAGCCAAGCGCATTCCCGGCCCGAGCGAGAAGGACGGCATCAAGCTAGCGATCATCGGCCGGCCCAACGTCGGCAAGTCGACCCTGGTCAACCGCATGCTCGGCGAAGAGCGGGTTATCGTTTATGACCAGGCCGGTACCACCCGCGACAGCATCTATATTCCGTTCGAGCGCGATGACGAGAAGTACACCCTGATCGACACCGCCGGCGTGCGTCGCCGCGGCAAGATCTTCGAAGCGGTGGAAAAGTTCTCGGTGGTGAAAACCCTGCAGGCGATCCAGGACTCCAACGTCGTGGTGTTCGTCATGGACGCCCGCGAAGGCGTGGTCGATCATGACCTCAACCTGCTTGGCTTCGTCCTGGAAAGCGGCCGTGCGCTGGTAATCGCCCTGAACAAATGGGACGGCATGGAGCCGAGCGAGCGCGACTATGTGAAGGTCGAGCTGCAACGCCGGCTGTTCTTCGTCGACTTCGCCGATATCCACTTTATCTCGGCGCTGCATGGCACCGGCGTGGGTAATCTGTACAAGTCGGTGCAGGCCTCGTTCAAGTCGGCGATCACCCGCTGGCCGACCAACCGTCTGACCACGATTCTTGAAGACGCCGTCAGCGATCACGCGCCGCCCATGGTCAACAATCGCCGCATCAAGTTGCGCTATGCCCACCTGGGTGGTGCCAACCCGCCTCTGATCGTGATCCACGGTAACCAGGTCGAGGCGGTGCCCAAGTCCTATATCCGCTACCTGGAAAACACCTACCGTCGCGTGCTTAAGCTGGTAGGTACGCCGATCCGTATCGAGTTCAAGGGCGGCGATAACCCCTATGAGGGCAACAAGAACACCCTCACCGACCGTCAGGTGAACAAGAAGCGCCGCCTGATGAGTCACCACAAAAAAGCCGAGAAGAAGCGCAAAGACAAGCGCTAAGCTTGGATTTAAACGCTCTATAAAGGCACCTTCGGGTGCCTTTTGCGTCTCTGGGGGATCGGCTATCCTGCCGCATCACTAGCGCTCAAGCTCGGCGCTTGGCCCAGGAATATTGCCTCGATGATTATCAGCAAACTGCCTAATGTCGGCACCACCATCTTTACCCGCATGTCGCAGCTCGCCGTGGAAACCGGCGCGCTCAACCTGTCCCAGGGCTTCCCCGATTTCGATGGCCCGCAGGCCCTGCGTGATGCGGTCGGCCGGCATATTGCCGCCGGACATAACCAGTACGCGCCGATGACCGGCTTGCCAGCGCTGCGCGAGCAGGTCGCGGCGAAGATTGCCCGCAGTTATGGTCGTATGGTCAGCGCCGATACTGAAGTCACCATAGTTCCTGGCGCTACCCAAGGCATCTTCTGCGCTATCCAAACGCTGATTCAGCCGGGCGATGAAGTGATCGTCTTCGATCCCAGCTACGACAGCTACGAGCCCTCGGTCGAGCTGGCAGGCGGGCGATGCGTGCATGTGCCACTGGCCTTGCCGGATTTCGCCATCGACTGGCAGCGCCTGCAGGATGCGCTGAGCGACAAGACTCGCCTGATTATCCTCAACAGTCCGCACAACCCCAGCGGGGCGCTGATTTCCCGCGCCGAGCTGGACCAGCTGGCGGCATTGATCCGCGCGCGCGATATCTACCTGATCAGCGACGAGGTCTACGAGCACCTGGTGTTCGATGGCATCCAGCACGCCAGCGTTCTGGCCCATGACGAGCTGTATCAGCGTGCTTTTGTGGTCAGCTCGTTCGGCAAGACCTATCACGTCACTGGCTGGAAAACCG
>JBIHZW010000353.1:0-3419 GCA_044240245.1 Pseudomonas sp. | reverse complement strand
GAGCCGTCCTCGAAATCACTGCGAAACAGCCCGTCCAGCGAGAGCAGCACGGCCAATAAGGCCGCTACCCACACCAGCCCAGGCGAAAGGCTTTGTAACAACTGCGTCTGCGGCCCCACAGCCAATGGAAACAATGCAATCACGATGGCGAAGAACACCAACGGATTAGCCAGCTCGGCCGGACGACGAAATAACAGGCGCGCCTCGCGAGCCAGCAGCAGGGTAAAAACATTGCTCATGGCGTGCGTTGCCCCAGATCAAGCTCGCGGTAACCGGCCGGCTTGACCGTCAATTCATGGTGCGTGGTCAGTACGACTAGGCCGCCCTGCTGACAATGCGCAGCCAGATGATTTTCCAGCTGCGCCACCACAGCCTTATCCAGCGCGGTAAACGGCTCATCCAGCACCCAGAGTGGTGGCCCAGGCAAGTACAGACGGGCCAACGCCACACGGCGCTGCTGCCCGGCGGACAGCGTGTGACAGGGCACATCCTCAAAACCACGCAGCCCCACCGCCGCCAGCGCCTGCCAGATGGCCTCACGCTCGGCCGGCTGATGCAGGGCGCAGAGCCAGGTGAGGTTCTCCTCGGCAGTGAGCAAGCCCTTGATGCCGGCGGCATGGCCGATCCACAACAGATTGCGCGCCAGCTCGGCGCGCTGCTCCGCCAGCGGACGGCCATTCAGGCGAATCTCACCGGAGGTCGGCTGCATCAGCCCGGCCAGCAACCGCAGCAGGCTGGTCTTGCCGCTGCCGTTGGGGCCGGCCACCTGCAGCATCTCACCGGGAACCAGTCGCAGCTCCAGACGCTCGAAAAGCATGCGCCAGTCTCGCTCACAGGCGAGCACAACGGCTTCGAGAAGAGGGCTGGTCAAGGCATCGGTACCTAAGATGGCTGGCAAAAGCTGTTCAAGTCGGCAGAGTCTTGGCCGCTATACTGACGCAAGTGGAATGCGCAGCCGAACCAGACGGGGCGCGATTATACATGCCATGCCCCGCCTCCCGCAGTGGGCATTTTCGACAGGGTGTAACCCGCCAATGAGCGAAATCAGCAGTCCGCGGCCTATTGCGCCGACGCCGCCCAGTAGCCGCCCCAACGCCATAGCGGCTGACCTGGCGGTGAAACTGCTGCAGCCCATGCAAGGCCTGCTGGCCAGCGGTGAAACCGCCAAGGCCGAAGTCATCGCCCTGAAGGAAGTTGCGCAAAGCTTTCAGATGCTGCTCAAGCTGACCCTGAACAACGGTAGCCAGACCACCCTAGAAGCCAACAGTCCACGCCCGCTTGCCCAGGGCACCTCGCTGGCGGTGACAGCCTTGTCGGACACGCGCCTGGCCCTTGCCATACTGGCAGGTGGCGACAAGGCGCTGACCAGCCTGGATCTCGAACAACTGCCCGTCGGCACCCTGCTGCAAGGCAAGGTGGTTGCCCGCGAGCAAGTACTTCAAGCCCGCTCGCAGCAGGTGATCTACAAGGTGCTGGTCAGCCTGCTCAACACACCGCTGGCGGGCAGCAAGCTGTCCCTGGAAACGCCGCTGGCGCTGCCCCTGGGCAGCCTGCTCAGCGCTCAGGTACAAGGCAGCCAGGCGTTGAACTTCCTGCCCCTGAGCGGCCGCCTGGATCAACTTGCCCTGAGCCAGCAAATGGGCAGCCAAAGCAACCGCCAAGGCTCCCTGGAAGGATTGTTCAGCGCCCTGCAAGGGCTGCGCGGTAATGTCGAAATGAGTGAAGGCCTGCGCACCAGCATCGACAAACTCTTCGGCGCCCTGCCCGACGCCGCTCAACTGAGCAGCCCCAAAGGCCTGGCCATGGCCCTGGAAAACAGCGGCATCCTGTTGGAAAGCAAATTGCTCGGCGGCCAGGGCCAAGCGCTGCCGGCAGACCTGAAAGCCAACCTGCTGCGCCTGATTACCCAGTTGCTCCCGAACCTGCCTGCAGGCACCCCGATGACAGCCGCCAACGCCGGCTCAGCCTTGGCCCAGGCGATGCCGGCCCTGGCCCGTGATCTGCTCGGCAGCCTGGGCAAGGCCACTAGCCGCCAGCAAGCGCTGAACTTCCCCCTCCCCTCGCGCCTGCTGCAGGCCATGGAAGGTGAAGCGGATCTAGAAACCCTTCTCAAGCTGGCCGCTGCAGCCATCTCGCGACTGCAAACCCATCAGTTATCAAGCCTGGCGCAAAGTCAGCTGGGCCCGGACGGCAATTTGCTCACCACCTGGCAACTGGAACTGCCCATGCGCAACCAGCAGGAGTTGGTGCCCTTGCAAGTAAAAATCCAGCGCGACGAAAGCAACCCGCAAGGTAAATCCGAGAAAAAGGAAACCCTGTGGAAGGTCGAGCTGGCATTCGACCTTGATCCGCTGGGGCCTCTGCAAGTGCAGGCGCAACTGGCCCACGGCCGGCTATCCAGCCAGCTTTGGGCCGAACGCAGCAGCACCGTCAGCCTGATTGATGCGGAATTGGATAACCTGCGCCAACGCCTGAGCGCCGCCGGCGTACAGGTGGGTGAGCTGGCATGTAGCCAAGGCATCCCCCCGCGCGGGCCGCGCACGACCCTGGAACAACGCTGGGTGGATGAAACCGCATGAAGAAGACCGCCCCCCGCCAGGCCATCGCCCTCACCTACGACGGCAAGAGCGCGCCAATACTCAGCGCAAAAGGTGATGACGAGCTGGCCGAAGCCATTCTGGCCATCGCCCGCGAGTACGAAGTGCCGATCTACGAAAATGCCGAACTGGTGCGCCTGCTGGCGCGACTGGAGCTAGGCGATGCGATCCCCGAGCAGCTGTATCGCTGTATCGCGGAGATCATCGCCTTTGCCTGGTATCTGAAGGGTAAATCGCCGGCCGGCAGTGAGCGCGATACAGACATAACGCCGCCGCTGCGCCTATTGGAAGGCCCGGCACATTGAAGACTGCTTGAGGGTTTGCGAAATCAGGAACGCTGCAGCTTGGCTTGCTGCATCTTGCTCACCAGCTCAGCCTCGGCCTTGCTCAGGCCACAGGACTGGGTCAGGTCATCCACGCTGGCGCCCATGCCAGCCAGACGCGCAGCCTGGGTAAACGACAGGCTGCTGGGGTCACGCTGCTCAATCTGATTGAGCTTGTCCGGTAACGGCGCGACCACCCGACGCAACTCGTGCAACTCCTCCCCCATCTGCACGCTACCAGTCAGGTAGGCATCCAGACGCCGGCTAAGCTCCTTGAGCCGCCGGTCACGCACTGCATCACGCTCGCCTTGCAGTTTTATGGCGTCGCGCAGCTGTCTGGTCAGCCAGACGCATGCGCCTATCAGCCCCAGACAAACCAGGGCCAGCGCGATCAGCAGCGCGTCGAGCATGACCTAGATGCTCTCCAGCTCGGACCATTCTTCTTCGCTCATCATCTTGTCCAGCTCAACCAGAATCAGCAGTTCGCCGTTCTTGTTGC
>JBIHZW010000352.1:0-3422 GCA_044240245.1 Pseudomonas sp. | reverse complement strand
CTCAACGCCGAGAACAAACTGCTACTGGAAGACCTGCAGCTGGGCGAGAAAGTCGACAGCAAGGACGCCATGGACCTGCCAATCCGCCTGGCCATTGCCCTGCTCAAGGATACCGACGGCAATATCAGCATCCAGCTGCCCGTGCAGGGCGACCTTAACAGCCCGCAGTTCAGTGTGATGCCGATCGTCTGGCAGACCCTGCGCAACCTGGTACTACGCGCCGCGCAGGCACCGTTCAAATTTATCGGCGGTCTGGTCAGCGGCGGCAGTGAGGTTGACCTCAGCACCGTGCGCTTCAATGCCGGCGACAGCGAACTCGACGGCGACGCGCAGAAGGCCCTGGATACACTGGCCAGCGCATTGAAGGAGCGTCCAACCCTGCGCCTGGAAGTCGAAGGCATGAGCGCGCAGAGCAGCGACGGCCCGCCACTGGCCGCCGCGCGCCTGGAGCGCGAATACCAGAACACTTGGTACAAGATGCTGCAACGCCGTGGCGACGATGTACCTGCCGAGGCCAGTGAGCTGGTGGTCGATGAGGACGACAAGGCGGTACTGCTCGAAGGCATCTACCGCACCCGCCTAAAACAGCAACCACCGGCCGAGTGGGCCGAACTAGAAGACGAAGAGCGCAGCGCAAAAATGCGTGAAGGCGTGCTGCAATCCTGGGCGCAAAGCGAACTGCTGCAGCGTCAGCTGGCCCAGGCGCGGGCGGCAGAAATAAAGAGTTATCTGGTCGAGCGCGGCGGCCTGGCCGACGAACGCATCTACCTGCTGGATGTCAATATTGCACAGGCTGACGCCGATGGCCGCGTCGCCACCACCCTGCATCTCGGCAGCGAGTAAGGTCTTCGTATATGCGTGTATTGGCTACAACGCTGCTCCTTGCCCTGACGGGCGCATCGTCTCTGGCTCAGGCCGAGACCTTGCGCTGCGGTAGCCAATTGGTAAGCCTGGATGACCGACGCTTCGAGGTGCTGCAGAAATGCGGCGAACCAGCCTTCCGCGATCTGGTCGGCTACTCCCTCGGCCCGAACGAACGGCGCGAATACCAGATAGAGGAATGGGTCTACGGCCCCGATAACGGCATGCTGAGCATCCTCACCTTCGAAGGCACGCGCCTGCGCGCCATCGAACGCCGTCGTAGCCGCTAATGATGAAAGTCCTGATCAGCGCCCTGCTATTACTTGTGCCTTTCTGTGCACAGGCCTCATCGACCCTGCGTTGCGACAGCGGGCTGGTCAGCCTCGACGACACCACCAGCGAAGTCAGCAGCAAATGCGGCGAACCACTCAGCCGTGACTTTCTGGGCTACCGCGAAGTGCTGGATGAATACGGTTTTTACAATGAGGTCGCGGTCGAAGAATGGTCATACGGGCCGCGTAACGGCATGTACCAATTTCTGCGTTTCCAAGGCAACCGACTAATCAAGATCGACAGCAAACGCCGTAACTAGCAACACCCAGCACTCACCAATCCAACGATAAGGACATTGCACCATGCAACGGATAGCACTCAGCCTCTCCCTGCTGCTTCTGGCGACCAGCGCCCAGGCCAGCACCCTGCGCTGCGAGAAAGGCATCGCCAGCACCGGCGACCGCACTACAGAGGTCGCCAGCAAATGCGGCGAACCGATTGCCCGCGATATGCTGGGCTACACTCTGGATGCCCACGGCAATAACGAGTTTCTCGTCGAGGAGTGGGTCTATGGTCCGCGTAACGGCATGAACTACTACCTGAGGTTCGAAGGCGGCCGCCTGAAGAGCGTGGAAAGTAAACGCGGCAGCTAAGCCCCTCCAGAAGAACCACAAAAAAGCCCCGCAGGTTATGCCTGCGGGGGCTTTTTTACGCCTGATTAAAGCTTGCTGCTGAAATCACGCAGCTCGTCCTGAGCCTTTTCCTTGGTCCAACCGTAGCGCTCTTGCAGCTTGCCGGCCAGGTACTCGCTATGGCCCTCGGCGACGTCCAGGTCATCATCGGTCAGGTTGCCCCAACGCTCCTTGATGCGACCATTGATTTGCTTCCACTTACCTTTGATTACGTCAGCATTCATCCGTTTGTCCTCCTCGTTGAGTGGCGGCCAGGCTGAGTCAACCCGCCTGGCGCGCATCCATGGTTACTCGGCGGTTTTCAGCGCTTCGGCTGATACAGCGCTAACGCCTTTGATCTCGCCAGCCTTGGCAATAGCCAGATCACGTTCGGCGGAGCTGCCAACAACCCCGGAGAGCGTAACAACGCCCTTATTGGTTTCGACCTTGATGTCGATACCGCTCAGGTTGTCATCGGCCAGGAAGGTCGACTTCACTTTGCTGGTAATCCAGGTATCGGTTACCGCATCTTCTGCTTTATCCATCGTTTCACTGGCGGCCAGCATCATTGGCTGCACAGTCGGGGTTCCCGCAGCCAAAACCGGCCCGGCGAGCAACAGGCCCAGCGCGGTGGCGGTCATGGCGGTTACTGCGAAATGCTTGATTGGCTTTTTCATAGTTAATGCCTCCTGCGTGTACTGAACAATCTGCAAGCCACTACGAGCTGCAGCCTCCCCAGTACTATCGCAAGCGCTGTGCCAACCCTCTAAAAAATAAATAATTCATTAATATCAATAACTTAATCAAAAACAAAATCAGCCAGCCTCGTGCAATCTGCATGCTAAGGCCAACCGGGCAAGGCATATTGCACGACAGCTGCGGTCACATAGGCGCCGAGGCTCCATGCTTTTTTACCGGCAAAAAAAGAGGGCCCCGAAGGGCCCTCTTTTCTGCTGTTAAGCGACGCGGCGATTAAACGCCCGAAGCCTTGGCAGCAGCTACATCTTTGATCGACAGCTTGATACGGCCGCGGTTGTCCACGTCCAGTACCAGAACTTCAACTTCCTGACCTTCTTTCAGAATGTCAGTCACCTTCTCAACGCGAGCGTCGCTCAGCATGGAGATGTGCACCAGACCGTCTTTGCCCGGCAGGATGTTGACGAAGGCGCCGAAGTCGACGATGCGCTCAACCTTGCCGACGTAGATCTTGCCGATCTCGGCTTCCGCGGTGATGCCCAGTACGCGCTGACGCGCAGCCTCGGCTGCTTCTTTGGTTTCGCCGAAGATCTTGATCGAACCGTCGTCTTCGATATCGATCGAGGCCTTGGTTTCTTCGCAGATCGCGCGGATGGTTGCACCACCTTTGCCGATCACGTCGCGAATCTTGTCCTGGTCGATCTTCATCGCGATCATGGTTGGGGCGTTAGCCGACAACTCAGTGCGCGAGGTTGCGATGATCTTGTTCATCTGACCGAGAATGTTCAGGCGTGCTTCCAGTGCCTGATTCAGGGCGATTTCCATGATCTCTTCGGTGATGCCCTGGATCTTGATGTCCATCTGCAGCGCGGTGACGCCATTGGCGGTACCGGCTACTTTGAAGTCCATGTCGCCCAGGTG
>JBIHZW010000095.1:0-11930 GCA_044240245.1 Pseudomonas sp. | reverse complement strand
CGGAGTCACGAACCGAGGAAACTTCCGGGTTGGTCACGACAATCGCTTCATCGGCGAAGTACATGGCCAGGTGCGCGCCTTTTTCGATACCGGCCGGCGAGTCGCAGACCACGTATTCGAAGGTTTCACGCAGTTCGTTGATGATTTTCTCGACGCCTTCCTGGGTCAGCGCGTCTTTGTCACGGGTCTGGCTGGCAGCCAGCACGTAGAGATTTTCCAGGCGCTTGTCTTTGATCAGCGCTTGCGACAGGGTCGCTTCGCCGTTGACCACGTTGACGAAGTCGTACACCACGCGGCGTTCGCAGCCCATGATCAGGTCGAGGTTGCGCAGGCCAACGTCGAAGTCGACGATGACAGTCTTGTGCCCGCGCAGAGCGAGACCGGTACCGATGGCAGCGCTGGTGGTGGTTTTACCGACGCCACCTTTGCCGGACGTAACAACGAGGATCTTGGCCAAGGTGATTCACCCCAAAATGTAGAAAAAACGCAGGTTTCCGTGGCCTATCTCAGGCTTCCGGGTGCCCTGTCTGTGTCCTTGAAAAGTGGCGGCAGTATCCGTTAAAGGCGGGTGATGTTCAACACGTCACCCGACAGGCTGACATGCACCGCTTCGCCCCAGAGTGGGTCGCGGCGCAAGTCTTCGGCCACCTTGTACTGGCCGGCGATGGAGAGCAGTTCTGCGCCCATCTGCTGGCAGAAAATCCGCGCCTTGAGATTGCCCTTGATGCCGGCCAGTGCCCGGCCGCGCATCGGTGCGTAAACATGGATGTTGCCATCGGCGAGAAGTTCCGCGCCGGCGCTGACCGGGGCCAGGACGATCAGATCGCCGCCCTGGGCGTACACCTGCTGGCCGCCACGCACCGGGCTGGTGATGATTTTGCTCGGTTTGAACTCGGGCTCGGCAGGTTTTTCTGGCTTCGGCGGCGCCAGGTCGATGGGGCGCTCGCGGGCGCCGGACGGCGGCAGTACGGGTAAATCCAGCGCTTCGGCGGCGGCGATATCGGCTTCGCGGTTGGCGCGGATCGCCAGGGTGCGCAGGCCATGCTTGCGGCAGACCGCCATCAGCTCGGCCAGATCGAGCACGCCTTCGCCTTCCGGCAGCTTGTCCAGGGCCAGCACCAGCGGGGTATTGCTGAAAAAGGCCGGGGCCTGGGCGACTTTTTCGCTGAGCTGCTGGTCGAGGCGGGCGAGGTCGTTGTGCGCCAGCTCCATCACGGTGATGGCCAGCATGCTGCCTTTAAGCTGGAAAACGGGGTCTTGCTCGAGGAGATCGGCTTGGCTCATGGTCTGCCTGATACGGCCCTTGTTTAGAAACTGGGGGAAAAGTAAGCCGGACTTATAGCGAGAACGCCGCGCGCTCGCAAGTTGCGCGCCGCGAAACCAGGCAGCGGACAAACTCCTGATAGAATGCCGCGCTTTATTGCGTGCCTCGGACCTGTTTTATGGATCGCCCTGTATTTCGCGCTTATTTCCTGCATCCACGTTTCTGGCTGTTGTGGCTGGGCCTGGGTCTGCTGTGGCTGATCGCCCAGCTGCCTTATAAGGTGCTGCTGTGGCTGGGGCGCTGTCTGGGCAGCGTGATGTATCGCCTGGCCAGTTCGCGGCGCAAGATCGCTGCGCGCAACCTGGAGCTGTGTTTCCCGCAGATGCCCGCCGCCGAGCGCGAGGCGCTGCTCAAGGAAAACTTCGCTTCTACCGGGATTACCTTCTTTGAAATGGCCATTGCCTGGTGGTGGCCCGCCGAGCGCCTGCGTCGCCTGGGCAGCATCGAAGGGCTGGAGCATCTGCGTCAGGCCGAGGCGGATGGCCAGGGCGTTATCCTGATGGCGCTGCATTTCACCACCCTGGAAATGGGCGGCGGCCTGCTCGGCATGGTCCAGGACATGTACGGCATGTACCGCCCGCACAAGAATCCGCTGTTCGACTATGTGCAGCGTCGCGGTCGCGAACAGCGCCTGCTCGGCGTGATTGGCCGTGACGATGTGCGTGGCATGCTCAAGCTGCTGCGTGCCGGTGGCGTGGTCTGGTACGCGCCGGATCAGGACTACGGTGCCCAGCGCAGCGTGTTCGTACCCTTGTTCGGCACCCAGGCCGCCACCGTCACCGCCACCAGCAAGTTCGCCCGCATGGGGCGCGCCCAGGTAATACCCTTTACCCAGCAGCGTTTGCCCGATGGTCAGGGTTATCGCCTGGTGATCCATCCGCCGCTGGCGGACTTCCCCACTGAGAGCGAAGAGGCCGACTGTCTGCGGGTCAATCAGTGGATCGAGCAGGCCATCAGCGTCTGCCCCGAGCAATACCTGTGGGCGCATCGGCGTTTCAAAACGCGGCCTAAAGGTGAGCCGAAGCTCTATAAAAAGAAACGTTAGCTTCTGGCTTGGCCCGCCATCCAATTGGCGGGTTGTTCGGTTGAAGTTGGTTTTCTTGGCACCTGATGGTTCCGTGTGCGCCTGACTGGCTCCTATACTGGCTAAAAACAGTGGGAAGTAGTCTATGCCGCACACTGCTCCAACCAGTCAGCCGGTTACCGGGCTGATTCTCTCCGGCGGTGGCGCACGGGCGGCCTATCAGGTGGGGGTGCTGGCGGCGATTGCCGACCTGCTGCCCAATGCGGCGCACAATCCTTTTCCGGTCATCGTCGGCACCTCGGCCGGTGCCATCAATGCAGTGGGCCTGGCCTGTGGGGCGTTGCACTTCACTGAAGCCGTGCGCCGGCTGACCAGCGTTTGGCAGGGCTTTCATACTCATCAGGTGTATCGCAGCGATTGGCCTGGGGTGTTGCGCCAGGCCAGTCGTTTTATTGGTCACAGCTTGCTCGGGCTGGGCGGCCAGGTGCCGGTGGCGCTGCTCGACAGTTCGCCGCTTGCCGATCTGCTCGGGCGGGAGCTGGATTTCAGCGGGATCGCCGCGGCGGTTCGTCATCGCCAGCTGCGCGCCGTGGCAGTGACAGCCTTTGGGTATGAAACCGGTCAGGCGGTGACCTTCTATCAAGGGCGCGCCACTATCGATCCCTGGTTCCGCCATCGTCGGGTCGGTGTACCAACCCGTCTAGCCCTTGAGCATCTGCTGGCCAGTGCCTCGATTCCGCTGATATTTCCGCCGGTGAAGATCAACCGTGAATACTTCGGCGATGGTGCAGTGCGCCAGTCCGCGCCGATCAGTCCAGCCCTGCATTTGGGGGCGACGCGGGTGCTGGTGGTTGGCGTCAGTGGCAATCCGGCTGGTGCGCAAGCTCCGGTGCCAGTGGTACGGCCACAGCACAGCCGGCCGCCGAGCCTGGCGCAGATCAGCGGGCATATGCTCAACAGCACCTTTATTGACAGCCTGGAAAGCGATATCGAATTGCTTGAGCGGCTTAATCAGATGGGCCGGCTGATTCCCGCCGAAAGCCATCCGCGCGGCCTGGGCCTCAAACCGGTGGATGTGCTGGTGATTTCCCCCAGCCAGCCGCTGGACCTGATCGCCGCGCGTCATCGCCACGAGCTGCCCAAGGCGCTGCGCCTGTTTCTGCGTGGCCCGGGGGCGACCAAGGCCAGCGGCGCCGGGGTGCTGAGTTACCTGCTGTTCGAGCCCGGTTACTGCAATGAGCTGATCGAGCTGGGTTACCAGGACGCCATGGCGCAGAAAGCCCGCCTGATCGAGTTTCTCTGCCTGGACAGCCCGCCGGTGCCGGCGGTGATTCCCGTACCTGCATAATTTTCCTGTTTTTCGCCGCCGATAAAACCGCGCCAAGGCGGGTGGCTGCATTTAAACTGCGCCTTCCCGATGCTTTCTGTCGCATTTGCGAAAGCTGCGGTTTTCCTAGGGTTGGCGCTATAAGAAGTTGTCGCATGGCGGCAATGCCGGCCCCGGATCAGTCCCTACAATCCTTCTCATCGCCTGCTATTGAATGCAGGTGTTCCTCGTTAGGAGAGCTCAGATGTCCGTTCAGCACGACCCGGTGCAACGCGCCGATTTCGACCAGGTGATGGTGCCCAACTACGCACCCGCTGCCTTTATTCCAGTACGTGGCGCCGGTTCGCGCGTGTGGGATCAAAGCGGTCGCGAGCTGATCGACTTTGCCGGCGGCATTGCCGTCAACGTGCTGGGTCACGCCCATCCGGCGCTGGTCAAGGCGCTCACCGAGCAGGCCGGTAACCTCTGGCACGTATCCAACGTATTTACCAACGAGCCGGCCCTGCGCCTGGCCAAGAAGCTGATCGACGCCACCTTCGCCGAGCGCGTGTTCTTCTGTAACTCTGGCGCCGAAGCCAACGAGGCCGCGTTCAAGCTGGCCCGTCGTGTAGCCTTCGACAAGTTCGGCGAAGACAAATGCGAAATCATCGCCGCGACCAACAGTTTCCACGGTCGCACTCTGTTTACCGTCAGCGTCGGCGGTCAGCCGAAGTATTCCGACGGTTTTGGCCCGAAGATCCAGGGCATCAGCCACATTCCTTACAACGATATCGAGGCGCTGAAGGCCGCGGTATCGGACAAGACCTGCGCCGTGGTGCTGGAGCCGATTCAGGGTGAGGGCGGCGTGCTGCCGGCTGACCTGGCTTACCTGCAAGCGGCCCGCGAGCTGTGCGACAAGCACAATGCGCTGCTGGTGTTCGACGAAGTGCAGAGCGGCATGGGCCGCAGCGGCGAGCTGTTCGCCTACATGCACTACGGCGTGACCCCTGACATCCTCTCCAGCGCCAAGAGCCTGGGCGGCGGTTTCCCGATTGGCGCGATGCTCACCACCAGCGAGCTGGCCAAGCACCTGGCCGTCGGCACCCACGGCACCACTTACGGCGGCAACCCGCTGGCCTGCGCGGTGGGTGAGGCGGTGATCGACACCATCAACACCGCTGAGGTGCTGGCTGGGGTGAAGGCCAAGCATCAGCGTTTCAAAACCAAGCTGGAGCAGATCGGTCAGCAGTACGGTGTGTTCAGCGAAGTGCGCGGCCTCGGTCTGCTGATCGGTGCGGTGCTGTCCGATGCCTGGAAAGGCAAAGCCAAGGCGATTCTCGATGCTGCGGCAGTGGAAGGCGTGATGGTGCTGCAGGCCAGTCCGGATGTGGTGCGTTTCGCCCCAAGCCTGGTGGTGGAAGACGCCGATATCGATGAAGGTCTGGCGCGTTTCGAACGTGCCGTGGCCAAGCTGGCTCAAGCCTGATTGCCGGCCTGATCCGTCGTTAACGCGGCGGCTCAGGCTGCGCTCGCTCGACCCACGGATGGGTTGAGCTAACAGCAAGGAAGCCCGTCTCTGTGTGTGCCGCAGCGTTTGTTGCGGTTTTCTCTAGGCCGCCCGGTTTGGGCTGCTTGGAGCTTTTATCAAAAGGAGTGGCACCATGCTGGTGATGCGCCCCGCGCAAATGGCCGACCTCACTGAAGTGCAGCGTCTCGCCGCGGACAGCCCGGTTGGTGTGACTTCACTGCCGGACGACGCTGATCGTCTGCGCGAAAAGATTGCGGCCTCGGAGGCCTCGTTTTCCGCCGAGGTTAGCTTCAACGGTGAAGAAAGCTACTTCTTCGTCCTCGAAGACACGGAGAGCGGCCGCCTGGTCGGCTGCTCCGGCATCGTTGCCTCGGCCGGCTACTCCGAGCCGTTCTACAGCTTTCGTAACGAAACCTTCGTGCACAACTCCCGCGAGCTGAAGATCCATAACAAGATCCACGTGCTCTCGCTGTGCCACGACCTCACCGGCAACAGCCTGCTGACCAGCTTCTATGTCGAGCGGCCGCTGGTGAATACCGCCTGGTCGGAGCTCAATTCGCGCGGCCGCCTGCTGTTTCTCGCCAACCACCCGGAACGCTTTGCTGATGCGCTGGTGGTGGAAATCGTCGGTTACAGCGATGAGGCCGGTGATTCGCCATTCTGGGATGCCGTGGGGCGCAACTTCTTCGACATGAACTACACCGAGGCCGAGCGCCTGTGCGGTTTGAAGAGCCGCACCTTCCTCGCCGAACTGATGCCGCATTACCCGATCTATGTGCCGCTGCTGCCTGATGAGGCGCAAGAAGCCATGGGTCAGGTGCATCCACGGGCGCAGATCAGTTTCGACATTCTGATGCGTGAAGGCTTCGAGACCGACCATTACATCGACATCTTCGATGGTGGCCCGACCCTGCATGCGCGCACCTCGGGCATCCGCTCGATTGCCCAGAGCCGCGTAGTGCCGCTGCGCATCGGTGAGCCGGTCAAAGGCGGCCGGCCGTATCTGGTGAGCAACGGCCAGCTGCAGGATTTCCGCGCCATCGTTGTGGATCTTGATTGGGTGCCTGGCAAGCCGGTCACCCTGAGTTTGGCGGCCGCCGAGGCGCTGGGCGTCGGCGAAGGCGTCAGCGTACGCCTGGTTGCGGTTTAAGGAGTTAGCGCATGATCGTTCGTCCCGTCCGCAGCGCCGATCTGCCGGCCCTGTTTCAGCTGGCGCGCAGTACCGGCGCTGGCCTGACTACGCTGCCCGCCAATGAGGAGCGCCTGGCGCACCGCGTTGGCTGGGCCGAGAAAACCTTCCGTGGCGAAGCCGCGCGTGCCGATGCCGACTACCTGTTCGTGCTCGAAGACGACAACGGCGAGGTGGTGGGTATCTCCGCCGTCGCCGGCGCCGTTGGCCTGCGCGAGCCCTGGTACAACTACCGGGTCGGCTTGACCGTCAGCGCCTCGCAGGAACTGCAGATCCACCGCCAGGTGCCTACTTTGTTCCTGGCCAACGACCTGACCGGCAACTCCGAGCTGTGCTCGCTGTTTTTGCGCAGTGACCAGCGCAGTGGCCTGAATGGTCGGCTGCTGTCGAAGGCACGCTTTCTGTTTATCGCCGAATTCCGCGAGCTGTTCGGCGACAAGGTGATTGCCGAAATGCGCGGCATGTCCGATGAGCAGGGCCGTTCGCCATTCTGGGAAAGCCTCGGTCGGCATTTCTTCAAGATGGAATTCAGCCAGGCCGACTACCTCACTGGGGTGGGTAACAAGGCCTTTATCGCCGAGCTGATGCCAAAGTTTCCGCTCTACACCTGCTTCCTCTCGGAGGATGCGCGCAACATCATTGGTCGCGTTCACCCGGACACCGAGCCGGCGTTGGCCATGCTCAAGGGCGAGGGTTTCAGCTATCAGGGCTATGTCGACATCTTCGACGCCGGCCCGGCCATTGAAGCGCAGACCGCGAAGATCCGCGCCGTGCAGGACAGTCAGGTGCTGGTGCTGGCCGTCGGCACTCCGGGCGATGACGCGCCGCGTTTCCTGATTCACAACCGCAAGCGCGAGGACTGCCGGATTACCGCAGCGCCGGCACGGCTGGCCGCCGGCACCCTGGTGGTCGATGCGCAAACCGCCAAGCGCCTGCAGATGTCGGCGGGCGATCAGGTGCGTGCGGTAGCGGTTTCCGCTCGCGGCTAAAGCCGCTTGCCCAAGTAGTGCGACGCAGCTGTCTCTATTTGCCGATCCGGCGCAGGCCGGGTCTACACCTTGCTGGGAGTGATAAAACAAGATGAGCACTCATTACATTGCCGGGGCCTGGCACGCAGGCCAGGGTGAAGCCCTGGTATCGCTCAATCCGGTCAGCCAAGAAGCCATCTGGCAAGGCTCTGCTGCCAGCGCCGCACAGGTTGATGCTGCCGTACAGGCCGCCCGCGCCGCATTTCCAGCCTGGGCCTCGCGCTCGCTGGATGAGCGTATCGCCGTGCTCGAGCAGTTTGCCGCCACCCTGAAAACCCATGCCGAGGCCCTGGGCCACTGCATTGGCGAGGAAACCGGCAAGCCGCTGTGGGAAACCGCCACCGAAGTCACCAGCATGGTCAACAAGGTCGCCATCTCGGTGCAGAGCTACCGCGAGCGCACCGGTGAGAAGAGCGGCCCACTGGCCGACGCCACCGCTGTGTTGCGGCACAAGCCGCACGGCGTAGTCGCAGTGTTCGGCCCGTACAACTTCCCTGGTCACCTGCCCAACGGCCATATCGTGCCGGCGCTGCTGGCGGGTAACTGCGTGGTGTTCAAGCCCAGCGAGCTGACCCCGAAAGTCGCCGAGTTGACGGTTAAATGCTGGATCGAAGCCGGCCTGCCAGCAGGTGTGCTCAATCTGGTGCAGGGTGCGCGCGATACCGGTGTGGCCCTGGCCGCGCATGACGGCATCGACGGTTTGTTCTTCACCGGCTCCAGCCGTACCGGCAACCTGCTGCACAACCAGTTCGCCGGTCGCCCGGACAAGATCCTCGCCCTGGAAATGGGCGGCAACAACCCGCTGGTGGTGGATCAGGTCGCTGACCTCAACGCCGCCGTCTACACCATTATCCAGTCGGCCTTTATCTCCGCTGGCCAGCGCTGCACCTGTGCGCGCCGCCTGCTGGTGCCGCAAGGCGCGTGGGGCGATAGCCTGCTGGAGCGCCTGGTGGAGGTTGCTGCGAGCATCAAAGTTGGCAGTTTCGACGCTCAGCCTGCGCCCTTTATGGGCTCGGTGATTTCCCTGGCCGCCGCGCAGCACCTGATCAAGGCGCAGCAGCATCTGCTGACCCAGGGCGCCAAGCCGCTGCTGGAGATGACTCAGCCGTTGCAGGGCGCCGCCTTGCTGACGCCAGGCATCATTGATGTGACTGAAGTCACCAATCGCCCGGATGAAGAGTTCTTCGGCCCGCTGCTGCAGGTGATTCGCTACGCCGATTTCGATGCCGCTATCGTTGAGGCCAACAACACCCAGTACGGCCTGGCCGCTGGCCTGCTGTCCGATTCCAAAGCGCGCTACGAGCAGTTCTGGCTGCAAAGCCGCGCCGGTATCGTCAACTGGAACAAACAGCTGACCGGTGCAGCCAGCACCGCGCCATTCGGCGGTGTGGGCGCCTCCGGCAACCACCGCGCCAGCGCCTATTACGCGGCCGATTACTGCGCCTACCCGGTGGCCTCGCTGGAATCCGACAGCCTGAGCCTGCCCGCCACCCTGACACCCGGAGTTAGCCTGTGAGCAATGCATTTGAAGTGAATTTCGACGGCCTGGTCGGGCCGACTCACAACTATGGCGGCCTGTCTTACGGCAACGTCGCCTCGCAGAGCAACAGCCAGGCCGCGTCCAACCCGAAAGAAGCGGCCAAGCAGGGCCTGGCCAAGATGAAGGCCTTGATGGAAATGGGCTTCAAGCAGGGCGTATTGGCCCCGCAGGAGCGCCCGAACGTCGCGGTGCTGCGCAGCTTGGGTTTTACCGGGACTGACGCGCAGGTGATTCAGAAGGCCGCGAAAGACGCCATGCCGTTGCTGGTCGCCAGCTGCTCGGCTTCCAGTATGTGGACGGCCAACGCCTGCACCGTCAGCCCGAGTGCTGATACTGCGGACGGTCGCGTGCATTTCACCGCGGCCAACCTCAACTGCAAATTCCACCGCTCGATCGAACACCCGACCACCAGTCGTGTGCTCGGCGCGATGTTCGCCAATGAGCAGCACTTCGCCCACCACGCCGCGTTGCCGGCAGTTGGTCAGTTCGGCGATGAAGGCGCGGCCAACCATACGCGCTTCTGCAAAGGCTACGGCGATGCCGGTGTGGAGTTCTTTGTATTCGGTCGCAGTGCTTTCGACAGTCGCTTCCCGGCGCCGCAGCGCTACCCGGCACGGCAGACCCTGGAAGCTTCGCAGGCG
Organism: Pseudomonas sp.; assembly: GCA_044240245.1. GTDB lineage: Bacteria > Pseudomonadota > Gammaproteobacteria > Pseudomonadales > Pseudomonadaceae > Aquipseudomonas. Next base: position 2,350 of record JBIHZW010000095.1, on the reverse strand, counting down.
GTTGCCCGTCTGCATGGCCTGAGTGATGACGGCGTGGTCTACGCCCAGCAGACGCCAGCCGTGATCGACCAGGGTGTGTTCCACAACGACGTGATCGCCGTGGGCAATGGCGAGGTGCTGTTCTATCACCAGGACGCCTTCCTCGACACCGACAAGATGCTGGCTGAGCTGAGCGACAAGCTCGCCCGCCGTGGCGGCAACTTCCAGGCCGTGTGCGTGCCGCGTGATGCGGTTACGGTGGAGGATGCGGTCAAGTCCTACCTGTTCAACAGCCAGCTGCTCAACCGCGCCGATGGCGGCATGCTGCTGATCGTGCCGGAAGAGTGCCGCAACAACGGCAATGTCTGGCGTTACCTGGAACAACTGACCAGCGGTAATGGGCCGATTCGCGAGGTCAAAGTCTTCGACCTCAAGCAGAGCATGCAGAACGGCGGTGGCCCGGCGTGCCTGCGCCTGCGCGTGGCGCTCAAGGAACACGAGCTGGCAGCGGTCAATCAGGGCGTGATCATGACCCCGACCCTGCACGACAGCCTCAACGTTTGGGTCGACAAGCACTACCGTGATCGCCTGAGCGAAAACGATCTGGCTGACCCACAATTGCTCAATGAATGCCGTGCGGCCTTGGACGAACTGACGCAGATCCTTAAACTGGGCGCGGTTTATCCATTCCAATTAGCTTGATTGAGTACTTATTACCATGTCCGACGCCCTGCAACTGATCCTCGAAGACACTGACGGCACCCAGCTGGAAACCTCCTGCACGCGTTTTGCCGTGATCTGGCAGGGCCAGGAAATCTGGTTTCAGCAGGTTGGCAACAATCAGCTGATGATCGGTGTGGACGTGGAGGAGGGCGCTGCCGAGTACGCCAACCTGCTGCTGCGCCCGCTGGCCACCAACCTGGTCAGCCTGGAGCTGGAAATGGAAGCCGCTGGCCTGGACGAAGACGACGATCACGTACACGGTCCTGACTGCAACCACTAAGAGCTCTTTAACGCTCTGAGGAAACGCCTATGCTCGCCCTCGGCAAACTGCTTGAACTGACCCTGGCCGGCCACGAACCGGCAGCGAAGATTCAGCTGACTCCCGAGGGCACGCGTTTGCGTTGGCTGGCCGAAGGCGCGTTGGAAATAACGCCGCCGGTGGCCAGCGACAATGGCCTGGACCTGCTGCTGTCTGCCGGCATCCATGGCAACGAAACCGCGCCGATTGAATTGCTCGACCGCCTGTTGCAGGGCATTGCCCGCAACCAGTTGAAGCCCCGCGCGCGCATTCTCTTTCTGTTCGGTAATCCCGCCGCCATGCGCAGCGGTGAGCGTTATATCGAGCAGGACATCAACCGTTTGTTCAACGGTCGCCACGATCAGCACACCGGTGCCGAAGCGTTGCGCGCCTGTGATCTGGAACATCTGGCTGCAACCTTTTTCAACAAGCCGGATCGCACCCGTCTGCATTACGATCTGCACACCGCGATTCGCGCGTCGAAGATCGAGCAGTTCGCCCTCTATCCGTTTCAGGAAGGCCGCCCGCGCAGCCAGCGTGAACTGGCGCGCCTAAGCGCTGCCGGGATTGAAGCGGTGCTGCTGCACAACAAAAGCTCAATCACCTTTAGCGCCTACACCTACACCCAGCTAGGGGCGGAAGCCTTTACTCTGGAGCTGGGCAAGGCACGGCCGTTTGGGCAGAACGAGCTGGTTAATCTGGACCTGCTCGAAATGCACCTGCAGGCTCTGATCGAAGGCCGTGAGCCCGAAGGTGCCACTGATGATCTGGGCGAACTGAAGTTGTTTGCCGTTGCCCGCGAAGTGATCAAACACAGCGACGCCTTCAAGCTGCACTTGCCGGCGGATATCGAGAACTTCAGCGAATTGCCACTTGGCTACCTGCTGGCCGAGGATCTGGCCGACACCCGCTGGGTGGTGGATGAGCCGGGTGCGCGGATTATCTTCCCCAATCCCAAGGTCAAGAACGGCCTGCGCGCCGGCATTCTGATAGTCCCCGCCGAAGACGTGCAGCTGGCCTGAGTTAACTAGGCTGGCTCGTAATCTGTCCTGCGTTTTCTCGCCTGATCTGTACCTTGTTTGCCTGAGTGGCGCGCTTTAGCATCGGGCTTTAGCCCCATCTAAGGACTGCCCGCCATGCCCGTTATCGACCTGCGCAGCGACACCGTCACCCAGCCGACTCCTGGTATGCGCGAGGCCATGCAAGCCGCCGAGCTGGGCGATGACGTGTATGGCGAAGACCCTACGGTCAACCGTCTGGAGCTGTTTCTGGCCGCTGAGTTGGGCTTTGCGGCTGCGCTGTTCGTGCCCACTGGCACCATGAGCAACCTGCTCGGGCTGATGGCCCATT
>JBIHZW010000351.1:0-3430 GCA_044240245.1 Pseudomonas sp. | reverse complement strand
AAGACGACGCGCCAGACGCTCGTCTGCAATCTGCTTCATACCGGAAGTCGCAGTGTAGAAACGCTCGGCATCCAGCACTCGCCACTTGGCGAAGGCATCAACCATCAGTGCTTTCTTTTCCAGCGTGAGGAAACGCGAGCTGGTGGAATCCAGAGTCAGCAGACGTGCATCAAACTTACGCACCTGGTTGACGTAAGGAATCTTCACATGCAGGCCTGGCTGTACGTCCGGCTGGACGATACGACCAAACTGCAACAGCACCGCACGCTCAGTCTGCGACACGATATAGAAGCTATTCCAGGCGACCAGCGCCAGCACCACGCCAACAATAAGGGCGATCAGCGATTTATTGCTCATCAACGGCTCTCCCTTGTACGCAGTTCAACCTGACGCGGATCGATAGTTACCCGCGAGCCGGCGTCTGCAGTACCCGCAGCGCCAGATATCGAGCTAGGCGCAGACGTGCTGCGGCCATCGATCATCTTGTCCAGCGGCAGATAAAGCAGGTTGTTCTGCCCCTTGTCGCCAGTCACCAGCACCTTGCTGGTATTGCTCATCAGCTCTTGCATGGTGTCCAGGTACAGACGCTCGCGAGTAACTTCAGGCGCTTTGCGGTACTCGGTCACCAATGCAGTGAAGCGATCCGCCTCACCCTGTGCGCGGGAAACCACTTCGTCACGGTAACCGCTGGCATCCTCAATCAGACGCTGCGCCTGACCACGGGCTTCCGGCACCACACCATTGGCGTAGGTTTCCGCCTGATTCTTCTCACGCTGCTCGTCTTCACGGGCGCGGATCACGTCATCGAAGGCTTCCTGTACTTCGCGCGGCGCGGCCGCACTCTGCAGGTTGACCTGAGTGACGGTGATACCGGTGCGGTAGTTGTCGAGGAAGCGCTGCAAGCGGTCCTTGACCTCGCTGGCCATCAGCTCTCGGCCTTCGGTCAGCACCTGGTCCATCTCAGTGGAACCCACCACGTGGCGCACGGCGCTGTCGGTCGCATGCTGCAGACTGACTTCCGGCTGATCGACGTTAAGGACGAAATCCTGCAAGTTGCTGACCCGGTACTGCACGGTCAACGGCACTTCGATGATGTTTTCGTCTTCGGTCAACATCTGCCCTTGCTTACTGTAAGCACGCTCACGGGTAACGTTTTCCTGAAACTTGCGATCAATCGGCGGGAAATAGATATTCAGGCCCGGACCGACTGTTTCGTAATACTTGCCGAAGCGCAGCACCACGGCCTGCTCCTGCTCATCAACGACATAGATCGCGCTGTACAGCCAGACTGCTGCCAGCAGCCCCAGGCCCACGAACAGCAAGCCGAAGCCGCCGCCATTGCCCGAGCCAGTCTCGCCGCCTCGTTTCTTGCCGCCACCGAACAGCCCATTAAGGCTCTCCTGCAGCTTGCGGAAGGCCTCATCGATATCCGGCGGACCCTTGCGATCACCGTTCTTACGGCCACCCCATGGGTCCTGATTATTCGAGTTGCCACCCGGCTCATTCCAAGCCATAGCGCTCTCCATCTGATAAAGCAAAGACGCGCCCACGGCGCGCCCGCCAATGCTACAGAATGCATGCAACCAGCGGCAAAGTCGCTGATGCAGGCTTTATTGCAAAGTGTGTTGCTCAATAAATTCCTGCGGTTTCAAGCCTTCACGGCTAACCAGCCGGTTAAGCTCAATCCGCGGTAAACGCACAGCCAGCAAACTGCTGCCGTCCTCGGTGTGGGACTCGCTCTGCACCGCACCCAGGGCGAAAAACTGTGCGCGCAAGCGCGCGAGGCGCTGCGGCAGCTGCAATGTACCGACAAACAGGTCATCACCCAACAACTCGGCTATCGCCTGACGCAGCAACGGCAAACCACGCCCGTCACGCGCCGACAGCCAGACCCGCTGCGGTTTGCCATCGGCATCGCGCTGAATCTGCGGCTCCACGCCCTCAAGCAGGTCGAGCTTGTTGTACACCTCAAGCATCGGCAGCTCATGGGCACCGATCTCACCCAGCACCGCCAACACCTGCTCGATCTGCTGATCGCGCTCGGGCTCGTGGGAGTCGATTACGTGCAGCAGCAGATCAGAATTGCTCGATTCCTCAAGCGTCGCGCGGAACGCCTCGACCAGTTTGTGCGGCAAATGCCGGATAAAGCCCACGGTATCGGCCAGCACAATCGGCCCCAGATCATCCAACTCCAGACGACGCAGGGTTGGATCAAGGGTGGCGAACAGCTGATCCGCCGCGTAGACATCCGAGGTGGTCAGGGAATTGAACAGTGTCGATTTGCCGGCGTTGGTGTAGCCCACCAATGACACCGAAGGAATATCCGCACGCTGGCGGCCGCGCCTAGCCTGCTCACGCTGGCTGCGCACCTTCTCGAGCTTCTGTTTGATCTGGCGAATCCGCACGCGCAACAGGCGGCGGTCGGTTTCCAGCTGGGTTTCACCCGGGCCGCGCAGACCGATACCACCCTTCTGCCGCTCAAGGTGGGTCCAGCCGCGCACCAGCCGCGTACTCATGTGGTCGAGCTGGGCCAGCTCGACCTGCAACTTGCCTTCATGGGTACGCGCGCGCTGAGCAAAAATGTCGAGGATCAGACCGGTACGGTCCAACACTCGACACTCGAAAGCTCGCTCAAGGTTGCGCTCCTGGCTCGGAGTAAGAACGTGGTTGAAGATAACCAGATCAGCCTCGGCGGCCTTGACCTGATCACGCAACTCTTCAACTTTGCCACTGCCGATCAGGTACTTGGCCGTCAGCCGATTGCTCGGAACACTGAGGAACGCGATGGTTTCAGCACCGGCCGAGATGGCCAGCTCCTGAAACTCCTGCGGATCCTCGCGCGCCTCGGAATTTTGGCCGTCCAGATGTACCAGAATGGCCCGCTCTCCACCTTCATGGCGCTCGAAGAACAATGCAGCCTCCTAAATCAGGCGTTACCAGGCTCAGCTTCAGCTTGCTCGGTTTCGCTGGCGCTCGGCAGACGCACCGGACGGCTAGGCACTACAGTGGAAATGGCGTGTTTATAGACCATCTGGCTGACAGTGTTTTTCAGCAAAATCACGAACTGGTCGAAAGATTCGATCTGGCCTTGCAGCTTGATGCCGTTAACCAAATAAATAGAAACCGGGACGCGTTCCTTACGCAAGGTATTCAGGTAAGGGTCTTGTAGCGAATGCCCTTTTGACATGTGCCGCACTCCTTTAAGGATCAATTTTCAATAATTTTAGTAAACCAACGAACGGCTTAAAGCCGTCATACCCCCAAGGATAGACGGCCAACGGCAAGGTCTCAGGTCAATATGGAGACCGCTGCCAGGTATTTCAAGGCGCGCGGCAGATTGTCGCAGTCGGCGCTATCGAGCCAGTGCACATCCTGCTGCCAACCACGTAACCAGGTGAACTGTCGCTTGGCCAGCTGGCGCGTGGCGATA
>JBIHZW010000094.1:0-12021 GCA_044240245.1 Pseudomonas sp. | reverse complement strand
GATCGACCACAATGGCCTTCTTGGTGAGCGGATCACCGATGATTGTGCAGTTGCACTGCAAAGGCCCGACAGGGAAGGTTTCGCGGATCAGGGTCGGGGTTGCGGCAGAACTCATGATTATTCCTCAGCGCGGTAATCGCTGGGCAGTTTACCCGTCCATTTCTTGAACGCACGGCGAAAATTCGACGGGTCGCTGAAGCCCAGCAGGTAGGCGATTTCATACAGTGGCAGGTGGGTGGTGGTGAGGTATTGCAGGGCCAGGCTCTTGCGCACCTCATCGAGCACTTGCTGGTAACTGGTGCCCATAATCGACAGGTGCCGGCGCAAGCTGCGGCCGCTGGTGTGCAGGGCATCGGCGGCGCTGGCCAGATCGGGGAAGTCGCCGGGGCGCGCCAGCAACAGGCGGCGCACGCGGGTCAGCAGGCCGTCCTGTACATCCAGACTGGCCAGCAGCGCTTCGCATTGCTGCTCGCACATCTGCACCGTGGCTGGGTTGGCCAGGGCCATCGGCCGGTCCAGATAGGTGATCGGCATGCTCAGGCGGTGGTAGGGCTGATCAAACGCGACCGGCACGCCAAATAGCCGCTCGTAGCGCTCGGCGTAATGCGGTGCAGCATGGGCAAAGCCCACCTCGACTTCCTGCAAGCGCTCCCCCACCAGAAACCGCGCGATGGTGTAGAGGCTGGTCAGCAAACCTTCTGCGGCGAAGCGACTGAGCGGGCCCAGCGGCATGGTTTCACTGGCGCGCAGTTCAATCCGCGCGCCCAGCTCGACCATTTCCAGCTCATAAGTCAGGCCCAGTACCCTGTAGTACTTCAAGGCGAACTGCATAGCCTTGCCCAGGTTGGCGCTGGACAGCACCGCATAACCAAGGATGCCGTGGGTCGAGACGTTCAGCCGCTGCCCAAGCAGCAGACCCAGCGCCGGCTCATCACACAGACGCAAGGCGCTGCTGGTGAGTTGAGTGAAATCAATAAAGGACAATCGCCCCTGCGGATTGCCCAGCACCTCGGGGCGCACCCGCGCCTCGGCAAACAGCTGCGCACGCGGTACACCCAGCTCCTCGACCAGGTCGAGCAAGGCGGCAGCGTAGGCAACGGGAACCAGTTCGGCAGAGAAATTCAATGATGGCTTCATGGGCTTCTTATTATCTGGCCAGATATGACCACTGGCAGCGACGATACCCTTGTTCGACAAAACCCGACAAGGGCATCACTGCCCCAAGGTGCCAGGCTGGAAAACCTGCTGAGTTCGCACAAAGGCTTTAGCCATACTCAGGACTTGGTCGGTCGCTCACCACAACCGAAGGTTGGGCGAATGCATGCTAGTGCCGCAGTAAATGCCCGGTTTCACTCTGAAAACCCTCTAGCGCGGGCCACTAGCAACACAACTCACGGCACTAACAAGCTCCACGGTTGGTACATCCGTGCAATATTGGCCATAAATGACCGAAATATTGGCTGTTGTGAACCTTTGCCGAAGCGCTTGGCGAATCCATAGTGAAACCACGCTTCAGTCACAGACTCAGGGAGTCAGCATGATCAGCACTACCCCGGAAGGTTTGCAGATTCGTCCACGGCATATGGATTTCGATTTCCCCAATCCTCTGCCGCGTCACTGGCACAGCGGCGATGCCTTCAAAAGCCATCTGTTCGATGCCATGTCGGTGCTATTCCCCGACGGCGAACGCTTCTTTATCGATTCGGTGCGGCACTTCCGCGACCAGATCGACGACCCAGCGCTGAAAGAACAGATCCGTGGTTTTATCGGCCAGGAAGGCCACCACAGCCGCGAGCATCTGGAATACAGCAACCGTCTGCGCGACCTGGGTTATGACATCACCCGCATTGAGAAACGCGCCCAGGCGCGGATTCGCTACACCCAGAAAAAGTTCTCACCACAGCGACAACTGGCAGCCACTGCCGCGCTTGAACACATCACCGCGATCATGGCTGACGGCCTGCTCAAAGACCCGCGCCATATGGCCGGCGCCCATCCGACCATGGTGCGCCTGTGGCGCTGGCATGCGCTGGAGGAAACCGAGCACAAGGCGGTGGCCTTCGACGTGTACAACCAGGTCTGCGGCAGCCGCAAACTGCTGCGCCGGGCGATGATCATGGGCACCTTCTTTTTCGTCCTCGACACCACTCGCGGCCTGGCGCATATGCTCAAGCAAGATGGCCTGCTGTGGAACTGGCGGGTCTGGCGCGACGGCATCCAGTGGATGTGGGGCAAGGAAGGCGTATTTCGTCCGCTGATCAGTACCTACCGCGATTTTTTCAAACCCGGGTTCCACCCATGGGAGCACAACAACCTCGAGTTGCTCTACCAGACCCGCAGCGAGTTTGATGCGCCTGCGCAGAGCCAGGCGGCATAGCCTGAGAGTTGCCAGTAACGACAAGGGAGCCTACTGGCTCCCTTTTTTATGCAGGTCAATTTCATCGATAGCAACGGCTTGTGCCGTCACTATCAGATCATTTCAGCCCTGCAGAAAACGCAAGGTATCCGCTGCACTCTGCTGCGGGATTTCCTCCATCGGGATATGCCCGACGCCTGGGTAGGTTTTCACTTGGATACCCGGCAGGTCGCGCTGCCACAGCGGCACATGCTTGGGCGAAATCCAGCGATCACGCTCGCCCCACAGCAGCAGCGTCGGCGCCTGGATCTGCGCGACCCGCTCCGAAGTGCCATGCAACTCTTCCTTGTTCACCTTGAGCAGCACGCGGAAGATATCCATCATCGCCCGGCGATTGCCCGGCCGCCGCGCCAGGTCGTTGTAACGGTCCACCACGCCCGGCTTGATCCGTGCGGGCTCGCCATAGACTTCCTTGATGCCCTGGGCGATCAACGCGCGCGGCATCCACAGCGGCATGGCCACGGTAGCACCGGGCAAGGCAGCGGCGGCGATCATCCACGGCACCTTGTGCATGTGATAGCCAGCCGGGTCGATCAGCACCAGTTTTTCCACCCGCTGCGGCTGCGCCAGGGCGAAGTTCCAGGCGATATAACCGCCCAGGGAATTGCCGACAATCGAGGCCTTACTTACGCCGAGGTAGTCGAGCAACAGACCGAATACCTTGATCATCCGCTCGGCGGAATACACGCCATCGCGTGCCGGGCCGGTCAGGCCGAAACCCGGCACATCGAAACGTATCACCCGGTAATCGGCAGCAAAGGCCGGCAGCCAGTCGTCCCAGGTATGCAACGAGGCGACCACGCCGTGGATCAGCACCAGCACCGGTTTGTCGCGGCTGCCTTCATCGCGGTAATGCAGGTTGAAGCCATCGAGTTCGATATAGCGCGAGCCGTTGACGGCATTGCCATAGCGCGCCTTGAGGCTTTCCAGCGGCAAGGCGCCGAAGCCCAGACGGGCAAAACCGGCAGCCAGTGGCGGCGTCAGCGGGAGACTGGAAGCAGACATGCAGGCACCTCTAGATTGTTGTTATGGGAAAGACGCATCCGCCCTATCAGAGCATGTCTACCCACAGCTGACGCCTAACCTAGGTTGAGCTTGGCGCAGGACACAACGAGGCGATCAGCAGTTCGCTAAGCACGCGCTTGGCCTGTTCGATTTCGGCGCGGCTGGCGGCGCGTCCGAGCAGTTCCAGAGACGCTGCTTCCATCGCCCAGATCAGCGCGCGGTAGGTAAGCGGCTCAGCAGCCTGCGTATCGCCATGCAGACGCTCAGCAAGCAGCCGCGCCATCTCGGCATGAGCCCGCTGCCGATGGGCGGCCAAAGGTGAGTCGGCGCGCAGAGCCTCTTCCTGCATCAGGCGGATAATCGGCCCGACCGCCAGGTGATAGTCGAAATAACGCCCGACCATGCCCTGCAACCAGGCCTGCGGACTGCCGGCGATGCTTTGCATTTCACCGAAGCGCGACAGCAGCAAGGCGACCGCCGTCTGGTAGATGCCTTCGAGCACCTGCATCTTGTTTTCGAAGTATTTGTAGAAGGTGCGCCGCGACACATTGGCCGACGCCAGCAGGTCATTCACCGTGGTGTCGGCCAGACCCTTGCGCGCAAACACCGGGATCGCCGCCAGCTGGATATTGGTGCGCTGCAGATGACCGATCAGCGGCCCGTCACCATCCTGTTCCTGCTGCTGGGCCACCGCACCGTAACCACCCAAATCCTCAAACACCGCGCGAACGGCACCGAGCTCAGCCAAGGCTTGCTGCATTGCACACTTCCCAACCAAGGCGCGGGTGACGCAGCAGAGCAAGCTGGTTACTCTGCAGTCGATTACTCTGAACGCCATCGCCGCAGGATTATTGTTGTGCTGACCACGCTAACACGCCGCCTTTGCCTACCGCTGGCCATCCTTTTGCTGGTTCTGCTGTCACCCGTTCAGGCCACTGAGCTGTTCTATCTCGGGCAGAAGATCCCCGATATCCACAAGCCCTGGAACAGCGCCGACTACCAGCAACTGCTGGAAGCGCTAAACAAGGTCGACAGCACCCAGCTCAACGCCCTGCCCCGCCGTAGCGGCGAATTCACCGGGCCGATCTACCAGCGCATGGTCAGCGAGGAGAATTTCCGCCCGCAGCTGAATATCTACGCGCCCCTGGAGCTGCGGCAGAACGAAGCCCGCGAAGCACTGTTTCGCCTCAAGGAGTTGATGCGTCTGTATTTCGATTTTCGTGCCGTGCAGCAGCCCTATGCCGCCGAGGCGCTGGGCCTGATGAGTTATTCACTGCGCCAACAGGCTGTGCTGTTCACCCTGACCACTGAATTCTGGATGACCCTCTCGGAAACCGAGCAAAGCAACCCGGTGCGCCTGCAAGGCCTGCATGAAACCAAGGCAGCGGCGGCCATGCTCACCTCCAGCGCCCTGGACTATCTGGGATTGATCAAACAGTTCGGCCGTGAAGAGCTGGTGCTCTACAGCGCCGAACTGAGCAAGCAGCTGCCGGAGCTGTTTATCCATTTGAGTGGGGATGTGCGCGAAACACTGCTGCAACGCGTCGAGCAGCTTGCCCAACAGCATGCCTATGCAGAAGTGCAGGCCAATATGCGCGAGTTGCAACCGGTGTTGCTGAGCATCCAGCAGAATGTGCAGGCCAAACTCGCGGCGGCCGCGGCGCAACCGCGCAAGGCGCCTACGCGCAGCCTCGACCTGTCGGTGCCGGCTGAATCAACGCAGTAGACCAAGGCTCTTGGCCCGCGCCACGGCCTGGGTACGCCGCTCGACGCCAAGCTTGCTGTTGATATGACGGGCGTGGGTTTTTACCGTGTGCAGGGAGATAAACAAACTGTCGCTGATCTCCTGATTGGAGCAGCCCTGGGCGATCAGTTGCAGCACCGACAATTCGCGTGAACTCAGGGCATCGACCCCGCCGACATAGTTATCCTGACTGACGGCCTCTGCAGCCTGCGGCAGATGCTGCAGCAAGGCTTCAAGCAAGGGGCTCGCTTCCTGCATGAGCAACTGCTCGCGTAGCCACTCGGGTTGCTGGCTTAGCAGCGCATAAAATGGCAGCAACCCACCACCGGCGGCGGCCTGCAGCGCATTGCGCAGCTGTTGCTGAGCCTCACGTTCACGCCCGCCATCACGCAACAGGGCCGTCAGCTGCATCTGGGCAATCGCCCCAAGCAACTGGCCGCCGGCGTTCTGCGCCAGCTGAGTCAAACCGCGCAAACGCCGTTCGGCCTGTTCATCCTCACCCTGCAGACGCTCGTAGGTAGCTAGGTGCAATTGGATATGCAGCGGTAATTGCGGATGGAACTCCGGCGCCGCAGCGGCCTGCTCGCCGCCATAGGCATCGAGCAGACGACTTAGCCAGACGCCCGCCAGCTCAGTCTGTCCCTGACGTAGCCACAGCTCACATTTGGTCAGGGTAATCATCGCCAAGTAGTAGATCGGCGGAATATCCCAGATATGCATCAGCCGCTCGGCCTCGGCCAGCTGAGCAAAAGCCTCAGGCAGATTACCGCTACGCCCTTCCAGGCTGGCCAGCACGCAGTAACCGATCAGTACGCTGATATCACGGCAGCCGCGGGCCTCGGCAATCCCGGCCAAAAGCCGCTGTCGTGCCTGCTGCGGCTGCAGGCGCAAGCTCAGCAGATAACCCTCATACAGGGTCAGACGCCCACGCACCGCGTACTGCCGCTGCGACGGCAGACTGGCCAGGCGCTGCTGGCCCTGACGCACTTCGTCCAGCGCCCGCAGCACCTCACCACGGGCTTGCAGCACGCGCGCACGGTCGTAATGAGCCAGGGCCTCGAACAGCGGATTGCCGACCCGTTGCGCCAACTCCAGGGCCTCGCGGTTCAGCCCACGAGCGCGCCACAGATCACCATGAACGATAGCCAGGTTAGCCAGGCTGGACAGGCACATCAGGCGCTGACCGTAACGGTCCAGCGGCAAACAGCTCAGCGCTTCACTGCAATAGGCCTGCGCCCTGGCGCTGTCGCCCCGGCCGCGAGCAATCACTCCACTCAGGGCCAGCCACTGAGCCAGCAGACCTTCCTGCTCACTGCGATCACGCGCGGGGAGAAAGCGCCCCAGCTCAGCCAGCAGCTCTTCCGCCGCATCCAGCTGACAAGCCAACGCCAATGCCCAGCCATACAACAGAATCAGACGCGGCGTGCTGGTCAGCAGGCTATCCGGCAAGTCCATCTTCCAGCGCAGCAAAGTGGCTACGTTCTGCTCGGCCAGCAGTTGCTCCTCAGAGAGGTTCTGCACCAGATTGGCCGCCACATCCGGCTGACCGGCGCGCAACGCCTGTTCGATGGCCTCATCCAGCAAGCCCTCGGCGCTGAACCAGCGACATGCGCGCAAATGCAGGCCTGAAGTTGGCTGCGGGCGACTGCGCAGTAGATCGGAAAACAGGTGGTGATAGCGAAACCACTTGCCCTGCTCATCGAGCGGCACCAGAAACACTTGGTGGGCCTGCAGATGGCGCAGAATCGCTGCGCTGTCATAGGCATCGCGCAGCGCGTCGCACAGCTCGGCGCAGAAGCGCTCCTGGCTGGCCGTCTCGTAGAGAAACGCCTGTACCTCGACGGGTTGGCGCTCGATCACCTCTTCCAGCAAGTAATCATGAATCAGCCCGTCAGCGCCCTGGGCCAACGCGGGAGGCGCAGTAGATTCATGCGCTTCACTGGCGGCCAGTGACCACAACCGTAAACCCGCAACCCAGCCTTCGCTGCGTTGCAGCAGAACGGCCAGTGCTTCGGCCGACAACACGGCGCCCTGCAGCGCAAGTAACTCAGTGCTTTCCGTATCGGTGAGGCGCAGATCCTGCTCATGCAGCTCCAGCAACTGCCGCGACAGGCGCAGGCGGGCCAGATGCCAATCCGGACGCTGCCGGCTGGTCACCAGCATCACCAAGCCGGGCGGTAAGTGGCTTAGGAAAAACTGCAGGCAGCGGTCGAGCACCGCACCCTGGGCCAGGTGGTAATCATCCAGCACCAGCAGCAGCGGTTGCTGAGGGTCGAGGCGCAGAGCCAGCTCATCGAGCAGACCATCGAGCCACTCTTCGAAAGCAAAGGGTTGATGCCGCTGGCGCAAACGCAACAGCCCTAGCGCTTCCTGCCCAACACCGGGGAAAAACTGTTGCAGGCCGCTAAGCAAACGCTCCAGAAAGCGCCCTGGATCACTGTCGCGTGAGCTCAACCCCAGCCACAGGCTTTGCCACTGCTCAGGCAGGTGCTCGCAAAACTCGATAGCCAGTGAGCTTTTACCAAAACCGGCCGGCGCGCTGACCAACAGCAGCCGTCCCGCCAAGCCGCCCAGCAAGCGCTCACACAACCCTGGGCGCAGCACATAACTGGCCGGCAGCGGAGGTCGATAGAAATGCCCGCCCAGTACGTTGGGCGCAGCAACCAAGCCAGGAATTCGGGACAGATCAGTCATCGCCAGTTTCTTGTAGTAGTCAGGCAGAGGCACTACCAATGCCCCGCAGACTAGCCTCTTGATGCGCGCATTTGAAGCCCTTGTGGCCATCAGGTAGAAAACGGCAATGATTGCTACCCCCCTATTGAACATTTCCCGAGCTTTATCACAGGCATAGAAATGGCCGGGAGCCATTTCTAACGTCGCGCAGCGACGGCCCGAAGGGTGGCCGCTACCGATGAACGGCCATAAAAAAACCGGCCCTTACGGGCCGGTTCTTTATGCAGCGTTACTCAGACTTAGCGTACGCCAGCCTGGCGCAGGGCCGCTGGGGTGTAATCGCTTTCCTTCGCAGGGTAGTCGAACTCGTAAGCACTTTTCTCTTCGTTCTTCATACCCAGAGCCAGGTAACGACCGGACAGCAGGTCATACAGGGTCTCTACGCTGTACCACGGCACTTGCTTGTCGTAGTAGTACTGAGCATGGGCTTCAGCCACACGCCACAGGGTACCGCGACCGTCGTAGTGGTCGATGGCAGCAGCTTGCCAGGTATCTTCGTCGAGGTAGAAGTCACGCTTGGCATAGATATGACGCTCGCCCGATTTCAGGGTTGCAGTCACATGCCATACGCGGTGCAGCTCGTAACGGGTCAGGTCCTGGTTGATATGCCCAGCCTTGATGATCTGGTCATACTTCAGCTTCGGCGAGTCCAGACGGTAGCTGTTGTAAGGAATGTAGATTTCCTTCTTACCGTTGAGCTTCCACTCGTAACGGTCAGGTGCACCGTTGTACATGTCGAAGTTGTCGGAAGTACGCAGACCGTCAGCAGCGGTACCCGGACCGTCATAGGACACCTGCGGTGCACGACGCACACGACGCTGGCCAGCGTTGTACAGCCACGCCAGACGCGGCTCTTTCACCTGGTTGAGGGTTTCGTGCACCAGCAGCACGTTACCGGCCAGACGCGACGGAGCAGTTACCCGTTGCTTGAAGTAGAACAGCACGTTGCTTGGCTTGCTGGTATCGGCATCCTTCAGAGCACCACGGAAGGTGAACTCATCCTGGAAGTACACCAGGCTGTAGGAGCCGTTAGGCTGCGGAGTAGCCTGGGTTACCAGACGCTTCACGCTGCCACCACGGTAGCGGGTGATGTGGTTCCAGATGGCTTCCAGGCCGTCCTTCGGAATCGGGAAGGGGTTAGCCTGCTCGAAGTTCTCCAGACCGTTACCGCCCTCGACCATCTTGGTGTTGACTGCGTTGTTCTTCGCAGCAGACAGGATGAAGTCCGGCATGGTGGCAGTACGATGGGTCGCGAACACCGGCATTTTGTAGCTTTCCGGATAACGCTTGAACATCGCCAGCTGGCCAGGGGTCAGCTTGTCTTTGTACTGATCAACGTTTTGCGCGGTGATAGTGAACAGCGGTTGTTCACTCGGGAACGGGTCCGAAAGGAAACCCGCGCCATCAGCAGTGCCGGCGCTGGCTGGCAGGCCGCCAGTCCAGGCAGGGATCGAACCATCCGCATTACCCGCCATTTCCGCACCGACAGGCGTCAGCGTGGTACCCAGTTTGGCAGCTTCATCCGGCGATACCGCCGCCATTACACCGCTAGCCAACAGCGAGAGAGTCAGGGCACCAGTTTGCAGCAGACTTTTTGTTGTTTTCATAGTCATAGTCGTCCTCAAAAATCTCGTCCGCTTAGAAGTTCACGCCAAAGCTGAGCGCAACGAAGTCGCGATCAATGTTGGTGTTGTATTCGCCACCAAAGAAATCGGTATAGGCGAGGCTGGCGGTATAGGTGTTCTGGTATTCGGCATCCAGACCGAGGCTAATGGCCTTGTTACCTTCGTTGAAGGTTGGGCCGTAACCATCGACGTCATGCGACCAGGAAACGTTGGGCTTGAGGTTTACACCGGCAAACACGTCGTTGTAATCGAGGATTGCGCGAGCGCGGTAGCCCCAGGACGTGGTGGTGTAGAAGCCTTTGTTATTACACTCGTCCGGGTTAGCGGCGTTCGCAGTAGCAGTGCACAAGCTATTGCTCGGGAACTCACCCGCACCAAACTCTGGGGCACGACCAAAACGCAACTCGTTCTTGCCCAGATTGCTGACATGCGAATAACCAACCTCGCCTACCAGGGTCAGGCGCGACGCCCCCATAACCTGATCAAAGAACTGGGTAACGGTAACCTGAGCCTGCGTAAGAGGTTTACGTACATACCCCGTCAGTTCTTCACCAGGACCAAAAGCTGCATGGCCGCTGCTATAGATAGGCAGGTTGGTGTTCACCCCCAGCGCTTGAGCCAAAGGCCCCTGAGCAACAGCACCAAGTGTCAGATCAGTGGTATTGATCTGCATAGGCATATTCGGGCGGTAGCTGAGTTCACCAGCAACCGACGCAGCGCCTACAGTTGTGGAGAAACTGACGCCGTGCAGGCGAATATCTTCTGGATATTCCAAGTAGTACTTGGCGAACATTTCACCAGTACTCGGATCCTCCACAGAGCTAGGCAGCAGGAAGACACTTTGACCCGCAGTATAGGAAAGGCTCGGCGTACGACTGTGGTAATTCATGGTGTAGAAGCCGAACTCGGTGTCCAGAGCCTGCGAGAACCAACGCAGAGCAATACCATACTGCCCACTATCACGTGCATCACGATCAGCAGAGCGGCCCACATAGCGATAGCCTGGTGTACCAGGACCATCAAAATCGCTACCGGCAACAGCCAGGCGATCAGTACAACCATCGGCCAGAGGATCAACCCCGAAGAAGGTCCCGCAGTTATCTACGATCGTCTGATCCCACTCCAGCTGATAGAAGACCTCAGCCGAGAGGTTCTCGCCCAAACTTTGGGATACATAAAACATGTTGACCGGAATCAGACCTTCTTTGATTTCGGCACCCGGGCGACGAAATGCGGCAGCGTCAACAGGGTTGATTGAGTTGATACTGTTCTGAATAAAGGTACTTTCACCCCAACTAACTACTTGTTTACCTAGGCGAACCGAACCCGGTTGATCGGAGACTGAATAGTTGTGGTAGATGAAGGCATCCAGAATTTGCGCACCTGATGATTGAGCACCCTCTTTACGGTTGCTATCACTGATGTCGTAAAGCAGACGGCTTTCATCCTTCAGTTCAAAGTCGTACCAATACTTACCCCGAACGAAGACACCGGTATCGCCGTACTTCAATTCAAGGTCATGAATGCCTTTGAAAATCTTCGAGAAGGTTTCGCCGCGCTTGAAATTCAGTCGACCATCGTCACCCGTCTGGGAAGAAGCTTGGCCACCGTTACGTGTACCGACCAAGTCAGGATCAGCGCTACGCACCGACCAGCTGGCCCCGACCGACATGGACGAATCAAGCTGACCTTCGATTTCGCCAATATTAAAAGTAACGCCGAACGCGGGAGCGGCGAGGGTGGATGCGAGGCTGACGGCCAGTGGCAGTTTTGCCAGGCGCCAGGTTTGTTTTGTTTTTGTCATCGACGCTACTCCATGTGTTTTTTGTTATGGATGGTGCGGACTATAGCCAGCGGGTACTTCTGCTTGATCCCTCTAAAGTGTGATTTGCAGCCCCCAGGCACTCTGGCTCGCAGGTTTCGGCGTGTTTAGCACGGCCGGCAGAGCCAAGAATGGCTTGGAATGAGCAATTAGCAAGCCAAACGCTTGTTTGACTGGCCAGTCACCAAAAACGACCTAGCTTGCCGCAAATTGAACAGCCCAAAGCGTTGCGCAAACCATCACAAGAGAATCCTACAGAACCGCCTGAAAGCCTTTATTTGTCTGGCTCTAGCGGTATTGCAAGGCAAACGCGCCGACGGGCAAGGTTTGCGCCTCACCCGTAGCGCAATGTCTTAAACAGTGGATAGGAACGGGCTACCGGCAGCCTGCCACTGAACGATATCCAGGCGAATGCGTTTCTTATCCAGCTTGCCGACGCTGGTCTTGGGAACTTCGGTAACAAGGGCGATCTGCGAGGGTATCGCCCACTTGTTGATGCTGCCTTGATCGACAAAAGGCTTGAGGTGTTCCTTAAGGCCCTTGGCATCCAAGCTCTGGCCTTCGCGCAATACCAACAGGGCAAACGGCCGCTCGCCCTACTGCGGATCGACCACGCCAACCACCGCCACTTCACGTACGGCAGGGTGACGGCTGATCAGGTCTTCCAGCTCCAGGG
>JBIHZW010000349.1:0-3482 GCA_044240245.1 Pseudomonas sp. | reverse complement strand
ACGGCGTTGATAAAGCCGCCCAGGGAGAAGATGGTCGCGGTCAACAGCACCACCAGCACCGTCACGCCGAGGTGATGCACCTGCAGCTTGGTGAAGAACAGCGACAGCAAGGTGACGATAAAACCCACCGCCAGACCGCGCAGCACACCGCCGACCACATAGCCGGTGAGGATGATATGCGGCGACACCGGCGAGACCATCAGCTCCTCGATGGAGCGCTGGAACTTGCTGCCGAAGAAGCTCGACACCACGTTGCCGTAGGAGTTGGTGATCACCGACATCATGATCAACCCCGGCACGATGTACTCCATATACGTGAAGCCACCCATGTCGCCGATCTGGCTACCGATCAGGTTGCCGAAGATCACGAAGTACAGAACCATGGTGATCGCCGGCGGCAGCAGGGTCTGCGGCCAGATGCGGGTAAAGCGACGGATCTCGCGGTAAACGATGGTGCGCAGCGCCACCATGTTGGCGGTGAATTCGGAGTTCAGATAAGCCGTGCTCATACCGCCACCTTCGCCAGATTCTTCTCGACCAGGGAGACGAACAGTTCCTCCAGGCGGTTGGTTTTATTGCGCAAGCTAAGCACCTCGACATTCTGCAGAGCCAGCTGACGGAACAGCTCGGTAATGCCCTGAGCCTTGTCTACCTGCACTTCCAGGGTATGCCCGTCGAGCAGCTGCGCCGGGTAGCCAATCAGCTGCGGCGCAACCAGCAGCGACTCCTTGAGGTCGAGCAGGAAGGTCTCCACATGCAGCTTCTTCAGCAGGTCCTTCATGCTGGTGTTCTCGACAATCCGCCCGTGGTCGATGATGCCGATATTGCGGCACAGCTGTTCGGCCTCTTCCAGGTAGTGGGTGGTGAGAATGATAGTGATGCCCTGCTCGTTCAATTCGGTGAGAAAGCTCCACATCGAGCGACGCAGTTCGATATCAACCCCAGCAGTCGGCTCATCGAGAATCAACAAACGCGGCTGATGCACCAGGGCGCGGGCGATCATCAGGCGGCGCTTCATCCCGCCGGAAAGTTCGCGTGACGGCACATTGTGCTTGCCCCACAAGCCGAGCTGGTTGAGGTACTGCTCGGCGCGCTCCTTGGCGATTTTCGCCGGGATACCGTAGTAACCGGCCTGGGTCACGACAATGTCGAAGGCCTTCTCGAACTGGTTGAAGTTGAACTCCTGCGGCACCACGCCCAGGCAGCGCTTGAGCGCCGAGGGCTGTTTGTCCAGGTCGTGGCCGAACACGTTCACCGTGCCGCTGCTCTTGGTCACCAGGGTGGAAAGAATGCCGATGGTGGTGGATTTGCCGGCACCGTTGGGGCCGAGCAAAGCGAAGAAATCGCCTTCAGCCACGTCCAGGTCGATGCCGTGCAGCGCCTGGAAGCCGTTGCCATAGGTCTTGGTCAACTGGCGAATGGACAGAGCAGTACTCATAAAAATGCGCACACCTGATCAGAGAAAAAGAAATTCGAGAGGGGCTGCGCCACGCAGCGCGAAGTGGCCCAAGTCTAGCGCCTGGAACATCGCCACCACAGTATCTTTGCGCATATCTGCCGCCCCCACGGCTGGGCAGCAGCCTACCAGCGCCAGGCGCAGATTAAACCCGGCAGTTTCCGATGGTGCTTATCAGCCCTGTCGATACATCAGCCGGGCACGGCCTCGGCGGCGAAGTCACCACTGATCGATAGCGCATCCTCGGCAAACAGATGTGGGTAGCAAGCGGCCAGATGACCGAAGAACAGCTGCTCCGGCACATCGGCAAACTGGCCGTGGTCGTGCAGGTATTCCATATAACGCTCGCCCTGCTGGTTGAACGGGTGAAATACGCTATCGCTCAGGCCATCGAACTCCAGCGGCGCCACTTTGAATACCCGGCACAGCGCCAGGTTGAACGCCGGCGTGGCCTTGACCCAGCGGCCCTCAAGGTACAACTCGGTGTAGCCATGCATGGCGAACACTTCGCTGCGCAGCATTTCCAGCAGCCGTGGAGTGGCCAGGTGGTTGCGCACATCGGCCAGACCGATGCGTGCCGGAATGCCGCAATGGCGGGCGCAGGCGGCGAGCAAAGTGGCCTTGGGCACGCAGTAACTTTCCCCTGCCTGCAATGCGTGACTGGCTTTCAAGGTGTCGGCGTCGCGGCTGAACACATAGGGGTTGTAGCGAATTTCATCGCGCACCGCGTAGTACAGATTGATGGCCTGCTGACGCGGATCGCGGCTGGCCCCGCGAAACTTTTCTGCGAACTCCACCAGCGCTGGGTGGTCACTATCGATGAAGCGGCCGGGCTCGAGGTATTCACGCATCAAGGTTTCTCCATGGCTGAGAAACCAGTCTAGCGACGCGAGTCCGGCCAATGTCACGACGATTCAGCCAAGCTCACCGCTCTTGTCGCCATCAATGACGACTACGCTCGTGATGGTGCGTAAAAAACGCATTGTCATCATGGAGGATTCTGCATGCTCGCTCTCTGGTTACTCGCCCTGCTGTTCGGCACGGCCTTTCTCGCTCATCGGCGCACGGCTCCCCTGCCCGCCCTGGGCATAGTGGCCGGCTTTCTGATTCTGATGGGCGTGTTCAGCCATGCACCGGTCTGGCTCATGGGCCTGTTCTGGTTGCTCCTGCTGGCCGTGGCCTTGCCTCTGCTGCTGCCGCAACAACGCCGCAGCCTGTTCACTGCGCCGCTGTTTGCCTGGTTCAAGCGCGTGCTGCCGCCGATGTCGGCCACCGAGCGCGACGCCATCGAAGCCGGCACGGTGTGGTGGGATGGCGAACTGTTCAGCGGCCGCCCGGATTGGGACACCTTGCTCGCCTACCCCAAGGCCCAGCTCACCGAGGAAGAACAGGCGTTTATCGACGGCCCGACCGAAGCGCTCTGCGCCATGGTCAGTGACTGGCAGATCGGCCAGCAGATGGACCTGCCCGCAGAGGCCTGGGCCCATATCAAGAGCCATGGTTTCTTCGCCCTGATCATCCCCAAACAATACGGCGGCAAGGGCTTTTCCGCCTACGCCCACTCCCAGGTGGCAATGAAGCTGGCTACCCGTTCAGGCGACCTGGCCTCCACCGTGATGGTGCCCAACTCTCTCGGCCCAGCCGAACTGCTGCTGCACTACGGCACCGAGGCGCAGCGCGACCATTACCTGCCGCGCCTGGCGCGTGGTGAAGACATTCCCTGCTTCGCTCTCACCGGCCCCCTGGCCGGTTCCGACGCCGGCGCCATGCCGGATACCGGAATCATCTGCAAAGGCCAGTGGCAAGGCGAGGAAGTTATCGGTCTGCGTCTGAACTGGGAAAAGCGCTATATCACCCTCGGCCCGGTCGCCACCCTGCTCGGCCTGGCCTTCAAGGCTTACGATCCCGAACGCCTGCTGGGCGAAGAAGAAGACCTCGGAATCAGCCTAGCCCTGGTCCCCACCGAAACACCCGGCGTCGAGATCGGCCGTCGCCATCTGCCCCTCGGCGCCGCCTTTATGAACGG
>JBIHZW010000093.1:0-12134 GCA_044240245.1 Pseudomonas sp. | reverse complement strand
CAACTCGATCAGCAGGCTTTCCGACAGCGCCACAACACCGGCCTTGGCCACGTTGTAATTACTCATCGCCGGGCCCTGCATCAAGGCCGCCATGGAGGCGATATTGACGATCTTGCCTTTGCTCTTCTCCAGCAGCGGCAGGAAGGCCTTGCAGCCCTTGACCACACCCATCAGGTTGATCCCGATCTGCCAATCCCAATCCTCCAGCGACAGCTCGCTGAAGAAACCGCCGGAGGCAACGCCGGCGTTGTTGACGATCACATCGATGCCGCCGAGCTTCTCCTCACAGGCCTGGGCAAACGCCGTCAGCTGGCTGTAATCACGCACATCGCAGCGCTGGGTGAAACCATCACCGCCAGCCTCGCGAACCATCTGCAGGGTCTCCGCCAGGCCCGGCTCGTTGACATCCGACAGTGCCAACTGCCAGCCCTCACGCGCCCAACGCAGGGCAATCTCCCGCCCCAAACCCGAACCCGCGCCGGTGATCATCATGCGATTTTGCATAGGAAAGCTGCCTTGTGGTGCTGTGATAGATGGAGCCAGTGTAGCCGGGGAAATTATCTTGCCCGCATACCATCATCCATCTGAATAAGGCGGCCTAAGCTCAACTCACGGCCGCCGCCAGCGCTGCCAAAGCAACAGGCCATAAATCAGCGTATTGAGCAGCAGAACAAACACCCCCAAACCAATCTGAATCTGCGGCGTCAACCCAGCCGGATAGATGATCGGCAGCAGATAGTGCTCAACGAAACCACCGCGATAGCCCGCCTGCCCTGCAGCCAGACGCAAGCTGTGCTCCAACGGAGTCAGCGGACAGGGCCAGCGCATCAACTCCACCAACACACCCCACAAAGCCGCTGGCACATGCAGCCAGACCAACCCGCGCCAACGCCACACCAGCAAGCCACCCAACACCGCAAATAGAATAAACAGCAGATGCACAACTACCACCGCATCTGCCGCCATCGCCAACCAAAACATAAAGTGCCTCGCGATTAATCCTCAGCCCTATTGTCGTCATATAACACGCAAACAGTATTAAAAACATGATCGCCAGAAAGCAAAAAGGCCGGTTAATAACCGGCCTTAATTAAAACAACTGAACGCGTCAATTAATACTCAACTTGTCGCGATTCTTCTCCAGAGTTGCCTCGCCAATACCCTTAACTTCCAGCAACTCATCCACCGAAGCGAAGTCGCCGTGCTCATCACGATAGGCAACAATCGCCTGCGCCTTGACCTCACCAATCCCCAACAACTCACGTTGCAGAGTGGCCGCATCAGCAGTATTGAGATTGATTTTACCGACCGGAGCCACTTCAGCTGTTTCAACAACAGGTGCTGGCTGGGTTTGCGTTTCAGCGGCGGAAACCGCCAAGGACATGGAAGCAAGAACAGCAAACAACAGAGACGACAGTTTGGCTTTTAGCATGTAGTGCATCCTTTCGTTAGTTTTCATCGACGTGGGATTTCCTCTCCACGCTCTGAAAACTAGCTGCTGCCATGCACTTGTCAAATGCCAGCATGCATTACTGAATAGGACAGCACACGCGTAAGGACACGCCCCTACCGGCAAGCATCTACAAGGTAACGTTATGGCTCAAGACGACGCTTCATATGTATCCAGTCAACAATCTCACCTTCTGGCTTGTAACCGCTAACCGTCTCACGCAACAACTGGCGCACACGATCATAGTCATCACGAGCCAACGCAGCTAACAGTTCGCTTAACACCGCCTTAAAGGCTTCCCACGAAAGATGCTCTTCATTAGCCCGCATAATCATCGGATGTTCAGTCGAGCTGACGTTATCGCCAATCAACAACTCCTCATAAAGCTTCTCGCCGGGGCGCAGACCCGTAAACTCAATGGCGATATCACCGTGAGGGTTCTTGGCAGAGCGTACGCTCAGGCCGCTGAGATGGATCATTTTCTCCGCCAATTCGGCAATTTTGACCGGCTCGCCCATGTCCAGCACGAATACATCCCCGCCCTTGCCCATTGCCCCAGCCTGGATCACCAACTGCGCCGCCTCCGGGATGGTCATAAAGTAACGGGTGATATTCGGATGAGTGACCGTAACCGGCCCACCTTTGCGAATCTGCTCATGGAACAGCGGTATCACTGAGCCGGATGAGCCCAGCACATTGCCAAAACGCACCATAGTAAAGCGTGTCTTGTTCAGCTGGCGCAGCGCTTTCTCATCCGCGAATAGCACAGGTGCAGACTCACGGCTCAGAGCCTGTAGCACCATCTCGGCCAACCGCTTAGTACTGCCCATCACATTGGTCGGGCGCACTGCCTTGTCGGTGGAGATCAGCACAAAATTGCCCACCCCTGCCCTGATCGCCGCTTGAGCAGTATTCAACGTACCTACCAGATTGTTCAGCACACCTTCTGCAATATTGTGCTCCACCATCGGCACGTGCTTATAGGCTGCAGCGTGATAGACCGTATCCACCTCCCATGCATTCATGACATCCAGTAGCCTATCGGAATTGCGGATAGAGCCGAGAATCGGCACCAGGCGAAGCGGCAACGACTCACGCTTGATCCGCGCTTCCAGTTCGCTGTGAATGCTATACAAGTTGAACTCACTGTGTTCGAACAACAAAAGCGTCGCGGGCTCATTGAGCAAAATCTGCCGACACAACTCGGCGCCAATAGAACCACCTGCACCGGTGACTATTACAACCTGGTTACGAATACAGCGCTCAAACAGCACCTGCTGCGGCGGAACGGAATCACGCCCTAGCAGGTCGGCGATATCAACTTCCTGAACATCCTCGACCTTCACACGGCCACTGGCCAGATCCATAAAGCCGGGGATACTGCGTACATGCAGCGGGAAGTTTTCCAGATCCTCAAGAATTTGCCGCCGCCTCCCCCGCGAAGCAGAAGGCATGGCCAAGAGAATTTCATCGGCGCCCGTTTCATCGATCATTTGCTGGATATGCTTGGAGGTGTACACCCGCAACCCGGCAATAGTGCGATTGGCAATGCCGGAGTCATCATCAATAAAAGCAACAGGGCGCATGGCACGCCCTAACCTAAGCGCAGCGACCAACTGGTTACCGGCTGCACCTGCGCCATAAATAGCCACTTTCGGCAACCCGCTTTCACGGCCTTGTAGCTTGGTTGGCTGGTCGGCAGAGAACCAGTCCCCCATAAAATACTGGCGCATCACCAGCCGTAACCCACCCACCAGCACCAGGCTCAGCCACCAATAGTTGAACACCATTGAGCGCGGTATGAGCTTCGGCGCCCCTTGGTGCCAATAAACGGCTAACGCCAGTAATAATGCCGATAGCGTAACGGCCTTAGCGATGGCCAGCAGCGCATCGTTACCGAAATAGCGCATCACGGCACGGTACATGCCAAAGCGAATAAACAATGGAATGGCAATAATCGGTGCCAATGCAAATAACCAGGCATGACCAGCAAAGGGTTCGATAGCCCTGCTATCGCCCAAACGCACAACAAATGCCAACCAAAGCGCCACCCAGACAAGCACCACATCCATGGTTACCTGAATCAGTCGCTTCTGACGTCTTGGCAAGCTGACCAGACGACTGCGCAACTTTTCAGCGAGTCTCAACACAATAATTCCTCAACCTTCTTAACCTAGTCTTGAATCAACCGCTGCAGCACGCCACACGAAAGACTCAAACCCAAACGACACACACCAACTGAGCCAAAGTTGCCGCTCCAAGGAAGACTTTAAACCGACTCCAACTCACCAGCTCTAAACTTCACCGCCAAGCAAATCAGAGGCGCATAGGCAATCAGCACGCCAACGGCCCCATCCAAGCCACCCACACCTACCCACAACGCAATAGGCAGCAGCCAGATAAGGTTAAGGCCCGCCACAGCAATCGTAACGGGTAAATGCCAACCAACCCGCCGCGAAGCATATTGATAGGCATGGCTGCGGTGGGCTTCATACACCTTGTCGCCACGCAGTAGACGCCTCAGCAAGGTAAAAGTGGCATCGACGATAAACACACCCAGCAAAATCAACCAGCTCCACAGTAGCTGCGGGGCGGTCCAGGCGGCCTGCAGAGACAACACGCCCAGCGTGATACCCAGAAATCCACTGCCTGCATCTCCCATAAAGATCCGTGCGGGCGGGAAGTTCCAAAACAGAAAGCCCGCAACCGCCGCCGCCAGCAACACCGGTATTACCCAACCCGTACCCGCGAAACCCAACAAGACATACACCAATGCCCCGCCTACACAAACACAAATAGCCTCGACACTGGCGATGCCATCAATGCCATCCATAAAGTTGTACAGATTCAGCAACCACACCAGATAGACCACTGCCAGCCCATGGCCAAACCAGCCCAAATCGAAGGTGAACCCGAACATAGCCACAGGCGGCAATCCACCCAGACAAGAAAGCGCCCAGATAGCAGCGGCGAAATGACCAAGCAAACGCCAGCGAGCCGCGATATGGCCGTGATCATCGAGAAAGCCCAAGACGGCAATACCCGATCCCGCCCCTAGCAGCGCCCAAGCCAAAGACCAATCGATCAAACCCATGCCCGCCACCAACGGCAAGGCCATCAGAAAGCTCACCACGATTGCCACCCCGCCACCGCGCGGCGTCGGCACAGAGTGCGAGCTGCGGGCGTTAGGAATGTCCATCAGGCTGCGGGCCAGGGCATAACGGCGCAACGCGCCAGTCATAAAAAGCGAAACGCCGGCAACCGCCGGCAACAACCACCAGATACTCATTTAGCGTGCTGATCCAGAAAGTGCTTGGCCGTTTTGCGCAGCGCATCGTTGACGCTGACCGGCGGGGTCCAATTGAGTAGCTCACAGGTTTTGCCGATATCCACCTGTAGCGAGCCGCACAAACGCTGGGAAAGGGCTTTCTTGCCAAGCAGCGCAGCTCCCGTTTCCAGTAGCCAACTCGGCACCGGCAACAAACGCGCCGGCTTACCCAAGGCAACACCCATCCTGCGCAGCAACTCGCTAGTAGAGAGATCCTCGCCATCGCTGACCAAGAAGGCCTGGTTGGCGGCGGCGGGATGGTCGATACAGGTCACGATCAAATCAACTAGGTTATCCAAGGCAACCAGGCTACGGCGGTTATGGATAGCCCCAAAAGGCAAAGGCACGCCTTTGTGCAGCCAGTGCATCATGCTCAAGAAGTTGGCTTTCACACCCGGCCCATATACCAGCACCGGACGGATAATCACCACCTCCATCCCAGTTTTGGCCGCAAGCGCCCGCAATCCCTGTTCAGCCTCCATTTTGGAGACCCCGTATGGATCAAGCGGAGCCGAATCATCATCGGCCTTGTACGACTGGTTCGCCGTAGTACCCTCGCCATTCACCTTGATCGAGCTGATAAAGATAAAGCGCCGCACTCCCGCTGCCGCAGCCTGACGCGCGAGGTTCAAGGTACCCTCAAGGTTAACCTTGCGAAATTCGACGAGGGGGTCAGAGGATGTATCGTGCATCACATGAACACGGGCAGCGCAATGAACAACAACCTCCTGGTCTTGCAAGAGCGCGCCCCAGCTCAAAGAGCTCGCAAAGTCATCGATCACCCGCAAACTCGCTCGGGTATCAACCCCATCAGCGTGCTTGCGCAACACCGCCGTAACCTGATGCTCAGCCTCTAATAACTCACCCAGTAGACACCGCCCAACGAAGCCGCTCGCGCCAGTCAATACAATACGCATCTTCAAGCTCTCCCTGCCGAAGCCATAACGTCGCTGGCCATGTCTTTCATAATATTGCCCCGCGAAAAGTGCTCGACAAAGTCGGCGCGTGCCTCAGTACGCAACTGTAGTTGCTCAAAAGATTTGACCGCTTCCTCGGCGCAACAGGGCGAAAACGTCACCGCATTACTAATATTAGTGTTCACAAACTCCGAGGCATAACCGGCCACCCCTGCCCATATCGGCTTGCCCAGTGCGGCATACTCGAACAGTTTTGAGGGGAGAACCTTTTTGAAGGCATCATGATCGTTAAGATGAAGGAACAGCACATCAGCTGCCTTATATTCGTCGATCAAGGCATCTCGGCTAACCGGCGCT
Source organism: Pseudomonas sp. (assembly GCA_044240245.1). Taxonomy (GTDB): domain Bacteria; phylum Pseudomonadota; class Gammaproteobacteria; order Pseudomonadales; family Pseudomonadaceae; genus Aquipseudomonas. Next base: position 6,082 of record JBIHZW010000093.1, on the reverse strand, counting down.
AACAGCTCCACATTACTGCAACCGACCGCAGCCAAAGAGTCGGCTAATTGCTTTCGCCTGCCTCCATCACCAATCAAGCGAAAACGCAGACGCCCCTCGAAGCGCTTGGCTAGAGAGGGAATGATCGCGTGCAACCCCTGCCCCTCGCCCATATTGCCCGCATAAACCACATCGAGCACACCTTGGCCAGACACCGCCCCAGCCTCGGGTTGCGCTTGAATAAACTCATCATCAATACCATTGGTGAAAAGTGAAAACTGTTGCTTGGGATAGCGGCTTTTGAAATAGGGAAGAAACCCAGCCGAAACCAAGTTCACCTTATCAGCACTGCGGATAGTCCAGGATTCCAGCAAGGAGAATACTGGCTTCAAGAACAAGGTCGCCTTCCTGGGTAGCACATCCTTAATCGTATCCACAAAAATATCGCGGATATCCAAGTAAAGAGGTGCTCGCAGTCGACGTGCCGAAAATGCACCCAGCGCCGCAGTCATTAGACGCGAAGAAGTGGCATAGACAAGATCGTATTGCTTACCCTTAACTATTTTTAACACGCCCCGCGCATAGGAGAGGAATGCCTTAGATTGGTCGATCATGCCACTCTGGTGGGCAGGTAAAGCAACACGGTGAACGATAAGCCGCGGATGCTCCTCATACTCAGGGGCATCGTTGGTAAAGGAGCTGTAGCGATTAGGCAGGGTGGTAATAAGCTCTATCTGTGCATCTGCAGGTAGCTGTTCAAGCAACGCTTTAACCAGGGCGCTCGTACGAAAAGAGCCAGCCGAAAGATCCGGATGATAATAAAAACTCAAAATCAAAAGTTTCAAACAGAACCGCTCCAACTAATATGCGTCACCAGCTTACCTGAGGAAAACTCGGCAACGATACATTGACAAGGGATCGTCGCACCGAACGCAGGATGCCAGCTTGATGGCTGAAGCATTAACGAGGAAGCACCCTCGATCACCACGCGAATCTGCTGCCCTTCACCCAGCACAGCAACCAGCGCCTCACCATTCCGCGTAAAAATCACATCAGGATGTACGTGCAACCTGGCTACAGCACTGCCATAAGCCCCGGTGACTTCATCAATAATCTGGCAACCATTAGCGCTGAAAAACCACTCTCGCCGATGCAGGTTCTTGCCCTTCAGACGGCGATACCCTGTGTGGTAGGCGCGAACACGAATCTGCTCAGCATCCGCAGCCAGGACCTCCAGCACCGGAAAGGCCCGCCTGGCGACACGAAAGCCAGCCCACACCTCCGAGGAATTCTCCCCCGCTACTTCCACTGTATTATGCGCAGCGGTACTGCGTTGACGATGACGCTCTGCATCTTCCCCGTATTGGGAGGTGCCCGAATTGACGAAAATCCGTTGCCCGAAAAGGCTTAGCTCAAGGCTCAGCGTATCGGCATGAGCATGCCCCGGCTGATAGTCGGGGCCAACTTTAGCCAAATCCAACAGGGCTTTGTGGCCGCCTCCTAGAGTGACGGCGGCATAACCGCTTTGCGCATGGTGGGCCAGAGCAAAAGCCGCACCCGAATTACGCTCGGCGACGGGCAAGCAGCCACTTAACTTGCAGGCATAAACCTCCAAGTCAGACAACACAGGCGCAATGCCGAATGCGGCATCATTGAAGAATGAAATCCCACCATCCGGGTGCAGCATACTGCGTAGCCAGCGCAACCCGCGGGTAACCACCTTGCGCCACTGGGACAGACGCGCCTTTAACTCAGGCAAATCAACCCGCTCGGCCAGATTCACCAGGTCACACATATCCCACAGCAAAGTGGCGTGGTACATGGGTGATAGCTCGAAATGCGCGCCATCTTCAAGGAACTGCTCCTTAACCTCCCGATCGAGAATCTTGAGCCCCTTTGCCAGCCATCGATCAGCATCTGACCCGGCCAGATAACTGCCACCGAATACCAGTGCCTTGCCATTGGCAAACAAGTGATTACCAAGGATGTGATACTCCACTTGCTTGGCAAGCGCTTGCATTTGCATAGCCAGGCTTGCAAGCCAATGCGACTCCAAAGCCCCCTGGCGAGCAAACCACTTGACCAGATTTACGATCCGCAGCGAAAGCGGATAGGGTTCCCAGCCATTGCCGGAGGGCGGCGGGTTAGCCTCAATCCATCGGTTCACCAGGGTGCAAGCCAGAGAATTTTGCTCATCGATCCCAAGGGCATTCAGATCGTCCAGATAATGCAGGTTATACAGCCACAGCTTGCTGTGCTGCGCTGCATTCCACCCCAAATCGTCGATACGCCCCTTCGCCCCAAGAAACGAAAACTCAATACCGTCAGAAGTAGACAGCTGAATAAACCCAGGCGCTGCCCATCTCATCGATGAGCGCAGGGCCACTTCCTTCACAGGTTCAACCCGCAATGAACGAGCGCGATAATACAGCCGGTAGATGACTTGCTCCGCAGTCAAATACCTCAGCGTGTTAGCCAGACGGCCGATGCGTTTAAGGCCCATGCCCCAATCAATCCTTTTGGCTGCGCAACATGTCAGCCGCTTCGATCGAAACCCTGGCCACTTCAAAAATCTCTTCCACGGGAATAGGATTTTCGCCTCCCGACTGGATAGCCTGGAGAAAACGCTTGCAGCATTCCTGCTGACCTTTGTCTTGCCGCCACAGGTTCATTCGCTTGAAGCCCGGCCAACCGAAAGCCTTGAGCTTGCGGAAGTTATCCAACTGCAATACACGTCCGGCGGAAAACACCTCGACCCGCTCTTTGGGGAAGCTCGCCGCACCATTGGCCAAATAGTGGATTGTGCCGAAGGAGCCATCGGCAAAACCAAGCGTGATAGCGGCTTTGTCTTCCATGATCGCAACACCGGGATGGTCGCCCATACGGCGACATTGCACGGAAACGATTTCGCTACCGGCCAGAAAGCGCATTAGGTCGATATAATGGCAGGCTTCGCCAATGATGCGCCCACCACCGACCAGATTATCCTGAGTCCAATGATCAGCCGGTATCGCTCCGGCGTTCATCGTCATCATAAAGGTCTTAGGCTCTTTGACCGTCGCCAGCAACGCTTTAATTTTTTGTACTTGAGGCGCAAAACGGCGATTGAAGCCGACCATCAACCGAGCAGACTTGCCAGCGCTCTGGGCTGCCGCATAGGCGGACTCGACGCTTGCCAGCTCCTCTTGCGTGATGGCCAGGGGTTTCTCAACAAAAACATGTTTGCCGGACGCTAACGCAGCCTTAACAAAACGAGCATGGGTATTGTGCTGAGTGACGATAACGACAGTGTTGACCTCAGGATTGTCCAACATCCGCTGAGTATCAGTAGTCGCATGAGCAAACCCGGCTTTCTCACCGTGTATCACTCCATTGATTCCACCCGAGGTGGCAATGGTATGGAACTGCGCACCCGCGGCCTTGAAGGCCGGGATCAAAACCCGTGAAGCATAATTGCCAGCGCCGATAAAGCCGGTAATTGGACGTTCAGGAGCAAAGCTGCCACTAGTCGTTAACTGCACAGTGCGCTGATAGCGAGTACTCGCCTCGCTGCTGTACTGCAACAAAATACCCAGGGCCGATTTGTCCGTAGTCAGCAAGTCGTAGGCATTGGCGGCATCTTCAAAAGCAAAGCGGTGGCTTATCAGCGGTTTAACGTCCAAGCTACCGCCGGCCATCATGTCCAGCACCGCCTCGAAATTACGCTGCTCGGTCCAACGCACAAAGCCATAAGGATAGTCATGTCCCTGCTGCTCGTAGATGGGATCATAACGACCGGGTCCGTAAGAACAGGAGACCTGGAATGTCAGCTCTTTCTCGTAGAAGTCAGCGCGATTCAACTCAAGCCCAGTAACACCAACCAAAATAATGCGCCCGCGCTTGCGGCTCATTCGCGCGGCTTGGATCACCGGATCGCTGGCTTTGGTCGAAGCTGTGATAATGACCCCATCCACGCCATGGCCGCGACTGAAAGCCATTCCCGCAGCTACCGGATCCTCCCCTTTCCCAGGATTACAGGTCTGCGCACCGAACTGGCGAGCCAACTCCAACTTGGACTCATCGAAATCAATGGCCAGCACACGGCATCCTTGGGCACGCAAAAGCTGAACCGTGAGCAACCCGATCAGGCCCACTCCGGTAACGACAAAAGCCTCACCCAAGGTAGGTTCCGCTAAACGAATGCCCTGCAGACCGATACTGGCCACCACAACAAAGGCAGCCTCATCATCTGTCACGGAGGCAGGTACCTTGGCGCAGAGATTCTTGGGCACACGCACCACATCGGCATGGGCACCATTGGATACAACACGATCACCCACTTTGAAGGTTTCGGCCCCCGTGCCAACTTCGGCAACCACACCCACATTGCAGTAACCCAAAGGCAACGGCTGAGACAATTTGGACTGCACCGCATCGATGGTCGTCAGCAACCCATCAGTCTGGACTTTTTCCAGAACCATTTTGACCTTCTCGGGCTGCTGACGCGCTTTCTCCAGATATGAAGCACGACCAAAATCGACCAGCATGCGTTCGGTACCGGCGGATACCAGCGTCACAGTACTGGAGATAACAAGCGCGTCCCGTGTTACCAAGGGGGCGGGAGCGCCTTTTAGTAGCGTTTCGCCTTTAGCCAAATCTTGTAGAATTTGTTTCATATATATTCCATAACTGCATTAACCAAAAAGCGCTGAGCTTGCTAACTAATCAATAAAACTATTAAGCGCTTTTTTCTCTGCTATCGACGGATAATTAATCAGCACAGCTTTATAGATCCCTTTGAATACGAAAAGGCTCCCTGCTGCAGCACCTATTACTTTGTGCTCGCGGATGACTTTCTTAATATCATTGAGCGACCCAGCGCCGCCTAAGACGGTTAGCGGAATATCAATGGCATCACGCACAAGACGGATCAATTTCTCATCATAACCCGTCATCTTCCCATCATTGTCGATCGAGTTAATAACAATCTCACCAGCACCTAAGTGTTCGGCCTTCTTAACCAAGGCAAGCAAATCGCCTTTTACTTTCTTGCTACCATTGAACAGATAGGCTTCATAATTACCGAATAGCGTCTTACGCACATCAAAAACAACGACAACACTCTGCCGACCAATGGCAGCAGCTATATCGGAGATCAGCTCAGGGGTCTCAATTGCAGCGGAACTAAGAGCAACTTTTTCAACACCAAGATTACTGACACGAACAGCTTGCTCAACTGTTTTAATCCCGCCACCGTAGCAAAATGGCATTCGACATTCGGTGGCCAGATTCTCGATCATTTTATAGTCTGGTTCGCGCCTGTCTCGCGATGCATCTATATCCAGAACAATCAGCTCATCGACTAATTTTTCATTGAAAATTTTTACTGCATTAATCGGGTCACCCACATACTTGGGATTCTTGAAGTTAACAGTCTTGACCAGCCCCTTATCCCTGACCAATAAACAGGGGATTATTCTAGAACGCAACATAACTATAAATTCGCAAAGTTTTTTAAAAGGCAAACGCCGTTAAGCAGACTTTTCTCAGGGTGAAACTGGAACCCGTATATATTGTCACGATGTACAGCACAAGAGAACTCACCGGCATACTCGGAAACCGCTAAAATATCGTCATCATTTGCGCAGGCGAAATAATATGAATGCAGAAAATAGAAGCCCTGCTCATAATCAATACCGGCAAAAATCTCCACATCTTTCTTAGAAGATACCTGATTCCAACCCATGTGTGGAGTTGTCGGTTTGTGCGCTAATTTTGCCGCATCAATCTTCTTTACAACACCTTTAATCCAATTAAGACCGGGCTTAACGCCTTCCTCACTGCTGGTGGCCATAATTTGCATGCCAACACAGACGCCAAGAACGGGAATTTTGTGCTCAAGAACCAATTCGTCTAAAACCGAGCGCATTCCTGAGTTTTCCAACATCTGCATTGCATAATCAAAAGCGCCAACACCGGGCAATATTATCTTAGTGGCTTGACTCAAGTCATCCGATGTTTTAGCAGTTATAAAAGGCACGTTCAACTGCTTGTATATATTGGCGAAGGCACTGATGTTGCCAAGGCCATAATCAATAATCGCAATCAACGCTTCCCCCCCTTC
>JBIHZW010000347.1:0-3549 GCA_044240245.1 Pseudomonas sp. | reverse complement strand
GGCGAGGCCCCCGACCGAGAGCATCTTCTCCGACTGCACCATCATTTCTTCCAGGTTCAGGCGTTGGGTGATGTCGTCGATACGGATCACCACGCCGCGGCCGCTGCCGCCCGTGAGCGGATAGAAGGTCAGGGCAAAGTGATGTGGCTGCTCGTTGCTGCCCCAGGTTACCCGCTCGATCTTTTCCACCTGATGCTGCTCTACGGTGCGTCTTAGCTGCGTGAGGAAGGGCTTCAGCGGCGGGAAGGCGAGGAAGATCGGCTGATTCAGTGCTTCGTCCAGGCGGGTGCCGGAAAGGCTGCTGGCCTCCTGGTTCCACTGGGTGACGTAGAGCTGCTCGTCGAGGGCGATCAGCGCCGAGGGCATGGAGTCGATGATGCTGTTTAGGTACTTCTGAAAGCCGGTGAGCTTCTTCTCGATCTTGCCACGCACCTGCACTTCCAGCTCCAGCTTGCGGTTGGAGTGGCGGGTTTCTTCGGCCAGGTGCTGGGCCTGGTCGAAGGCCTCCTGAGCGTCGTCACGGGCGCGCTTGAGCTGCTGCTCACGGGCTTCGATGCGCACCAGCATGGTGTTGAAAGCATCGGCCAGGCTGCCGATTTCGTCGCGATTGCCGCGGCGCGCGCGAAGGGCGTAGTTCTCTTCTCGGGTGACCTGGCGCGAGAGTTCTTCCAGGCGGCGGATCGGCCGGGTGATCAGGCGGCGTACCTGGCGCGAGACGATCAGCCAGAGCACTACGCTCAAGGCCAGAATCACCAGGCTGGCGGTCAGGGTGCCGGTGTAGAACACCCCCGGCAGTTCGCTGGAGGCCACCAGCAGCAGATGGCCAGAGTTGCCCGTGGCCTGCGGCAGCTCGACCAACTGATTGATACGAAACTCGCTGTGGCGCCAGGACTCGACCTCTTCGACGCGCTGCGGCAGCTGCAGTTTGGTGCCGCGCTGCAGCTGCGCCAGGTTCAGGCCGTCGGCGTCATAGATCACTGCCGCACGCAGCGGCGCGTAGTCATCCAAGCGCCTGAGCAGAGCTTCGGCGGCAGCGGGTGAACTCAGCGCTTCCTTGCTCAGCGGTGGGCTGGCAATCAGCCGGCCGAGGGTGTGCAGGGCCTGGGGCGCCACGCTTTCCTGGGAGATCCAGTAGGCCGCGCTGATAAAGGCCAGGTTGGCCACCAGCAGCACGGTGGCGAGCAAAGCCAGCAGGGCGACCAGCAGTTTGCGGCCGACCGGTAGGTTTTCAAGGCTCTGACGCAGGGGCATGGCGAGGTGGTCGGTGATGAACGTGCGGGCAGGTTAACGCGTCGCTTAATGGCTGGGCAATCCGCGTGCATCAAGGTGGGCCAGCAGTTGGCTGTGCAGCGCCTGTATATGTGGCAACACCAGTTGGTGGCGTTGCGCGGCGTTGCAGGCGTAACCCAGCAGGTAGGCGATTTCTGTGCGGCGACCCTGGCTGACATCCTGGTGCATGGAGGAATAGTTGGCGGCGGTGGCCTGGATCACCCGTTGCACTTCGTCGTGCAGGTCTTCGGCGGCCGCGCTTTGGCCGCAGCGCTGTAGCAACTCGCTCAGCTCGCTGCACAGGCAGGCAACTTGCGCCGGGTGTTCACGCAGCCCGCCATTGCGGCAGTCGTGCAGCACGGTCAGCGGGTTGATCGCGCAGTTCAGTGCCAGCTTGCGCCACAGTCGGCTGAGGATATCCAGACTCCAGTCGTGAACAATGCCGGCCTGGCGCAGGTCGTCCAGCCAGGTGGGCGGCTGCAGATCAAGCGGGTCGCCGAGCCAGGTATGGCCGTGGCCGGCAAATACCACCTGAAAATCCGCCTGACGAAACGCGCCTTCGGTGCTGGAGGCTAAGATGCAGCGCGCCTGGGGCACCGCGCGGGCGACTTCGTCCTGACTGCCCAGGCCATTTTGCAGCAGGAGGATTTCGGCCCCAGGGGCCAGGCGTGGGGCCAATTGGCTTACGGCAACGGCGGCGTCATAGGCCTTGCAGCTCAGCAACAGGCGTTGGATCGGCTGAGGGTGATCCGTTGTCTGGGCGGGGATGGCGTATTGCTGCGGCTGGCCTTGCTCAATCAGGGTCAGCCCGCCGGCCTGTTGATAGCTGCGCAGGCGAGCCGGATCGCGCAGGATCAGCTGCACCGGCAGGCCGGCCCGCGCCAGACGCGTCGCCCACAGGGTGCCAAGGCTACCGGCGCCTAGGATATGCCACATGCGAGGCGCGGGTTACTGCGGCAACGGCAGACGCAGGGCCGTTACCCGGCCGCTGCTGTAAGACTCCGGCAGCAGTTTTTCGGCGTGATGGATGATCTGCTCCGGGATGCAGGGCAGGCCTTTGGCGTCGAGGCCCACCAGGCTGATCCCGGCCTTGAGGCTGATAAAGCCTTCGCTGGTCTTGAACGCCTTGAGGTTGATGCCTTCATGCAGGCGTTTAAAGCTGCTGGGCGAGCACTCGTGCAGGTCGGTCAGTAGAGTAATCAGGCCGAAGTGGCTTTCATCCAGGCGCACCAGTACATCCAGCGGCCGCACCAGCTGTTGTAGGCGCCGCGCCACGCCGGTGAGCAGTTCGTTGTAGAAGGCATCGCCATACTGCTGGTGCAGCTCATGCACATCCTGCAGGCCGATCAGCAGGTAGCACAGTGCGCCGCCGCGCGATTCGACCTGGCGCAGGCTGTCGAGCATCTTCTGGTGCAGGTAACGGTTATTGCCCAGACCGGTAAGTGGGTCGATCAGGTTGCGCTGTTCCAGGCTGGCGATGTTTTCGGTGAGCAGGCGGTTTTCCTGCAGCAGGCGCTGCAGAGTGTTGCACAGCCGGTCTGCGGCGTAGACGCGCGGCACCAGTTGCTCGTTCATGGCTGCCTTGCTGATGAAGTCATCCACGCCGCTGTCGAAGGCTTCGCCCAGCACGTTTTCGCCTTCCTTGCCGGTGAGTAGGATGACGTAGGTGTAGTGGTGGGCCATTTCATCGAACTGACGCACCTGCACGGTCAATTCCAGGCCGTTCATCTCCGGCATCAGCCAGTCAGCGAGTAAGACGCTGGCTGGGCGCTGTTCCAGCAGGCTGATGGCTTCGGCCGCGCTGCTGGCAAAACGGAGGTCCTGATAGCCCGCCTGGGTCAGGGCGCGCCCGATCATGGCGCTGGAGAACTTGGCGTCATCGACGACCAAAATACTCAGGTGGGGGTTAGGCATGGGCAGGCTCGCTAGGGGGAAATCACGTGGGCCCGATACTTCGCCGGGCAGTGTGTGTTGCTACCGCTATATAATGGCCGGGTTTTTTTACCGTCAAGCCAGGCGTGTCCCGTTCGTGATGCAGGGCGCGCCGTCTATCTGGAGTAAGACCATGCCCTCGTTCGACGTGGTGTCCGAGTTGGACAAACATGAAGTTACCAACGCTATCGACAGTGCCATCAAAGAGTTGGACCGTCGCTATGACCTGCGCGGTAAAGGTAGCTTTGAGCTGAAAGAGCTGACTGTCAACCTGACAGCCGATGCGGATTTTCAGTTGGAGCAGATGGTTGAGATTCTCAAGCTCTGCCTGGTCAAACGCAAGATCGA
>JBIHZW010000005.1:0-35198 GCA_044240245.1 Pseudomonas sp. | reverse complement strand
GCCTACGGCCACGTAGTGCTGCGCGGTGGCAACGGCAAGCCGAACTACGATTCGGTGAGTGTTGCCGTTTGTGAGCAGGAACTGACCAAAGCCGGCATACGCCCGAACATCATGGTCGATTGCAGCCACGCCAACTCCAACAAGGACCCGGCCCTGCAACCGCTGGTGATGGACAATGTCGCCAACCAGATTCTCGAAGGCAACCAGTCGATCGTCGGTCTGATGGTGGAAAGCCATCTGGGCTGGGGCAACCAGTCGATTCCCAAGGACCTCAGCCAGCTCAAGTACGGTGTGTCCATTACCGATGCGTGCATCGATTGGGAAAGCACCGAGAAAACCCTGCGCGGCATGCATGCCAAGCTTAAGGATGTGCTGCCGAAGCGTCAGCGCGGCTGATTGCACCGGCTGTAACAAAAACGGGCTTATGTGTATGCATAAGCCCGTTTTGTATACCTGCTAATTACGCGTCTCGCTTGCCCCAGTTAAGAATCGCCAAGGTCAGCAAGCCCGCAACAATCCCCCAGAACGCCGAGCCCACCGAAAACAGGGTCATGCCCGAGGCGGTTACCAGAAAGGTGATCAGCGCCGCTTCACGCTCTTTCGGCTCGCTCATGGCCTGGGTCAGGCCGCCGATGATCGAGGCGAATAGCGCCAGTGCAGCGATGGACAGGATCAATGCTTTTGGCAGGGCAGCAAACAGCGCGGCCAAGGTGGCGCCGAATATGCCAGCGATGCCGTAGAACACCCCGCACCAGATGGCGGCGGTGTAGCGTTTTTTCGGGTCTTCGTGGGCTTCCGGACCGGCGCAGATCGCGGCGCTGATGGCCGCCATATGGATGCCGTGGCTACCGAACGGCGCCAGCAGCATGGATGTCAGCCCGGTGGTGGTGAGCAGCGGGCTGGCCGGAACGTCATATCCGTTGGCACGCAGCACAGCCATGCCCGGCAAGTTCTGCGAGGCCATGGCGACGATAAACAGTGGAATGCCGATGCTGATGACCGCTGCCAGGGAGAAGCTCGGTGTGGTCCATTCCGGCACCGCCAGTTGCAGCTCGAAGTGCTCGAAATTGAGCAGGCCGAAGACCGCAGCCAGCACGCTGCCGACAATCAGTGCCGCCAGCACCGCATACCGCGGTAGCAGCCGTTTACCCAACAAGTAAGCGAGCAACATCGCCACCACCAGCAGCGGCTGCTGTTCGGCGGCCACGCAGATTTCCAGACCGATTTTGAACAGCACGCCCGCCAGCAGCGCTGCCGCAATTGAACCGGGAATGCGCCGCATGAGGCGGTCAAACGTGCCCGTCAGGCCGATCAGCACAATCAGCCCGGAGGCGAAGATATAGGCGCCAATTGCCTCGCTATACGGCACGCCGGGCAGACTGGTGATCAGCAGGGCCGCGCCAGGGGTGGACCAGGCGATCATGATCGGCGCGCGATAGCGCAGCGACAGGCCGATGCAGCAGATCGCCATGCCAATCGACAGCGCCCAGATCCATGAAGAAATCTGCCCGTTAGTCAGCCCGGCAGCCTGGCCGGCCTGGAACATCAGCACCAGCGAGCTGGTGTAGCCGGTGAGCATGGCGATAAACCCGGCGACTACCGCCGAGGTCGAGGTGTCGGCCAGCGGCCGTAGGCGGGCTTGCGGCAGGTCATGCATCAGAGCAGTCCGGTGTCGGCGAAGATGGGGTACAGCGAGGCTACCAGCAGCAGAGCCATGCCGATATTAAACACGCGCAACGCTCGGGCGTTGCTCAGCCAGTTGCGCAGCAGGCTGCCAGCCACCGTCCACAGGCCGACGCTCGGGCAGTTGACCAAAGCGAACAGCGCCGCGATCAGCAGCACATTGACCACAAAGTTTTCCTGCGGGGTGTAGGTGGTGATGGCGCCGATGGCCATGATCCAGGCTTTCGGGTTGACCCACTGAAAGGCAGCTGCCTGCAGAAAGGTAAACGGTTTGCCCACCGGTTTTCCGCCATCCTGCGGCGCACCAGAGCCGGCAATCTTCCAGGCCAGGTACAGCAGGTAGGCGGCGCCCAGGTAGCGCAGCACGCTGTAGAGCAGCGGTACCTGCTCGAACAACTGGCCAAGACCGAGGCCGACCGAGGCCACTAGCAGCATAAAGCCCAGGCTGATGCCGAACATATGCGGCAGGCTGCGGCGCAGGCCGAAGTTAACTCCGCTGGCGAGCAGCATCATATTGTTCGGCCCCGGCGTCACTGAGGTGACAAAGGCGAAGGCGATAAAGGCGAGCAGGAGTTCGGTGGTCATGGCGCAGCACTCAGGGGCAGTGCTGATCAGCCTAGGGGCAGATGGGCAGGGCGTCGCGGTACAGCGACGCGGGCAATCGACGGTACAGTTTTGCGGTGGTTGTGCGCGGTCAGTACAGTTTGCTCTAGCCTTCGCCGGTAACGCTCAGACGGCTGTTGCCTAACGTCTGGTTGACCTGCAGCCAGCCGCTGACGGCAGTTTCTCCCGCTTCACTGAAGGCCCGCTGCAGTAGTTTGGCCTGTTCGCGGCGCAACGCCTGTTCCAGCTTGGCGCCTTCGGCGGTAAAGCCGAGCAGACGTTTGCGCTTGTCGTCTTCGGCGGTAAGGCTTTGCACCAGATCCATTTCCAGCAACTGACGCAGCGGGGTGTTCAGCGCCTGCTTGCTCACACCCAGGTAGCCGAGCAGCTCTTTCATGCTCAGGCCTGGGTACTTGGCGATAAAAAACAGAATGCGGTGGTGCACCCGCGACAGCCCCCTGCGCGCCAGCATTTCATCGGCTTTGGCGGTAAACGCCTGGTAACCGAAGAAGAAGGCCTCCATGGCGGTCTGCTGGGTGGTTGGATTTTTAAGGTCAAGCATGTTGACGTATCCAAGCTGATCGTCGTAGCTTCTGTCAAACAGAGCTTTGGTCAAACAGTTTGACCTATTTTTATTTGCCTTTGCTACCGGTGATATCCATGGCCTTCTCCGAACGTGTTGCCCGCCTGAAAAGCTCCCTGATCCGTGAAATCCTCGCCGCGGCGCAGCGTCCGGAAGTCATGTCGTTTGCCGGCGGCCTGCCTGCCGAGCCGATGTTGCCGAAGGTCGAGTGGGCTGACATGCCCGCGAGCATGGGCCAGTACGGTATGAGCGAAGGCGAGCCGGCATTGCGTGAGGCGATTGCCAGTGAGGCCCGTGCCCTAGGCGTGCCGTGCGATGCCAGCCAGGTGCTGATTGTCAGCGGCTCGCAGCAGACCCTGGATCTGGCCAGCAAGCTGTTTATCGATCCGGGTACCGAAGTGTTGCTCGAGGCGCCGACCTACCTGGCTGCGCTGCAGGCCTTCCAGCTGTTCGGCGCCGATTGTATCGCCGTGCCGCAGGAAGCCGACGGCCCGCAGATCGACGCCCTGCGCCAGCGCCTGGAAAACCACAAACCGGCTTTCGCCTACCTGATCCCGACCTTCCAGAACCCCTCAGCGGTGCGTTACAGCGAAGCCAAGCGCGACGCCGTTGCGGCGCTGCTCGACGAGTTTGGCGTGACCCTGATCGAAGACGAACCCTATCGCGAGCTGGTGTTCGACGAAGGCAGTGCCACGCCGATTGTCAGTCGCCTGCAGAAGGCCAGCTGGATCTACACCGGCACTGTGTCGAAAACCCTGCTGCCGGGCCTGCGCGTTGGCTACCTGATTGCCACTCCGGACCTATTCCCCTATCTGCTGCGCCTTAAGCAGTCGGCAGACCTGCACACCAACCGCATCGGTCAGTGGCAGGCGCTGCAGTGGCTCGGCAGCGAAAAATACCGTGGCCACTTGGCCGAGCTGCGCGACTTCTACCGCATCCGCCGCGATGCCATGCAGGCGGTGTTGCAGGAGCATTTCAGCGACCTGGCCGACTGGCAGATTCCCCAGGGCGGGCTGTTCTTCTGGCTGACTCTCAAGCAGCCGCTGGACACCCGCACCCTGCTGGCCCCGGCATTGGCGCAGAACGTCGCCTTTATGCCGGGCGAGCCGTTCTTTATCGACCCGGACGCCAACCCAGGGCATTTGCGACTTAACTTCAGTCACGTTGCGCCGGAGCGCCTGAGCGAAGGCCTCAAACGCCTAGCCGAGGTGATTCGTCAGGCGCAAGCAAGCTAGTCCGCGCGTTCAAGCAGGTTAGGAGGAGGGCGATATGTACAAGGTTTATGGCGATTACCGTTCGGGCAACTGCTACAAGATCAAGCTGATGCTGCATCTGCTGGATCAGCCCTATGAGTGGATACCGATCGATATCCTCAAGGGCGAAACCCAGAGCGAAGCCTTTCTGGCCAAGAACCCCAACGGCAAGATTCCGGTGTTGGAGCTGGAAGACGGCACCTGCCTGTGGGAGTCCAATGCCATCCTCAACTTCCTTGCCGATGGCACTGAGTTTCTGCCCAGCGAGCCGCGCCTGCGTACCCAGGTGCTGCAGTGGCAGTTCTTTGAGCAGTACAGCCACGAGCCCTATGTCGCGGTGGCGCGCTTTATCCAGCTGTATCAGGGCCTGCCTGAAGCGCGCCGCAGCGAGTACGAGGAGTGCCATGTGCGCGGCCACAAGGCGCTCAAGGTGATGGAGAAGCAGCTGCAGCGCACGCCGTATCTGGTCGGGGAAAACTTCTCGATTGCCGATATCGCGCTGTACGCCTACACCCATGTGGCCGACGAAGGCGGCTTTGATCTGACTCCGTATCCGGCCATTCGCACCTGGCTGGCGCGGGTTGCCAGCCACCCGCGCTATATCGGCATGCTCGACTGACAGCCAGTCGGCTGACATGAGCGGTGAGAGGCTCTGCGCTTTCTCACCGTTCAGTCGCCTGCTCTGTGTAAAAAGCACTTATCATTCAACGATCTATATATTTGACTGGGTCGCGGATGCCATCTGCTGTTCAGCGCTACAAGCGGCTGTTGTCCGCTGCACTGGCGCGCTACTTTCCCCATACCACAGCTTATCTGCTTGCCGAGCGCGAAGCGGCGGCGCAGTTAAAAAAGCCTGCACCACGGGCCAAAAAAGCGGCTGGTAAGGGTCAATCTGCTAGCGCGAAGCCGCCGGTTAAACCGCGCCGCGCTGCGAGTAAATCACGCACTCAAGGCATATACGGGCCGGCCATGCTGGCGGTCGATACTACGCAGAGCCATGCCATGCGCGAGCAGGTGGCGCGGGCGGTGACTGCCGGCTTGCTTAGCGCGCCATCGGATGAGCAGTGGGCGATGATTCTTAGCAATCATCCGCTGACTCGCATCTTCGCCGGTGCCGGCTCGGGCAAGTCCACCACGCTGGTGCTGCGGGTGGCATTTATGTTCTGTCATCTGGGCATCAAGCCCGAACAGCTGACGGTGATTTCCTTTACCAATGCTTCCTGCGCCGAGCTGCGCGAACAGCTACTTAAGGTCCTGGGCTTCTTTAACTATCCCTTCGATGCCATTCAGGCACGCCAGTGCGTACGCACCTTCCACTCGGCCATGGGCAGCGTGGCCAAGAGCCTGCTGGATAATCCACGCTGGTTCGAACAGCTGGATGACCCACAGGCGGCGAGCCGCGAGCTGGATAACCCGCTAAGCGCTGGCCGCTTGCGACCTGCGCAGCAGCGCCTGCTCAAACAGGCCTATCAGCAGTGCTATGCCGAGCAGCCGGCGTTTCGGCAAAAGGTACACAGCCTGCTGCAGCTGCCCCTGCCATCCGATACAGGCAAGCGCCTGCCCAAGGCGCCGTTGGATGCCTATAAGCTGGCAGGCGAATTCAGCGCTGCGCCGCTCTATGAGACGCTTTACGCTCAGGCTGGGTTTGCCGAGAGCATCGGTATTGATGTGTCGGCCATGCAGCCCCAGGCGCTGAGTGGTTCGGCTGCTGTACGTGAATTCAGCGATGCTCTGCTGCTGTTCTGGCCGTACTTCGAGCGGTGCCAGCAGGAGCAGGGTGTGATGACCTTCAATGGCGCCTTTGCCCAGCTGACGGCGCGACTAAACGCCGGCGGGCAGGACGTTTCGGCGCAGCTGCTGGCGCCATTCAGCCATCTGCTGATCGACGAATTTCAGGATATCTCTCCGCAGATCGTCCAGTGGCTGCAGGCTGTACAACGCACGCTGGCCGGGCAGGGTACTGCGGTCAGCCTGATGGCCATTGGTGATGACTGGCAGTCGATCTACGGCTGGCGCGGCAGCTCGCCGGAGCTGTTTATCGACTTCGGCCGGCACTTTCCGGGCAAGGGACGGGCAAAGCACAGCGCAGTGCTGACCCTGGCCAACAACTACCGTTCGATTGAGCCAATTATCCGTGACGCCGAAGCGCTGCTGGGCGGCGTGCAGCATAAGCAGGCAAAGGCCAGTCAGGCGATCAAAGCCACGCAGCCGAGCGATCATGGCGTGCGCCTGATTCAGAGTTTCGACAGCAAGGCGCGTTTGCCGGAGCTGCTCAAACAAATCAGCGAGCAATGCGCCTACGCGGCCGAGCGCAACAGCCGCGAGCGCCATGCGGTGCTGCTGCTCAGTCGGCGTAATGAGCCGCTGCAGGCCATCACCGCGCAGCTGGACAAGAAACTGCCGGTCAAGGCCTACACCATCCACCGAGCCAAGGGCCTGCAGGCCGAAGTGGCGATCATCCTCGACGACTGCCAGCCGCCCGAACCGCATCCGCTGCGCAATGCGCTCTATGCCTACTCCGGCTTCTTCAGCAACAGCTACGACCAGGCCATGCAGGATGAAAGCCTGCGCCTGGCCTATGTGGCGATCACCCGTGGGGTCAGCCGGGTGTTCTGGTACTGCCAGAAAACCCAGGGCGCAACGCGCATCCTGGTGGGGCGGGGCAAGTAGAAGTTCCCTCTTGGTGTCAGTGCTGCGATGTCGTTGGCAGATTGGCTAAATCACTTCTGCTCATTCACCCAGACGGGATCGCTGCACTTGTCGGCCAAAGCTGCACGCGGGCTGCAGGTTCGCTGCGTATGGCTGCAAATCCCACCATTTCGTCTCAGCAACCCTCGGGCTAGAGCCTTAGAAATAAATTGACGCAACTTCTGCGAGTGGTTAGTTTTGCCTCCTTTCTGTAAATGCTAATTGTTCGTATTAGCGTTAAATATGGAGGTTGGAGTGAATGCATTGACGCGTGTCGCTCGTGGGGGCTCCCCGTGGAGCGATATCTATGCACCCACTTATAGGTTCTATTCCCCCGAAGGCGGGGTTGAGGCCAGCGGTTGTTTCAAGGCCATCGCAACACCGGCAGGTGAGGATGGTCACGGCGTTGAACGGGCGGTAGAGGCGGCCTTTGCCGAGGCTAGGGCGGCGGGCTTGGGCCAGCCGCTGGTGGTCGGGGTGATTCCCTTCGACAAGCAGCAGCCGTCCAGTCTGTTTGTCCCGCGCCACGTTTCGCGCCTGCTGCCGGTCGCACCGCCGACCAGGGTCTGCGGCTTCCCGTGCGGCAAGGCCCGCCAGTGCACCGAGCAGCCGGATCAGGCTGGCTTCAAGCAGGCCGTAGGCCGTGCCGTCGAAGTGCTGCGTGGCGGCCAGGTGAGCAAGGTGGTGCTGTCGCGACTGTTGCAGCTCGAGTTCGACAGCGCACCATGTGCCGCCACGGTGTTCCAGGGGCTGCGCCAGCAGAATCCCGAGGCTTACCACTTTTCCATGGATTTGCCGGATGGCGGCGTACTGATCGGCGCGAGCCCCGAGCTGTTGTTGCGTCAACACGGTTTGCACTTCACCTCCAATCCGCTGGCTGGCTCGGCCAAGCGTCTGGCTGACCCAGCTGCCGATGCGTTGGTGGCGCAGGCGCTGCTGCAATCGACCAAGGACCTGCATGAGCATCGCCTGGTGATCCAGGAGCTGGATCGCCAGCTGCGCCCGTTGTGCCGCAGCCTGAACGTGGCCGAGGCGCCATCTCTGCTGAAAACCGCACGGCTCTGGCATCTGTCGACACAGATCGCTGGCGAGCTGGCTACGCCTGCTTCCGCACTGAGTCTTGCCTGTCGTCTGCACCCAACGCCTGCGTTGTGCGGTTTCCCGACGGCGGCGGCCAAGCGCCTGATCGCCGAACTGGAGCCGTTCGACCGTGGCGTATTTGGCGGCATCGTCGGCTGGAGTGATGCCGATGGCAACGGCGAATGGGCGGTGGTGATCCGCTGCGGCATTGTTGAACACACGCGGGTCAGCCTGTTTGCCGGCGCGGGGCTGGTTACCGCGTCCTGTCCGGAATCGGAATGGCTGGAGACCGGCAACAAGCTCGGCACCATGCTCTCGGCCTTCGGCCTGGAACGGGAGGCGCTATGAGTCTGGTGCCGTTCACCCCCTGGCCGGCGGAATTTGCTGCGCGCTATCGCCAGGCCGGTTACTGGCGCGGTGAGCCGCTGACGCAACTGTTTGAAGCTCAGGCGCAGACGCAGCCCGAAGCCATTGCGCTGATCTGTGGTGATCGCCAGCTGAGCTACGCCGACGTGGATGCGCAGGCCGCTCATCTGGCTCAGCATTTGGCCAATCAGGGCTTCGCTCCGGGTGATCGGGCGTTGGTCCAGCTGGGTAATCAGGCTGAGTTCTATATCGTCTTCTTCGCCCTGCTCAAGGCGGGTATTGCGCCGGTCAACGCGCTATTCAGCCATAGCCGCCTGGAACTATTGGCCTACGCCGGACAGGTGCGCCCGCGGCTGTTTGTCGGCAGTCGCCAGCATCCGCTATTTGCCGATGACCGTTTTCTCGATGAGTTACAAGTCGTTATTCCTGAATTCGATACGCTGCTGCTCGATGGCGATGCCGACCCTGCGCGGTCGCTAAGCGCCTGGCTTGAGCCGGCTGTCGCGCTGTGCGCCTATGCGCCGACACCAGCCGATCAGGTAGCGTTCTTCCAGCTTTCCGGTGGCAGCACCGGCACGCCGAAACTGATTCCGCGCACCCATGATGATTACGCCTACAGCGTGCGCCGTAGCGTGGAAATCTGCGCATTTGACCGCGATACCCGCTATCTCTGCGCGCTACCGGCGGCGCACAACTTTGCGTTGAGTTCGCCTGGCGCGCTGGGGGTGTTGCATGCCGGCGGCTGCGTGGTGCTGGCGGCTGATCCGGGGCCGGCGACCTGCTTCCCGCTAATCGTCCGCCACCAAGTGAATGTCAGCGCATTGGTGCCGCCGGCACTGTCGCTGTGGTTGCAGGCCGCTAGCGGGAGAGCGGCAGAGCTGGCCAGCCTGCAACTGTTGCAGGTTGGCGGCGCGCGCTTGCCGGAGGCACAGGCACAGCGTATCGGCAGCGAGTTGGGTTGTCGTCTGCAGCAGGTGTTCGGCATGGCCGAGGGGCTGGTCAATTACACCCGTCTCGATGATGACGACACGCACGTCTACGGCACCCAGGGCTGTCCGATGAGCCCGGCGGATGAGGTGCGCGTGCTCGACCGCGCCGGCAACCCGGTAGCGGTGGGCGAGGTCGGCGCGCTGCTGACCCGTGGCCCGTACACCATTCGCGGTTATTTCCAGAGCCCCGAACATAACGCCCAGGCCTTCGATGCCGATGGTTTCTACCGCTCCGGCGATCTGGTGCGGCTGCGCGCCGATGGCTATCTGGAGGTGGTCGGGCGGATCAAGGACCAGATCAATCGCGGTGGCGAGAAGATCGCCGCCGAAGAAGTGGAAAACCTGCTGATGGCGCACCCGGCAATCACCCACGCGGCGCTGGTGGCGATGCCCGACACGGCGCTGGGCGAGAAGAGCTGCGCCTTCGTGGTCAGCCGTGACCCGGCGCTCAAGAGCATCGCCTTGCGCAAGTTTCTGCGTGGCCTGGGCCTGGCCGATTACAAGCTGCCCGACCGTTTCGAACACCTCGACAGGCTGCCCATGACCGCCGTCGGCAAGGTCGACAAGACCCGTCTGCGCCAGCGTATTGCGGCGCACCTGGCTCCTACTGAATTAGCTCCTACTGAATAAGGAAATCCCCTCATGGCTATCCCGGCTCTGCAGCCCTACAGCATCCCCAGCGAATGGACGCCAAACAAGGTCAAGTGGACGCTTGATCCATCCCGCGCGGTGTTGTTGATTCACGATATGCAGGCGTACTTCGCCGACTTCTGGGAGGCCGACAGCGCCTTCGTTCAGGCTTTGGTCGAGCGGCTGGCAGCAGTGCGTGCGCAGTGCAAGCTGCTGGGCATTCCAGTGGTCTACACCGCCCAGCCCGGCGTGCAAAGCGACGCCGAACGGGCCCTGCTCAACGACATGTGGGGGCCGGGCATTACTCAGCACCCCGAGCGCCAGGCGATCATCGCCGGACTGGCCCCGGAGCCCGACGATACGGTGCTGGTGAAGTGGCGCTACAGCGCCTTTCAGCGCTCGCCGCTGGAGCACATGCTCAAAGAACTGGGTCGCGATCAACTGATCATCGGCGGCATCTACGCCCATATCGGCTGCCTGATGACCGCCTGCGACGCCTTTATGCGCGACATCCAGCCGTTCCTGCTGGCCGATGGCGTGGCCGATTTCAATCAGGCCGACCACCAGATGGCGCTGAATTATGTGGCGACCCGCTGTGGCCAGGTGGTTCGCTGCGCCGATGTGCTCAGCCTGGGCTGCGCGGCCGCGCCGGCGTTGACCCGCGCCGCCTTGCAGGCGCGCCTGCTGAGCCTGTTGGATGAGCTGGACGAACCCTTCGACCCCGACGAGAACCTGCTCGACTACGGCCTGGACTCGATCCAGGTGATGGCGCTGCTCAGTGAGTGGCGCGCGCAGGGGCTGGAACTGAGCTTTACCGACCTGGCCAAGACGCCGACGCTGAACGGCTGGTGGAGCCTGATCGAACAGCATGGCGGTGCCGCATGAGGCGCTTGGGAGTCGCCCAGCAGGGCCTGTGGCACGGTTATGTGCTGAATGAAGACCGCGCCATGTTCAACACCGCCGAATGCATCGCCTTCGCCGGCAAGATCCAGGCTGCGCCGCTGCTCGCCGCGCTGCGCCAGGCGGTCAGTGAGTGCGAAGCGCTATCCGGGCATTTCGTGGTCGATGGCGAGCAGGTGTGGTTCAACTCTGCCGAGCTGCCGCTCAGTGTGGCGCAGGTGCAAATACCGGCCGGGATCGATGCCCAGGCCTGGGTGCAGCAGTGGGGCATGGCCGAGATTCGCCAGCCGTTCGATCTGGAACGCGAGCTGCCATGCCGCTTCACTCTGCTGCAGGGCGAGCAGGTGGATTTTCTCTACGGCTGCATTCACCACATCGCCCTCGACGGCTATGGCAGCAATCTGCTCTATCAACGCGTTGCCGAGCTGTATGGCGCGGCAACGCGCGGTGAGCCGGTCGCGCCTTGCGAGTTCGGCGACTACGCCGCCGTGCTGAGTGAGGATGCCGAGCGCGAAAGTCAGGGCCGCACGGCCGCAGCCCGCGACTACTGGCGCGAACAGCTGGGGGCACTGCCCGAGGCAGTCAGCTTTAGCGAGCGCGTCGCGCCTATTTCGGCGACCTTCCTTCGTCATTCGGCGGCGTTCCCACCGGCGCTGTGGCAGGCCCTCAATCAACTTGCCGAGGCCAACAAGCTTGGCTGGCCAGACCTGCTGCTGGCCGCACTGTCAGCGCAGCTGCGCCAGGTCAGCGGCAGTGCCGCCCAGGTGCTCGGTCTGATGGCGATGAACCGCATGGGTTCGGCCTCTTTCAACGTGCCCTGCATGCAGATGAACATTGCACCGCTGTGCCTCGATCTGAGCGATCAGGCCAATCTGCTAGAAGCCGCACAGAGCATCGGAAAGCTGCGCCGCAGCAGCCGCAAGCATCAGCACTACCGCTACGAGTCACTGCGTCGCGACCTCGGTCGGGTTGGCGGTGAGCAGCGCCTGTTCGGCCCGCTGATCAATATCATGCCGTTCGACCGGCCGCAGACCTTCGGTGACTGTCCGGCGCGCATCCTGAGCTTGAGCGCCGGTCCGGTGGAAGACCTGACCCTGGAAGTGCACCTGGGGGCTAACGGTGTGCCGCTGCTGGATTACGACGCCAACCCGGCGTGCTACAGCCAGGCGCAGGTGCGCGCGCTGCAGGAGGAATTGTTCAGCCTGCTGGCCGCCTGGTTGCAGGCCCCGCAACAGCCGCGTGATCAGTTGTTGAGCGCCTGGAGTGCGCAGTACCGCGCGCAACATTTGCTTAGCGCGCCAGCCAGCGAGCAGGCCGCCATGGCTGAGGTCGGCAGTGTGCTACAGGCCATTCGCGCCAAGGCCGAACGCCAGCCGCAGCACCTGGCGCTGTGCCAGGGCGAGCGCCAACTCACCTACGGCGAATTGCAAACGCAGGCCGAAACCATCGCCGCCGCCTTGAGTGAACGTGGCGTACAGCCGGGCGAGCGGGTCGGGGTGATGCTCAGTCGCAGCCCCGAGGCGATTGTTGTGCAGCTCGGCGTGCTGTTGGCCGGGGCGGTGTATGTGCCGCTCGACCCGGAGCAGCCTGGCGAACGTCAGCGGCTGATCTGCACCACCGCGCAGCTGGCCCTGGTGGTCACCGAGGCGGCGTTCCGCCATCGCCTGGCCGATAGCTACAGTGGCCCGATCGAACTGGCTGGCGTGCTGCACAGCGCCAAGCGCCTCTGCGCGCCGCGTCAGGGTGAGGCAGCGGCCTACCTGATGTTCACCTCCGGCTCTACCGGCACGCCCAAGGGGGTGGAAATCAGCCACCGCGCGCTGGACCACTTTATCCAGGCGGCGCGTCTGCGTTATGGCGTGGATGCCACTGATCGCATGCTGCAGTTCGCCCCGTTCAACTTCGACGCCAGCATCGAGGAGGTATTTGTCAGCCTAAGCGCCGGCGCGACGCTGGTGCTGCGTACCGATGCGCTGCTGGAATCGATCAGCGCCTTTGTCGAGGGTCTCGAGCAACTGGCAATCAGCGTGCTCGACCTGCCGACCGCCTTCTGGAACGAGTGGGTGGTGGCTCTGCGCGCCGGCCTAGTGCAGGTGCCAGGTGGGTTGAAGAGCGTGATCATCGGCGGCGAGGCGGTCTATCCCGAACAACTGACGGCCTGGCAGCGCATGGCCCCGCCAGGGATTCGCCTGATCAACACCTATGGCCCGACCGAAACCACGGTGGTGGCGACTACCTGCGATTTGCAAGGTGTTGCGCCGGCCAGCGATAGCCTAACGAGTAGCGCCAACCTGCCGATTGGTCAGCCGCTGGCTGGCGTCACGGCGCTGGTGCTGGGCCGTGGCGAACGTCCGGCCGAGGAGGGTGAGCTCGTGCTGTGCGGTGCACAGTTGGCTAACGGCTACCTTGGCAGCGATTCGCAGGCCTTTGCCAGCTTGCTGATTGGCGCGCAGCAGACGCCGGTCTACCGCACCGGTGACCGAGTGCGGATAGAGGAAGACCGGCTGGTTTACCTCGGCCGCCTGGACAACGAATTCAAGATCAGCGGCTATCGCATCCAGCCCGGCGAAGTTGAGTCGCGTCTGCTGAACTTGAGCGGCGTCGATGAGGCCTGCGTGCAGGGCCTGGAGCTGGGTAGCGGGTTGCGCCGGCTGGTGGCCTTTATCAGTGGTCCGCGGGATGACCTGCGCGGCATTCGCCAGGAGTTGGCCAAGCTGCTGCCGGCGGCCATGGTGCCGACTGATTACCGGCATTACCCGGCATTGCCACGCACCGCCACCAATAAGCTCGACCGCAAACGCCTGCAGACCGAGTACCTGCAAGGCTCGCGCGAGCAGGCGCTGGACGATAA
This sequence comes from Pseudomonas sp., assembly GCA_044240245.1. Taxonomy (GTDB): domain Bacteria; phylum Pseudomonadota; class Gammaproteobacteria; order Pseudomonadales; family Pseudomonadaceae; genus Aquipseudomonas. The sequence goes on along the minus strand of JBIHZW010000005.1, from coordinate 21,572 downwards.
GACCCAGCAACGGGTGCGCAGCATCTGGCAGCAGATTCTCGGCGTCAGTGCGATTCAGGCCGCTGACAACTTCTTCGAACTGGGCGGGCAGTCGCTGCAGACAATCCAGATCGTCAACCGTCTGGCCAGTGAGTTCGGCACGGCGGTGAAGGTCTCCGATGTCTTCGATCACCCGCGTCTGGCGGACTTCTGCCATTTCCTCGACAGCCGCGTGCTGCAGAGCGAAGCGCAGGTGGAACAGGTCTGGTAAGGAAGCGTCATGCAAATGAACAGACAAATGGATTTCAGCGGTCAGACCATCTGGGTCACCGGTGCCGGCCAGGGCATTGGCCGCAGCGTGGCGGAGGGGTTTGCCCAGTTGGGCGGGCAGGTGATCGGCTTCGATCTGAGCTTCCCCGAGCAGGATTACGGCTTTACCCGCTATGTGCTGGATATTGGCGATGCCCAGGCAGTGCAGCAGGCCTGCCACGAGTTGCTGGGTGCCCACGGGGTGATCGATGTGCTGGCCAGCGTCGCCGGCGTGCTGCGCCTGGCGCCGATTGAGGAGCTGGCGCTGGAGGACTGGGACGCCTGCCTACGGGTGAATGTCTCCGGGCCGTTTTACCTGCTGCGCCAGTTGATGCCTCGCTTCAAGGCCTGGCGGCGCGGCGCAGTGGTGGCGGTGAGCAGCAACGCGGCGCATGTGCCGCGCATGCAGATGGCTGCCTACAGCGCGTCCAAGGCGGCGCTGAGCAGCCTGATCCGCACCGCTGGCCTGGAGCTGGCGACCCATGGCGTGCGCTGCAACCTGGTGTCGCCGGGTTCCACTGACACACCGATGCAGCGCGGCATGTGGCACAGCAGTGACGCGCCGGCGCGCACCATCGCCGGCTTTCCCGAGCAGTTCAAGCTGGGCATCCCGCTGCAGAAGATCGCCACCCCGGAAGAGGTCGCCAGCGTCGTGCTGTTCCTGGCATCGAACCTGGCCAGCCACATCACCCTGCAAGACATCGTGGTCGACGGCGGCGCAAGCCTGACCGACTGAGAGGACGCACATGAGCACTAATATTATCGGCCTGCTGAACCAGCTGGCCCGCCAGGGCGTGCATCTGAGTCTGAATGCCCAGGGCCAGCTGGTTTCCCAGTCGAACAAGGACGCCATCACCCAAGAGTTGGGCCAGCAGATTCGCGCGAACCGCGACGCCATCGTCACCTGCTTGGCCGCCGCCAACGCCTTTGCTGCGCCGATCCAGGCGCAGCATGCCGAAAGTGGCCCGTTGTCGTCATCGCAGAGCGGTTTGTGGTTTATCGAGCAGTACGAAGAAAGCTCGCACCTGTACAATATGCCGGTGTATTTCCGCCTGACCGGCGAGCTGGATGTGCCGGCGCTGGCGTTTGCCTTCGATGCGCTGGCGCAGCGTCATGCCAGCCTGCGCACGCGCTTTGTGCGCAATGCTCAGGGACGTGGCGAACAGCAGATTTTGCCGCAGCGGCCGCTGCAACTGGACGTTGAGGATTTGTCCGCACTCGAGTTACCAGTCCGTGAAGCGCAGGTGGCGCAACGGGTGCGCGAAGAGATCAGCCGGCCCTTCGACCTCACCACGGGCGAGCTGACCCGTGTGCACCTGCTACGCCTCGGTGCGCGCGAGCATGTGCTGCTGATTACCCAGCACCACATCATCTCCGACGGCTGGTCGGTGAAGAACATGTTTGCCGACCTCAAGACCGCGTTTCTGGCCTTCCAGAATCGCCAGCCTTTGAACTGGCAAGCGCCGGCGCTGAACTACATCGACTACGCCAGCTGGTTCAACTCGCCGCTCTTCCGTGACTACCACGAGCAGTTCAAACCGTTCTGGGTCGAGCGCCTGCGCGGTATTGCCGATGTGCACAGCCTGCCGCTGGACAAGCCGCGTCCGGCGCATCAGGCCAGTGGCGGCGAGCTGGTGTTCTCGACTATCGACAATGCGCTGTGGGCGCGTTTCAAACAGCTCTGCCAGCGCCACAACACTTCGCCCTTTATCGGCCTGCATGCGCTGTTCGCGCTGCTGCTGGCGCGCCACAGTGGCGAGCGCGACATCGTTATCGGCACGCCGCTGGCGTACCGCGAGCGCCCTGATATCGAAGGATTGGTGGGCTTTTTCGTCAACACTCTGGTGCTGCGTACACAGCTGCCTGAACGGCAGAGTTTTAGCGATTATCTGCAGGCTTGCCGCAAGGATGATCTGGAAGCCTTCGACCATCAGCTGTACCGCTTCGAGGCGCTCAGCGAGGCACTCGGCATGGATCGCCACACGGCGATCAACCCAATCTTCCAGATCATGCTGGTGTATCAGGCTCGGGTCGATTTCAACGACCTGATCCCCGGCTGTCAGGCGGTCGAGGAAACCTCGCCAGTGCTGCCGGCCAAGACCGATATATCGGTCAAGGTCACCGAATTGATGGACTCGGTGCGGGTTGACTGGCTGTACGCCACGGTGCTGTTCGAGCACGCCACGGTCGAACGTTATGCCGAACGCCTGTTGTTGCTGCTAGAGGCCGTGGTCGAACAACCCGAGATGGATATCTGGGCGCTGCCGCTGCTCGATCAGCCGCTGGTGCAGCAAACCACCGCGCGTCTGGCCGCGCTGCCCCGTGAGTATCCCAACCGGCGCACGGCGCTGGGCCTGTTCGAGGATATGGCGCGGCTGCATCCGCAGCGCCCGGCCCTGGGGGTTGGCGATAGCGCTGTAAGTTATGCCGAGCTGGATGCGCGGGCCAATCGCCTGGCGCATTGGCTGCTCAGCCAGGGCTGCGGCCCGGGTGCGCTGCTGGGCGTACTGGCGCGTCGCGAAAATGCCTTCGTGGTGGCGGTCATGGCCATCTGGAAAATCAACGCCGCCTACGTGCCGCTGGACCCGGCCTACCCGCGTGAACGCTTGCAACACATCCTTGGCGACGCCTGCATCGATTTGATCGTCGGCCAGGGCGAGCCGCCATTTGCGCTGGACATTGGTGTGCGCTGGGTCGATCTACAGGATGCCAGCCTGCAGGCGCAGCTGGACGGCATGCCGCCGACCACGCCGGCGCTCGGCCACGATCCGCAGCAGCTTGCCCAGGTGATCTACACCTCCGGCTCCAGCGGTTTGCCCAAGGGCGTGATGGTCGAGCAGGGCAGTCTGGTCAACCTGCTGCAGGACCATGCCAAGAGGCTGCAGCTGGGCTGCGAGGCACGCATGTTCAACTGCATGTCGCTGTCCTTCGATGCTGGCAATATGTGTGCGCTGCTGCCGCTGACCCACGGTGCGAGCCTGGTCTGGGGCGATCCGGACGAGGGCCTGCTGGAGCAGCTCGAACGCAGCTCCAGCAGCCATATGATCTGCCCCACCGCCTTGCTCGCGACCCTGCCCGAGCGCGCTTTGCCGGCCTTGCAGGCGATCGGTTTTGGAGGTGAGGCCTGTCCGGCCGGGCTTATCGAGCGCTGGGCCGGGCGCGTGCGCCTGATCAATATGTACGGGCCGACCGAGGCCACGGTGACTGCGCTGTGCAAGCACCTGCAGTCCGGTAGCAGTCTGAGCATCGGTACGCCAATCGACGGCATGCAAGCGTTGATCCTCGACGAGCTGGGCAACCTCTGTCCGGTCGGCGTGCCGGGTGAACTGTGCCTGGCAGGCCTAGGTCTGGCGCGTGGCTATTTGAACCAGCCGCAGCGTACGGCAGCGGTGTTCCGCGAACACTGCGTGGCTGGCGTGACCCTGCGCCTGTACCACAGCGGCGACCGTGCGCGGCTGCTGGGCAATGGTGAGTATGAATACCTGGGCCGCCTCGATGAGCAGATCAAACTGCGCGGTTATCGCATCGAGCCGGGAGAGATCGAAACCCAGCTGAGCCTCAGCTGCCCGGCGCTGCAACAGGTCAAGGTGCTGGTGCTGCGCGATGGCCAGCGCCAGGCCCTGGTCGCCTATGCGGCGCTCAAGCCCGGTGCAGCTCAGCCTGCGGTCGAGGCGGTATTGCATGACGTGGCGCAGCGCCTGCCGGAATATATGGTGCCGAGCAGCCTGGTGCTGCTCGAACAGATGCCGCTGACGCCGAATGGCAAGCTCGACCTGCGCCAGCTGCCGAAGATCGATCTGGCGGCTGGCGGAGAACTTACACCACCGGCCAACCCGCTCGAGGCCGAGATACTCGCCATCTGGCAGGCCGTGCTGAATCAGCCGCTCGGTGTGCAGAGCGACTTCTTCCAGCTGGGCGGTGATTCGATCCTGAGTATCCAGCTGACCACGCGCCTGCGCGATGCCGGCTATCCCTGCTCGGTCAAGGAAGTGTTCGAGGCCAAGACTGTGCGCCGCCTGTGCCGGGTGCTGGGCAGCAAGCGTGATGATATTGCGGTGCAGGCTGAGCAGGGCGTGCTGACCGGAGAGTTCCCGCTGCAGCCGATTCAGCGCTGGTTCTACGAACAACCGCTGGCCACCCCGCAGCACTGGAACCAGGGCGTATTGCTGCGCCTGCCCGCGGGTGTGGAGGTGGCGCAGTTGCGCGGTTATCTGCAGCAACTGCTGCAGCATCACGATGCCCTGCGCCTGGCGGTGACACCAAGCAGTCAGCGTTACCTGGAAAATCTGCCGCTGGCAGCACCTGCGATCCTCGATTACGCCGAACTGGGCGAAGCCGGTTTGCAAGCGGCGCTGACCGAGCTGCAGAGCCAGTTCGAACCGATGCTGGGGCGCAGCCTCAGCTGGGCGCTGGTGGAAAACCTGCCGCAGGGTCGTGGGCTGTTTATCGCCTGTCACCACCTGGTGGTCGATGCGGTGTCGTGGCGCATCCTCGCCGACGATTTGGCGCGCCTGCACCGTGGCGAGGCGTTGCCGGCCAAGACCAGCAGCTATCGCCAGTGGGGCCAGGGCTTGCTCGCTTATGTGCTGCAAGCCGGCGCGCAACTGCGCTTCTGGCGCGAGCGTATGGCGGCGATGGGCTACCGCATCCCGGCCGATTGGATCTGCGCAGAGCCGACTCAGGTGCATCTGCTCGAGCTAGAACCAATGCTGACCCAGCAACTCAGTCAGCACGCCACCCAGGTATTTGCCTGTGAGATGCGCAGCCTGTTGCTGGCTGCCTTGACCCGCACGCTGAGCGAGATGGGCCTGGGCCAGCGTCAGTGGATTCTGCTGGAAGGCCATGGCCGCGAGGCGATAGACCCGAGCCTGGATGTCAGCCGCACCCTGGGCTGGTTCACCAGCATGTATCCGCTGGTGCTGGATGATCAGGCGGACTGGACGCAGCTGATTGCGCAATGCGCCGAGCAGCTGCGCCAGGTGCCGGATAACGGCGTCGGTTATATGCCATTGCGCGCTAGCCTGGCGGAACCCAACCCCTTACCGTTGCCGCCCGTGGCGTTGAATTACCTGGGCAGTGCGCGCAGTGGCCAGGGCGACTGGCAGCCGTTACCCATCGCACCGGGTCGGCCAAGTGCGGCGGACAATCGTTCGGCGGAGCTGATCAGCCTGCACGGCGGGATTTTTGATGGTCGCCTGACCCTGCGGCAGATCGGCTGCCTGCGCGGCGATCTCAGCGAGCAACTGTTGCAGCGTCTGCGTCAGCACCTGAGTGAACTGGCCAGGCTGGCGATGGAGGTACAGCCATGACAGTCATGCAACAGAATCTCGGCGTGCCGCTGCTGGGCACGCACCTGGCGCAGGTGTTCGCCGAGCAGGCGGATGCCATGGCGCTGGGCTGGGCAGGCCAGCGTTACAGCTATGCACGCCTGGCCGCGCGCACGGCGGCGATTGCCGCGCAACTGACGGCGTGGGGTGTGCCGCCTGGCGCACGGGTCGGCTTGTACCTGCAGCGCTCGGCCGACCTGCTGGCGGCGACCCTGGCCTGTCTGCATAACGGCCTGTGCTTTGTGCCGCTGGACCCGGAGTTCCCCCTCGAACGCTTGCAGGGCATTGCCGACGACGCCGAACTGGCGCTGGTGCTGCAGGATGTCGGAGGCGAAGGTAGCTTCGCTATACCTAGCCTGCACCTGCGAGACGGTGAGGGGGGCGAGTTGAGCTGGCCGGCGCTGGATGAGCAACTGCCGGCTTATATGATGTTTACTTCGGGCTCCACCGGGCGGCCCAAGGGCGTAGTGATCAGCCGCCGCGCTCTGGCCAATTTCCTCAGCGCCGCTAGTCACCGGCTGCAGCTGGGCAGCGCCACCCGCTGGTTGTTTATCACCACCCCAGCCTTTGATATCTCCCTGCTGGAAATGCTCGGCCCGCTATGGGCCGGTGGCGCACTGGAAGTGGTCGGCAACTCGGCACATAAGGACCCGGACGCGCTGCTCAGGCTTTTGGCCGCGCATCCGGAAATCAACACCCTGCAGGCCACCCCAGCGTTCTGGCGCATGCTGCTCAAGGCCGGTTGGCCGGGCCGCGCCGGGATGACTGCACTATGCGGCGGCGAGGCACTGGATGCGCCCCTGGCCGAGCGCTTGGTTCCGCTGGTAGGCCAGTTGTGGAATTGCTATGGCCCCACCGAGGCCACCGTTTGGTCGCTGATAGCGCAGGTGCAATTGCCGCTTGGCGAGCAGGGCGTGTTGCTGCGCCAGTCTCTCGATGGCTACCGCCACTGGGTTCTGAACGAGGCGGGTGAAGCCTTGGCTATCGGCGCCGAGGGCGAGCTGTGTATCGAAGGGGCGTCGCTGGCCAGCGGCTACTGGGCGCGGGCGGATCTGACCGCGCAGAGCTTTATTGCCTGGCAAGGCCGCCAGCTGTATCGCACCGGAGACCGTGTGCAGCGGGTCGGCGAAGACGCCTATCGCTATCTGGGGCGACGCGACGAGCAGATCAAACTACGCGGTTTTCGCATCGAGTTGGGCGAGATCGAAGTCTGTCTGCGGCGTATCGACGGCGTGCAAGACGCGGCGGTGCGGTTGCATGGCAGCGGCGATGAGGCCTGTCTGGTGGCGTACGTGGAACTGCGCGAGGGCGCTGGTCTGGGCCGTATGACCATTCGCCGCGCGCTGCAGCAGCGGCTGCCGCACTACATGATTCCGGGGCGCATTCTGCTGTTGGACAGCCTGCCGAAGACTGCCAGCGGCAAGCTTGACCGCAAGCGCCTGCCGGCTCCTGAATAACTGGAGCCGGAGAGCGTTCAGTACGTAGCCCGGATTGCATCCGGGCTACGCATTCAGTTTTTGAGCGGCTGAGCGTCGGCTTTGCCAAGCAGCTGTTCGATATCGGCAATCACCTGCAAGGCGGCCTGGGGGCCGCCGAGCGAGGTCCAGAGTGAGCCATCGACTGCGCCAAAGCGTTTGCCCTGGATCGCCGACAGCTGTTTGAACGCAGGGGTCTGTTCGGCCTGTTGCAGAGCCTCCACCGCTTCTCCGCTGGTGCTCAGGGTGCCGATCACCAGCCAGTCGGCATCCAGCAGTTGCAGTGATTCCAGGCTCAGGGCCATGGAATGGGTGTGGCCGGGGTCCTGTTGGTAGCTTGGGCGAATCAGGCCTAGGTCGTTGATCACGCTGCTGGCAAAGGCATCCTTGAACATGTAGGACGGGCCTTTGGGGTTCCAGCGCACGATGCTAAAGGTCTGGCCCTGATAAGCCTTGAGGCGTTCGCGCGCTTCGGCGGCGCGGGTGTTGTAGCGTGCCAGCAGCGCATCGGCGGCAGCGCTTTGGTTGAGCGCGTTGGCGGTGCGTTGCAGGCTTTCCTGCCAGGGCTTGGCCCAGGCGAAGGTGATCACCGTAGGGGCGATTTCATTGAGGATCGCCAGTTGCTCGGGTTTTACCGGGCCGGTGAGGATCAGGTCGGGTTCCAGTTCCAGCAGGGTTTCCAGGTTGGGGTTGTCGATATCGCCGACCACCTTGATCCCGGCTACCGCTTGGCTGTCGAGGTAACGCGGCGGCGTGGCCTGGCCACGGCCGTTAATCGTGCCGACCGGAGTGATACCCAAGGCCAGCGCCGCATCCAGATCCAGTTCACTCAAGGTGATCACCCGCTGCGGTGCACTTGGCACAGTAACCGGGTTGCCGAAAGCATCTTCGATTTGGCGGGTGCCGGCCACGGCGGCCGCGCTTAACAACTGGCTGGCCAGCAGCAGGGGCAGGCTCCAGCGCAATAGAGTAGTCATCGGATTAGTCCTGTTCAGAGTGGGCGGGCTTGCGCCGGCGCGGCACCACCACCGGAGCGCCGTCATCGGGCGCTGCGAGGATGTCCACGTCGGTGTGGTAGATCTGGTCGACCAGGGTCTTGTTGATCACCTCACGGGCCGGGCCCATGGCGGCGATACGGCCGTTGTCGAGGGCGATGATTTCATCGCAGTAGCGCGCGGCCACGCCCAGGTCGTGAATCACGATCAGCACAGTGCGGCCTTCGGCGACGATATTCAGCACAGCCTCCATGACCTCGGCTTGGTGGCCGATATCCAGGGCACTGGTGGGTTCATCGAGCAGTACCAGGTCGGTGTTCTGCGCCAGGATCATGCCCAGCCAGGCGCGCTGGGCCTGGCCGCCGGACAGCGACGAGGCGACCTGCTGCCAGATGTCCTGCAGCTGCATGGCATCGCGGGCGCGGGCGACTTGGCGGGCGTCTTCCGCGCTCCACTGGTTGAACCAGCCCTGATGCGGATGGCGGCCGTATTGCACCAGCTGCTCGACGCGAATGCCTTCGGCCATCACCGGGCGCTGCGGCAGAAAGGCCAGCTCGCGGGCCAGGGCTTTCATTGCGTAGCGTTGCAGCGGAATGCCGTTGAGTTCGACTTGGCCGCCCTGCAACGGCAGTTGCCGCGCGAGCAGCTTGAGCAGGGTGGATTTGCCGCTGCCGTTGGGCCCGACAATGCCGATCAGCTTGCCCTTGGGCAGTTCGAACGAGACGTCCTGCAGCACGCTCTTGGCCTGGTAGGCGAAACTCAGGTTATGCGCACGCAGTTGCGCAGGTCGGGTCGGGGGAATTGGCGTGGACAACAGCGTCATCAATCGGAGCCTTTGCGGTCTTTAAGCAACAGGATCAGCAGCAGAACGCCGCCGAGCAGGCGAGTCATGATCCCGGTGGGAATTTCTTCGGGCTGTGCCAGCAGACGCGCCAGGGTGTCGCTGCCCACCAGCAGCACCGCGCCACATAACGCTGCCAGCCAGATCGGCGCGAGGTGATCGCGGGCCAGCCAGGAGGCGATGATCGGCGCAGCCATGGCGATAAATATCACCGGGCCGCCGATGGCGGTGCCCAGCGCTGCCACCAGAATCGCCACGCCGAGCACCGCCAGTTGCAGTGCTGCGACCTTGATGCCGAGGTTCTGCGCAGTCGCTTCGCCGAAGCGCAGCAGCGCCAGCGGGCGGTTAAGCCAGGCCAGCAGTGGGCAGAGCGCCAACAGAATCAGCGCAATCGGTGTGACCGTCTGGTAGCTGGCTCCGGCGAAGTGACCCATGGTCCACAGGTAGATGCTGCCCAGGTGCACCAGCGGTTGAGTGGCCATCATGAAATCACCGATTGCGCCGAGCAGCTCCGACAGCGCGATACCAATCACGATAAACAGATAACCCTGCTCGCCCGGCCGGCGGCACAGCACGAACAGCGCTACCGCAGCCAGCGCCGCACCCAGCGGCGAGGCCCACCAGGGCCAACTGCCAACAGTCAGATAAAGAGAAAAACCGATCACCGCCAGTGATGCGCCTTCGTTAACCCCGACCATGTCCGGAGTGGCCAGGCGGTTGCGCACCAGGGTCTGGATCAGGCAGCCGGCCATGCCCATGGCGAGTCCTGCGATCACCACAGCGGCGACCCGTGGCATGCGGATCTTGAACACCATGATGTCATCGAGCTTGCTGCCCTGGCCGCTCAGTGTGGCCAGCACATCGAGCACGCCCATGCGCCCGGAGCCGAGGCTGATGGCCATGATCACCAGCGCCAACAGCACCGTAAGCACCAGCAGGCTGAGCAGCCAGGTGCGCCGATGCAGCAGCAGATTGAGTTGGCCCAGACGCAGATGCCAGAGCCCGGAGGGTTGATGGCTGGGCATGTTTATTTCACCGCCAATAGAGAACGGAAGCCGCCGCGCAGAACTATGGCGATCAAGGCCGGCGCGCCGAGCGCGGCGAGCAGGGTGCCGACCGGCAGCTCGTAGGGTTGCACCAGCCAGCGCGCGAGGATGTCGGCGGCGAGCAGAAACAGCATGCCAAACAGGCTGGAAAAAAGCAGTTGGCGCAGCAGCGCTACCGGTTCCAGCAGGCGCGCGCAGTAGGCAGCCAGAAAGCCGACAAAGCCGATTGGCCCGGCCAGGGCGATGGCGCAGGCGGTCAGCAGGGTGGCGGCGAGCAGCACGCCAACCCGCACCCAGGTGGTCGAGATGCCCAGGGCACGGGCCTGGCTGTCGCCCATCTGCATCAGCGTCAGTTGCCGGCAGAGCAGGGCGGCGAGCACCAGGCCGAGCAGCGCCAGCGGGCTGACTGTGGTCACAGCAGACAGTTCGGAGGCCGACAGTGAACCGAGGTTCCAGTAGCGAAACTGCTCCAGCGCCACCCGAGTGGAGAGCAGTAGAAAGTTGGCAATACCGCCGAACACCGCCGCCAACGCCATGCCGGCGAGGATCAGTTTGAGCGGGCTGGCCTGGCCAAGCATTACGCCGATGCCGAGCACCAGCAGATTGCCCAGCAGCGCGCCGGCACCGGCCCAGAGCAAATAGCCCTGGGTCGATTCGACGTCAAAGTAGATCAGCCCGATCACCAGGCCGAGCACCGCGCCGGCATTCACCCCGAGCAGGCCGGGTTCGGCCAGAGGATTGCGTGTTGCGCTTTGCAGCAGGGTGGCGGCCAACGCCAGGCTGGCGCCGACCAGCAACGCGGCGAGGGTGCGTGGCAGGCGCAGGCTGTTAACCACCATGGCCAGTTTGTCATCGGCCAGGCTGCTGGGGTTGCCGAGTAGAAAGCCAAGTACGTCCGCTGCACCGTATTGCCCGGCACCGGTGGCCAGGGATAGCGCCAGCAGGCCGAGCAGCAACAGGCTGCCGGCGAGCAGGACGTGACGTTGCTGAATATGGAAGGTGCGGGTTAGTTGGCTCATGGTTCTACTGGACAGAATTCGGGTAACCCCGGCGACAGGTGCCGCCGGGGTACAGGTGTTACAGGTCGTAGCTGAAGCCGACGAACACAGTGCGGCCCATCAGAAGGTGGTCGATGGACTGCGCCACATCATCACGCTTGCTATCGGTCAGGTTGTTTATCCCTGCCTTGAGCGCGAGCTCTTTGGTGGCCTGGAACTTGGTGCCCAGACTGACGGTGTGGTAGGCATCCGATTCAACACTGGAGGCGTTGTTGGGGATAACCAGCATCTGGTTGCCGGTGTACTGGTAGTCCAGGTTCAGGCCCAGTTTCGGCAGTGCCTGCCAGTCGATACCGATATTGCCAACGTGCTTCGGGCTGTAGTTCAGCTCGTTGCCCGTGTCACGGTTTTCGGCGTCGGAATAGGTGTAATTGGCGCGTGCCGTCACTGCATCGGTAAAGGCGTAGCTGCCCTGCAACTCATAACCCTGAATACGCGCCTTGCTGACGTTGGTGTAAGTCATGACACGTGGTCGGTAGAGCGGCGGCCGCCAGCTGTCGCTGACGATCATGTCTTCAATCTCGTTGTTGAAGAACATGATGCCGGCTTGCAGGCGCTCGTCCTGATACAGGGTTCCCAGCTCATAGCTGACCGAGGTTTCCGGTTTCAGGTCCGGGTTACCGACGATCTGACACATGCCACGGCAAGCCAGCACGCTGTAGTTCTCGTCGGACTGGGTGATGTCCGGTGCCTTGAAGGCCTTGCCAACGCCGCCCTTGAGCACCCAGTTGTCGGTGAGGTTGTAGATGCCGTAGAGGCGCGGGCTGAATGCGCCGCCGAACACTTCGTGGTCATCCCAGCGTCCAGCGAGGGTGATATCGAGGGCGCCGAGGGAAAACTCGTCCTGCAGGTAGACGGCTTTCTGGTCGACTTCGGTTTCCTTGCCGAGGTTCTGGTTGTGCTCCAGGGTGGTACGACGCAGCTCGCTACCGGCGGTCAGCAGATGGCTGCCCAAGGTGGTCGAGATCTGGCCGTCTACGGTGTGGTTATTCTGCTCCACTTCACCCACACGGCCGCGCAGGGTGGTCATGATCTGCGAGTCGTCAGTCAGGTCGACCTTTTCGTAGTAGTAGCGCACGCGGGAATTGAAGCTTTCCCAGTTGCCGTTATGCGACAGGCCGAAAGTGGTGCGATCCATTTCCTGCTCGTTAGTGACCAGCGGGGCAGGGGCACCGGCATTGTTCCAGCGTGCCTTGCGCTCATCCTTGCGGTGGCTGAAGTCCAGGTCGATGCTCTGCTGCTCGTCGAGCAACCAGCTCAGTGAGCCGAGCACATTGGCGCCCTGGCGCTTTTCTGTGGCGTCGGTGCCCTTGAGGCTGAGCTTGTCGGTTTGCCAGGCGGCCTGGTCGGTGGATTCGACAATCAAATTGCCCAGCAGCTTGTCCTCAATCAGCGCGCCGCTTAGGTAGCCGCTGCTGATGTGACGGTCACCGTTATCACCCTTGGTCGGGTGCTCGTAGCTGTAGGCCACGCCAGCTTCGGTGCTGTTGGTGGGCTGACGCAGGATCACGTTGACCACGCCGCCCAGGGCATCGGCGCCATACAGCGAAGACATCGGGCCACGGATCACTTCGATGCGCTCAACCGCGGCCATGGGGATCGAGGACAGGTCGAAGTCGTTGGCGTAATTGGAGGTCAGGGCGTCACGCGAGTTGATGCGGCGGCCGTTGACCAGCAGCAGGGTGTAGTCCGAATCCATGCCGCGAATCTTGATCTCCTTGCGGCCATAGGCCGAGGAGGTATTGATGTGTACGCCGGGCAGACGTTTTATCGCATCGGCCAGGTCGTAGACCGGCATTTTGTCCAGCTCAGCGCGGGTGATAACCGAGGCGCTGGCGGGGACGCTCAACTGGCTGTGGGCTGTTTGCGAGGCGGTGACGATGCTGTCTTCCAGGGTGACGCTGTTGTCGGCCAGCGCCGCGAAAGGCAGCAGACCGCCCAGTACGCCCACCGAGATGGCGCGACGGCGATTGATGTTTCTGACAAAAGACATGACAGGTTCCATTTGAGTAGGTGTTGACTCGTTTACAGCTGATCACTGGTGATCGGCGGTTTCAGCCCGCCTGTGTTGTTATGCCTGCGGTGTGGCTGGCGGCGTCGCGTCGCCGGATACCGCGTTGGAGCAACCACATACCCACCCCCGTGAGTATTCCGACGACCACGTAAAAGCCGCTTAACTGGTTGAAGCCCTGAAGCTGGTTGTCTGCGCCGGTGCTCAGGTAGAGCGCCGAAAACAGGCTACCGAGCCCGGCAGCGACATTGCTGACGGTGCCCTGAAACGCCATAAAGGCGGCGCGCTGGTGCGGCGGCGGGATCGCGGCGGCAATGGTCATGCTGCTGTTGGTGCGCACCGCGCTGGCGGCCATAAACAGCACGAAGACCAGGTAGATCGACAGGCCAATCGGCGTGGCGAAACCCAGCAGCGTGGTCAGTGCCAAGCCGCCGCTGCTGAGCAGAATCACTGTCAGCGCCTGGCCGCGGTCGATCCAGATACCGCCCAGGCGCATGGCCGCCAGGCTGGCCAGGCCGCCGCAGAGAAACAGCAGGCCGATCTGCTCGCGCGGAAAATTCAGGTTGAACTGGAAGTAGTTGGAGAAATGCGGCACTAGCAGAAAGTGGCCGAATATCTGCAACGCGGTGATCGCCAGAGCGCCCAGGCAAAGCGGCGATTTCAGCAGCGGCAGCACCGAACCGCTGGGCCGCGAAGCGCTGGCCTGGATATGCAACAGCAGGTGGCACAGCAAGGCCAGCGCCAGGCCCAGGCCGCCGAAGACGATAAAGGGCGCTTGCCAACTCCAGCGCAGCGCCAGCTCCAGAGCCAGGGGCACCACCACAATCGCCGCCAGAGAAAAGCCCATACCGATATAGGCAAGTTTGCGCCCGCGTTCGGCCGGCGGAATGATGTCGAGCATGCTTGCCATCAGCAACGCGCCCATGGGCCCGGCAACCAGGCCGGAGAGCACAAACAGCAGAATCAGCTGCTCGGCGCTGCTGGTCAGGGCGCAGGCCATCAGCAAGGCGAAACGCAGGGTTAGAAGGATCACCAGCGCCTGTTTGCGCTTTAGGCGATCCAGCCAGGGCGCGGCCAGAGCCATGCTCAGGGCCGAGGCGAGCGTGGCGCCGCCACTGATATAGCCAACATGGCTGGCCTGCATGCCGAGGTCGCGCACAAGGTCCGGACCCAGGGGCATCACCATCATCAGGCTGCCGATGGAAAGCAGGTTGATCAGCATCGCCAGATGCACGGCTGCTTTCGAGTGTCCTACATCATCCATGTGCATAACCGCTCTAGATTGGGCGCGGGCTGCATCTTAAGTAATGAATCAGTATTTCGCAAACGCTAATCGTTAGCGTTACTATTGGTGTTTTTTGACGGATGAAGGCATTGCACGCCAAGGATTTTCCCAAGAAGGACGCCGCTGCTGAGGCGCCGAATTTGCCTGCAACCGCAGCTCTTGCGACCTCAACGGATAGCTCCGTGGAAAGAGAGATGTTGTCCGAGCTGGCCACGCTGTTCAGTGGCGATCTGGCGCGTTACCGCAATGTTTTTGTGGCGGCAGATGATCCGCGCGAGGCCATCTCTGGCGAGGAATTCCTTCAGCCGCAGACGCTGAGTACCTTGATGGCGCGCTTCCGTCCGCAGTTCGCGACGGCCGACCAGCGCGGTTTGGCATCGATCTGGGCCAATCAGTACTTTATGCGCCTGTTTCCGCCGGTGATCAGCGCGGCGCTGCTGCTGAACCAGCGCATGCCGCTGCAGCTCGAACAGTTATCGATCATTGTTGATGGCGAAGGCTTGCCGCTGGTGTTCAAGCTGCCAGGGCCATGCGAGCCGCTGCCGCCGCCGCACAATCCCTTCGAGCGTTTCGCCCATCTGCTCGATGACAATCTGCAGCCTTTTATCCAGGCGCTCTGCACCAATACCGGAGTGTCGGCGAAAGTGCTCTGGAGCAATGCCGGCAACTACTTCGAAGCCTGGCTTGGGCAACTGCAAAAACGCAGCGAGCAAGCAGAACTATTGCTCGATGGCCAGCGACTACTGAGCGCCGCACAACGCCCGGATGGCTCGCGCAACCCGCTTTATGCGCCAATCCGCTATATCGATATCGAGCACGCCGACGGCCAGGTGCGCCCCTGGCGGCAGCGACGTTTGTGCTGCATCCGCTACGTGCTGCCAGGTGTTGAACTGTGCCCCAACTGCCCACGGTTAAAGCAGCCTTACGCGACGAATGTGCCGTAACGGGTGCGGCACTAGGGGCAATGTGTTTGCCTAAGTAATCAGCAGTTCGCGGCGACCGTCGGCATGTTCGGTCTGCTCGCCAGTCAGCTGCAGGCGGCGGTCGTTGAGGTAGTCGTAATCGCGGCGGGCGGCTTGCAGCTGGTCGAGGTCCAGGCTGACCAGCTGCCGGCATTCCTCGCGGCCGGCTTCGTACAACACCCGGCCGAACGGGTCGACCACGGCGCTGCCGCCGGCGAATACCAGGCCGTCATTGCCGGTGCCTACGCGATTGACCATCACCGCAAATGCCTGGTTTTCCTGGGCGCGAGCCATGATCGCGGTGCGGTGCACGGGGCCGTACGGGTCCATATTGCCGTTGGTCACCAGGATCAGTTCTGCACCCAGCTGGCCGAGCGCGCGGGCCGTTTCCGGCAGTTCGATGTCGTAGCAGATCAGCAAGCCGACGCGCACGCCTTGCCAGAGCACCGTGGTAAGGCGATCACCCGGTACGAACAGCCCTCGTTCATCGGGCCACAGGTGGGTCTTGCGGTAGCTCAGGGCGATGCCGTCCGGCGTGACCAGAACCGAGGTGTTGTAGAAGGTGCCGTTGTCGTTCTCGGCCAGGCCAACCACGACGGCGACGTTGCGCTCGCGGGCGGCGCGTTGCACCGCCTGCAGGCTCGGACCATGCAGCGGCTCGGCAATGTCGGCGAGTTGCTCGGCGTTAACAAAACCGGTCAGCTGGGTTTCGGGGAACACCAGCAGGTCTGTATCGTCGGCACAGCTGGCGATGGCCTCTAGCGTGCGCTGCAGATTGTAGGCGGTGTCGCCATCGCGACCGGCCAGTTGCATCAGTTCGATCTTCACAAGCGCTCCTTAGCTGTTGCGGCGGGCTGCTGATCTGCGCAGCCCGCCAGGACGGTTAACGCGATAGCTTATTGGGCTCCTGGCCAACCAGCCTTGTTCAGTGCTTTTAGCAACGTGTCGCTATCCAGTCCCTGCACCTTATGGCCATTGCCTTGCATCGTATTGGCGGCCAATAGCGCATTGATAATGGCTTCCTCAACGGCCTCTGAGGCAGCGAGGAATAGGTCGCCGATATGGTCATTGTTGACCATGCGCAGGCCGTCGCAGGTGAACGCGCCTTTGCGCTCGTAGGCGGTGGCTTCCAGCTGCTGGTTGCCGGTGGAGAAGGCGATAAAGATATCGCCGCTGCAATCCTCGTTGCCGCCGCCGGTGCGGGCGATGCCGATGCTGGCGCGTTGGGCCAGGCGGGTGCATTGGTGCGGCAACAGCGGGGCGTCGGTGGCCAGACAAACCACGATCGAGCCCATCCCAGGGTGCGGCAGGTCGGCGCGCAGGAAGGGCGAGGTGGCTTTTTCCATATAGCGGCCGACCGGGTAACCATCGACACGCAGTTCGCGGCGCGTGCCGTGGTTGGCCTGCACGATGGCGCCGACTGTCCAGCCGCCTTGCGCCGCGCTCAGGCGCCGCGAAGCCGTGCCGATGCCGCCCTTGTATTCGTGGCAGATCATGCCGCTGCCGCCGCCGACCGCGCCTTCGGCCACCGGGCCGTTCTTGGCGCACTCCAGCGCCTCGGCGACATGTTCGGGGCGCACGTGGAAGCCGTTGATGTCGTTCAGCAGGCCGTCGAAAGTTTCCAGCACCACCGGCATATTCCAGTACAGGCGGCCGTCGGCGGGTTGCTTTTTTCGGTCCAGGGCAATCAGCGCGTCGCGCACTACACCGATGCTGTGGGTGTTGGTAAAGGCAATCGGGCTGGTCAGCAGGCCGGCTTCGCGAATCCACTCAAGGCCGGTGGCATCGCCATTGCCATTGAGAATATGCACGCCGGCAAAGCACGGCTGCTCGGTGGTGGAGCCAGGGCGCGGCTCGATCACCGTGACCCCAGTGTTGATATCGCGGCCAGCGGCGCTGCGCCCACGTATATCGCTATGGCCGACTCGCACGCCGGGTACATCGGTGATGGCATTGAGCGGGCCTGGCTGCAGTTGGCCGAATTGGATATGCAAATCGCGAGCACGTTGTTTCATGGTCTTTCTCGTTGTCAGGGTGTTATCAGGAAATGTCAGGCGATTGAGAGCCGGCGGTTACTGACCGCTCTTGACCTTGCTCCACACCCGGGTGCGGATGCGTTCGGCTTTCATTGGCAGTGGTTCCAGGCTGAACAACCTGGCCATGGCTTCTGCTGGTGGATAAACCGCTGGGTTATTGCGGGTTACCGGGTTGAGCAGGGCCGTGGCGCTGCGGTTGCCGTTGGGGTAGCGCAGGTAGTCGGTAATCGGCGCGACTACTTCCGGGCGTAGCAGGTAGTCGATAAAGGCCCAGCCCTGTTCGGGATGCGGCGCGTCCTTGAGCAGTACCAGGGTGTCGAACCACACTGGCGCGCCTTCTTTCGGCAGGCTGTATTCGATACGCACGCCGTTCTTGGCTTCTTCGGCGCTGGCCTTGGCGTCGAGCATGCCGCCGGCCCAGCCCACAGCGACGCAGATATCGCCGTTGGACAGATCGGTGATGAACTTCGACGAGTTGAAATAGGCGATATGCGGACGCAGTTTGAGCAGCAGCGCCTCGGCCTGCTGGTAATGCGCCGGGTCCGTGCTGTTGGGCGGCAAGCCCAGGTAATTCAGCACAATCGGCAGAATCTCGGCTGGCGAGTCGAGCAGGGCGACGCCGCACTGGCTGAGCTTGGCCAGGTTGTCTTCCTTGAACAGCAGGTCCCAGGAGTCGACCGGGGCGTTTTCACCGAGGGCGGCGCGAACCTTGTCGACGTTGTAGCCGATGCCGTTGGTGCCCCACATATAGGGCACGGCATAGCGGTTTCCAGGGTCGTTGCTGGCCAGCTTGGCCTGCAACTCGGGGTCCAGATGCTTGAGGTTGGGCAGCTTGGCCGGGTCCAGCGGTTCGAGCACGCCGGCCTTGATCAGGTTGGGCAGGCTGAAGTTACTCGCCACCACCACGTCGTAACCCGTGCCGCCGGTAAGCAGCTTGCTCTCCAGGGCTTCGGCGCTGTCGAAGGTGTCGTAGACCGGGGTGATGCCCTGCTCGCGCTTGAAGTCGGCCAAGGTAGTGGGGCCGATATAGTCGTACCAGTTGTACACATGCACGGTCGGTTCATCCGCTGCCGCGGCTGCTATCGACGCCGACAGACAGAGGCCTACTCCAAGGTTGAGATACAAACGGTGACGACGCATGATGCGGCACTCCTGGCCTGCTGCAGGCCGGTTATTTCAGAAGGTCCCAGGCTAGTGCCGCACCGGGGCCAGACCAATTCCCATCACGGGTTACGCGAAAGGGGTAGTCAGTGGACGCCTTGCTGAAAGAGTTGCCTATGCACCAGAGCCTGGCGCGGATGTTCGCCGCCGTCGGTCAGGACAATTTCTGGCGCAACCTGGTGGATACCCTGCGCCTGCTGGTGCCGCTGGACAACGCCCTGGTGACCTTAATGCAGGCCGGCCGAGTGCCCACGCTGCTGGCCGATTTCGAGTTTCGCGCCGAGGTGGATGAGCGCGAGGGCCTGGCCGACTACTGCGCCGGCATGTATTTGCTCGACCCGTTCTACCAGGCCGCCTGCAACGGTATCGCCGATGGCCTGCATAGCCTCGAATCAGTCGCCCCCGACCAGTTCCAGCACAGCGAGTACTACCTGAGTTACTTCCATCCGGTGATCGGCATCGGTGAGCTGCAGTTCTTCTGCACCCTCGATGGCGTGGTACTGGGCTTGTCGCTGGGGCGCGCCACCGCCTTCAGCGCCGAGGAGCAGGGCCGTTTGCTGTGCGTGCGTGATTGGGTATTGGCGGCCATGCGCCGGCATGTGCAACTGCTACCACCTGAGGGTAAGGTCGCCCCGGCGGCGGGCGACCTGTTGGCATTGCTGGACAGCCTGGATGCGCGTCTGACTGAGCGGGAAATCGAAACCGCGCGGCTGATCTTGCAGGGCTTCTCCAGCAAGGCCATCGCCCAGCGCCTGGGGATTTCCCCGGAAACGGTGAAGGTGCACCGGCGCAACCTTTACAACAAGCTGAACGTCAGCGGTCACGCCGAACTGTTTGCCCTGTTGCTGCAGCCGCGTTGAGCTTCAGTTGCCTTACGCAACGCGGGTGTTGCCGGGCGAGGGCGGTAGTCGATTAGATAAATGTCTGTCGAACTACGCCGCGCGGGATGCGGTTTTTACCTGGCAGTTGCTCCAGGCGTTGCTGCCATTCGGCGCGAGGGGTCAGAGTAGGGGCCGCTTTCGACATTTCAGCGGCTGCGAGGGCAGCCTTGGCGGCTTTTGCTTCGGCTCTAAGCTCAGCCAAGGTGGGGGTCTTGCGTACAGGCTCAATAGCGCCCTTTTCAACGCTGCGAAGGCAGAGCTTGCATGACACCTGAGTAACATCCTGGGTGCTGTTCAGGTTCGAGCCAGTGCGCCCGCATGCAACATTTTCCTGGGACGCGGAATAGTGAATGGCCAACGTGTTGTCTCCTGCATTTTCGGGCGCGGGATTCTACACGGCGTCGCCGAGGCTGCAAGCGGTTGGGTAGAAGCGGGGCCAGGTGCATGCAGGATTTCTTAGCGAGAGATTGAAGCTCCCTCGGCATAGTCGGTACGAATCAGGTCAGCTTTTGGGAGTGGCGATGGCCTGCTGTAAAAGCACCTGTAAGGGCTTATGTGTGTCCGCGTCGGTGGCGTAAAGCCGGTTTCTGATCTGTGCCCAGGCTGTCTGAAACAGCATGTGACAAGGCGTGGGTAAATCCGCTTTCAACGGATGCCAGAAGAACTCAAAGACATGTCCGCCATCATCATGTGTGTCGAAGCGCCACTGGTGGGGCAGCGACTCTGCAACCTCACAAAGCTGAAACGACCAGATCTGTTGCTCGTACCCGGCATTCCAACTGCCTAGATCCCTTACTGCCTGGGCAGTACGAATGCCCGATTCTTCAGCAAGCTCGCGTACGGCTGCATGGGAAGGCCGCTCAGCCAATTCAATGGTGCCCTTCACCAGTTGGTAACCCGCTAGCGGATGTTTGAACACCAGCAGGTGCTCCATGCCGTCAATGATCCGTACAACCACAGGGCATGCTTTTGTCGCAAGCAGGTCGAGCCCAGGAGCATCCTCCAAATCAGCCTCCATCAGGGTGGTAGTAATGGGCGCTTTCTCTACCAGGAATGTCATGTGCTTCATCCTCGAGTTTGAAAAATTGCGCTATTGCCAACATCGCCTGAATTGCCTTCTGGCAGCCCCGGCCTACCTTTGCGCCGTTACAGCAGCAATGCTCGCTTGAGCAGATCGTAGAGTCCCTCAGGTACTAGCGGTGATGCAGGGGTGAAACTGGAGCTGGAGTGCCACGTGGCTCTGAACGGCGCGCCATCGCTTTCGTGGCCGTCTAGCCAAGGTTTTTCATAGACGTCTGCGTCGTCAAACCTTGCATCATAGACTTGGACAATCTCGTGCCCTGGTTTGCCTGCGTAGGTGAAGATGCTTTCCAGCGTGCCAATCAAGCGAATGTTGCTGATCGAACGGCCTAGTTCTTCCTGCACTTCCCGGACGATGGCTTCGTGACTCCTTTCGCCGAATTCAATGCCGCCACCAATGGGGCGAAAGAGCGTCATGTTTTCAACGGCATCGTGGAATTGGTTGACCAGTATTTTCCCCTGATGATGGAAAATGCAGAGCGCGAGCGGGCGAATGAAGTGTTCTGCCACGAGTAATAATCCCTTTCTTCTGGTGGTTAATTGATCTAATAGGGCCGAGCTGCAGGTGTTGCGGGCAACCCATCAAGGAAGGCGGCAATCTGTCGACTGCCTCGTAAATGCACTGTTGGCACCGTCGGGCCGATGGCTATACGCACTGCGTCGATACCTTGGCGGTAACCATGGTCGAACTGCCATACGAACTTAAGAAAATCCAGAAATGCCCTGTCGAGTTTCTCTCTACAGCCAGCAGGAAGGTCGGAGCGAGGTCGATTTAATACGCTACGAACGATAACGCGCGCCAGGCAGGTCAGTCGCGGCGTATCAAGCCAGATGATCAGGTCGGCGCTGGGCAGGCGCAGGTCGAAAGTGCGGCGGGCGTAGTTGCCTTCGCAAATCCAGGCATCAGTTGTGAGTGCATCGCGGACCCTTTCGCGGAACTGCGCAGCGTCTGGCTCGACCCAGCCAGGCTCCCAGAACAGTGTGTCCAGGTGCACTACGGGCAAGCTGAGGCGTTTGCTCAAGGCTCGAGCCAGAGTGGACTTGCCGCTGCCAGCATTGCCCAAGATCACAATCCGTTGCACGAGGGACTTCCAGTCGCGAAAAAAGGACGGCGATTCTGCTGGTT
>JBIHZW010000419.1:0-3568 GCA_044240245.1 Pseudomonas sp. | reverse complement strand
CCCTTCGCGGCGGGCCCCTGGAGCAATGATGGAGCGAGGGAACCCGACGAAGTCGGGCCGGATGCAAGGGGCAAGACCTTTTGCTTACTTTTGGGGCGTCTGCCAAAAGTGAGCCGCCGTAAGGGCGGAACCGTTAGACCGGACAACGCAGAGGCGGCGAGGACACTGCTACCGCAGGAGAACAAAAAAAACGAATGATGATCTCGAATGGCCATTATTGAAGGGTATCGCTACGCTCAATCCATCCTACGGGCGCACAGAAAAATACCGCATCAATAGCAAGGAGCTAAACATGGAGTTCTTCGATAAGTTAAACAGCCTTTCAGCAAAAATCCGTCAGCAGGCAAGTGCAATTAAAACGGAAGAAGCAACGAAAAACGCATTTGTAATGCCATTTATAAACACCGTTCTCGGCTATGACGTATTTGACCCAAGGGAAGTAACCCCAGAATTCGTCTGTGACATTGGAACGAAGAAGGGTGAAAAAATTGACTACGCAATATTAAAAGATGGCGAAGTTCAGATACTTATCGAATGTAAGAAAATCGGAGAACCGCTTAACATCAACCATGCTTCACAACTATTCCGCTACTTTCATGTAACAAGCGCCAGAATCTCAATCCTAACTAATGGTCAAGTCTATAAATTCTTTACCGACCTTGATGCTCCAAACAAAATGGATGAAAAGCCATTCCTTGAACTGGACTTGCTAGACATAGACGAGCACGCCGTACCCGAACTTGTAAAGCTCACAAAATCAGCCTTCGATGTTGAGTCCATAGTCAACGCAGCGGGCGAATTAAAATATGTAAGTCAGATAAAAAAACAAATCGCACTTCAATTCACCAAGCCAGACGACGAATTCGTAAAATTCTTTGCATCCCGCGTTTACGAAGGGATGATCACTCAAAAAGTACGCGAGCAATTTGCAGAGTTGACCCGCAAGGCAGTCGCGCAATTCTTGAACGACCAAATCAACGACCGCCTGAAATCCGCAATGAGCGGAGCTATTCAACCCAGTTACGCGGCCACGACTTCGTCACCAGCAGATCCTGCGAATGAGCAAATTGACGACACTACAGAAGACAAGGTTCTGACCACCTTAGAAGAGCTTGAGGGCTATCACATCGTCAAAGCCATTGTGCGTTCCGTTGTTGACTCCAAACGCATTATTCAACGCGACACTCAAAGTTACTTTGGGATATTGCTAGACGATAACAATCGCAAACCGATATGCCGCTTGCACTTCAACCGCACGCAAAAATATATCGGTATTTTCGACCAAGAAAAGAACGAAACGCGCCACCCCATCAGCTCACTCGACGAAATCTATGATTTTGCTGATCAACTGAAAACAACCATAAGCTTCTACTAACAGCACGTAGCATGGGTTAAGCACAGCAATACCCATCAACTCTCAAAACAAAAAAGGCCCATCAAACGATGGGCCTTTTGTTTAAAACACCACTCGGATCAGACCAACGCAGCCTCGCTGCGACGTTCAAGTTTCTTCACCTGATACTCCCTCGCCGCCTGATGAAACGCCCCCAACAGCGCGTTGTAATCCGCCTTCTCCCAATAGCGATACTCGGGATGCCACTGCACCCCAACGGCAAACGCCTTGGCGCCAATCACGCTAACCGCCTCGATCTGCCCATCCTCGGCCACGGCTTCAACCTGCAACCCCTCACCCAGTCGATCAACACCCTGACCGTGCAACGAGTTGACCTTGATCTGCCGCTCGCCGAACAGCGAATGCAGCACGCCGCCCTCGGTCAGGGCTACGTTGTGCATCGGGCCGTAGGCCACGTCGTCCGGTACGTCCTTCACCTCACGGTGATCGAGACGCCCTTCAACCTCATGTACTTCGCGGTGCAGAGTGCCGCCAAACAGCACGTTCATTTCCTGCATGCCCCGGCAGATGCCGAGGAAGGGAATGCCGCGATCAATACAGGCGCGCAGCAGGCGCAGCACGGTTGCATCACGGGGTTTGTCGGCCAGACCGAGGCCGGGATGGTCGTCGCCGTAGAAGCTGGGGTGCACGTTGGAGAGTGAGCCGCCGAACATGATGCCGCTGACGCTATCCAGCACCGTGTCCATGTCCAGATCGTCGCCGAAAGCCGGGATCATCAGCGGGAAGGCACCGAAGCCGGTGACGGCGTGGATGTACTTCTCACCGACCAGGTGAAACCAGCCGATATCACGGCTGGTCAGCTGCCAACGACACAGGGGAAGGCCAATCATGGGTTTGCTCATTGCAAGGAGTCCTCTTCATTAATAATTGAAGTGGGCTGCCCTTGGGAGAGCGGGCTTGCGGGTCAGGAAACCCTGAACCCGCTCACCCAAGGGGTGCCGTAACCGGCCAGGCCGGGTCACTGCACCAACGCCGCGCCCGCGCGGCTGGTTTGTTGCGTAAAGCTGTTGTTGCTTGCTGGGTATCGCTGCGCTCAACCCATCCTACGGCGCTTAGAAAATCAAAAAAGGGGGCTGATCCTGCGATCAGCCCCCTTGGGTGTTACTTAACCATTACTCGGGAAAGCGAACTGAGCCGCTTCGTGCGAAGCGCGCTGCGGCCAGCGCTGGGTGATGGCTTTTTTGCGGGTGTAGAAGCGCACACCGTCCGGGCCGTAGGCGTGCAGGTCGCCGAACAGCGAGCGCTTCCAGCCGCCGAAGCTGTGGTAGCTGACCGGTACTGGCAGCGGTACGTTGACGCCGACCATACCGACTTCAATTTCGTCGCAGAACAGGCGGGCTGCTTCACCGTCGCGGGTGAAGATGCAGGTGCCGTTGCCGTATTCGTGGTCATTGATCAGCTGCATGGCCGCTTCCAGGCTGCCGACGCGGACGATGCACAGCACTGGGCCGAAGATTTCGTCGGTGTAGATGGTCATCTCTGGCGTCACCTTGTCGAACAGGGTGCCGCCGACGAAGAAGCCGTTCTCGTTGCCTGCAACCACCAGGTCGCGACCGTCAACCACCAGGCTTGCGCCCTGGGCCACGCCAGCGTCGATGTAGCCTTTGACCTTGTCACGCGCCGCGCCGGTAACCAGCGGGCCCATGTCCAGACCGCAGGAGGTGCCGGCACCGATTTTCAGCGCCTTGATCTGCGGCACGATCTTCTCGACCAGTGCATCGGCGATCTGGTCGCCTACGCACACGGCCACCGAGATGGCCATGCAACGCTCGCCGCAAGAACCGTAGGCCGCGCCCATCAGTGCGCTGACGGCGTTGTCCAGGTCGGCATCGGGCATCAGCACGGCGTGGTTCTTCGCGCCGCCCAGGGCCTGTACGCGCTTACCGCGCTTGGTACCTTCGCTGTAGATGTATTCGGCAATCGGCGTGGAACCGACAAAGCTCAGGGCTTTGACTTCCGGCGCTTCGATCAGCGCATCCACCGCTTCCTTGTCGCCGTGTACCACGTTGAGTACGCCTTTCGGCAAGCCAGCTTCTTGCAGCAGTTGAGCGATATACAGGGTGGAGCTTGGGTCACGCTCGGACGGCTTCAAGATAAAGCAGTTGCCGCAGACGATGGCCAGCGGGTACATCCACAGCGGCACCATGGCCGGGA
>JBIHZW010000346.1:0-3581 GCA_044240245.1 Pseudomonas sp. | reverse complement strand
ATACAGGGTATCCAGGGCCAGGATGCGGTCGGGCAGGTCCGGGCCGATGATCAGGCGCGCCATGGTCAGCATCAGGGCCAGGCCGATGATCACCAGGCACAGCGGAATCACGTAGGCGAGCATGTGAATACCTCCAGCAAGGGTGCTTCGTAGCGCTGTTTGATTTCCGCCACCATGGCTTCGGCGTCCGGCACATCCAGGCCGTGCACCAGCAACATCTTGCGGTCATCGCTGAGGTCGGCGGACACCGTGCCCGGGGTCAGGGAGATGATGCTGGTGAGCATGGTCAGGGCCAGTTCATCTTCCAGCAGCATGGGAATTTCCACGAAAGCCGGGCGCAGTTTGGCGGGTGAGCCGAGGATCAGCTTGGCCACCTGCAGGTTGGCCATGACGATATCGCCGAGGATGCGCAACAGAAACAGGCACAGCTTGAGCGGCTTGTAGACCCGTGGCGGGTTGATCCAGAACACCTGGGTCAGCAGCGGAATCGCCCAACCGAGCAGCGCACCGAGCAGCCAGTGGCCCAGGCTCAGGTCATTTACCAGCAGCAGCCAGACCAGCAGCAGGCACAGGCTCAGCAGCGGATGGGGTAACCAGCGACGTGCTTTCATCGTGCAGCTCCCGATTCGATGATTTGCCGGTACAGCGCCAGATCGTGCAGCTGGCTGGCCGTGGCCTCGACATAACTCAGCAGCGGCGCGGCGCCGACCATCAGCAGCAGGCTGAGCAGCAGCAAGCCGGCGCAGGCCAGCAAGCGGCCGTAATCCAGCTCGGCGCTGTCCAGCTGGCTCAGGCCGACGCGCCAGAACAGCATGCTGCCGGCGCGGCTCAGCGCTATCAGGGTCAGCAGACCACCGCCCAGCACCACCGGCCACAGCATTAGCGCCTGCAGGCCAGGCTCCAGCGAACGCAGCAACAGCAACTTGCCGATAAACCCGGAAAGCGGCGGCAGGCCGGCCACGGCAATTGCGCCGAAAAAGAACAAAGCACCGAGCAGATGCGGGTTCTGCAGCGCCGGCCCCTGCACCAGCAGCGCCTCTTTAACGCCACGCTGGCGGGCAATCAAATCGGCCAGCAGGAACAACCCGCCAGCCACCCAGGTGCTGTGCACCAAGTAATACAGAGCACCGGCCAGGGCTTGCTCGGTGCCGATGGCAATACCGGCGAGCAAGGTGCCGACCGACACCACCACCAGATAGGCCAGCAGCCCCTGCAAGCTGACCGCCGCCAGCGCGCCGATCACGCCCAGCGCCAGAGTCAGCAAGGCAATCGGCCAGAGCCAGTCGTTGGCCATATTGGCCAGGCTGCCGGCCTCATCACCGAAGATCAGCGTGTACACGCGGATGATCGAATACAGGCCGACCTTGGTCATGATCGCAAACAGCGCGGCGACCGGTGCAGTGGCCGAGGCATAGGCCTTGGGCAGCCAGAAATACAGCGGCAGAAACGCCGCCTTAAGGCCGAATACCACCAACAGCAGCAAGCCGGCAGCGCCGAGCAGCGCTGCATCATCTGGCCCAGCGGCCGCTACCCGAATGGCCATATCGGCCATGTTCAGGGTGCCGGTGATGCCATACAGCACGCCCACGGCGAGCAGGAAGAACGCCGAGCCCACCAGGTTCAGCACCACGTAATGCAGCCCCGCGCGAACCCGCTCTACCCCACCGCCATGCACCAGCAGCGCATAGGAGGCGATCAGCAGGATTTCAAAGAACACAAACAGGTTGAACAGGTCGCCGGTGAGAAAGGCGCCGTTGATGCCCATCAGCTGGAACTGGAACAGCGCATGGAAACTCTGCCCGCGCTCATCGTCGCCACGCACCGCATACCACAGGGCAAAGCTGCCAAGCACCGCCGTGACCACCAGCAGCAAAGCGCTCAGCCGATCGAGCAGCAGAATAATGCCGAACGGCGCCGCCCAGTTACCGGCGGCATACACCTGCAGCACGCCCTGATCGGCCAGCCAGAGCAGATAGCCGCTCAACGGCAGCAGCAACAGGGTCGCGACCAGCGACAAACTGCGTTTAAACCGCATGCTCAGGCCCGCGCCCAGCAGCAACAGGCTGCCGGCGAACATCGGCAGCAGAATGGGCAGGATCAAGCCGTGATTCATTGCACAGGCTCCTGGCCGTCAACATGGTCGGTCTGGGTTTCGCCCACGCTGCGCAGCGCCAGCACCACGACGAAGGCGGTCATGGCAAAGCCGATCACGATGGCCGTCAGCACCAACGCCTGCGGCAGCGGGTCCGCGTATTGGCTACCCTGACCGATCACCGTGACCACGCCGCTCTGCAAGCGGCCCATGGCAAACAGGAACAGGTTGACCGCATAGGAAATCAGCGTCAGCCCCAGCACTACCGGGAAGGTCCGCGCGCGCAGCAGCAGGTACACACCGCTGGCGGTGAGAATGCCCAGGGTCGCGGCAAATATGGCTTCCATCTCAAAGCACCTCTTGTGCAGCTTTTCCCTGGGTCAGCTTGCCCAGGTTGGCGAGAATCAGCAGGGTCGCACCGACAACCGTCAGGTACACGCCCAGGTCGAACAGCATGGCGGTGGCCAGCTCGATTTCACCGATTAGCGGGATCTCGAAATGGCCAAAGGCCGAGGTCAGGAACGGCCGGTCAAACAGCCAGCTGCCCAGCCCCGTCAGGCCGGCAACCAACACGCCGAGGCCGGCCATGCCCTGGTAATTCAGCGGCAGGCGCGATTGCGTCCACTGCACGCCGCTGGCGACGTATTGCAGGATCAACGCCACTGCCGTCACCAAGCCGGCGATAAAGCCGCCGCCCGGCAGGTTGTGGCCGCGCAGGAAGATAAACACCGAGACCAGCAGCGCCATCGGCAACAGCACCCGCGACAGAGTGGCGAGGATCAGCGGATGGCGGTCACGCGCCCAGCTACGCCCCTGCGCATCGACTTTCGGCTGGAACAGGCGCAGGCCGTCGAGCAGCGCGAAGATGCCGACGGCGGCAATAGCCAGCACGGTGACCTCACCCATGGTATCGAAGCCGCGGAAGTCCACCAGAATCACGTTGACCACGTTGGTGCCGCCACCACCCGGCACGCTGTTTTCCAGGAAGAACGCCGAAATACTGTCGTACGGCCGTGTCAGCACAGCGAACACCAGCATCGCCACCATCACCCCGCTGCCCACCGCCAGGGTGAAGTCGCGCAGGCCGCGCAGGCTGCTCGACTCGATGCGGGTGTGCGCCGGCAGGAAGAACAACGCGAGCATCAGCAGGATGATGGTCACCACCTCCACCGACAGCTGGGTCAGGGCCAGATCCGGCGCCGAATAACGAGCGAAGGCCAGGGCCACCATCAGCCCGACCACGCTGAGCATCAGTAGCGAAACCAGGCGCTGACGATGGAAGACCACCGTTACCAACGCGGCCAGGGCCATGATGCCCAGCCCCAGGGCGGTGATGCCGTCGATCTTGGTCATCGGTATCGGCCCGGTGATCTGCGGCAACGAGCTCAGGCCCTGAGTCACCACGAGCAATGCGGCCGCCAGCAGCAGCGCCAGGTAACGCTGCAGCGAAGCGTTCTCCAACCAATTGGTGACGACGCTACACACCTTG
>JBIHZW010000345.1:0-3591 GCA_044240245.1 Pseudomonas sp. | reverse complement strand
CCCGCGTGCAGGTCAATCAGGTGCCGGGCGGGATGATGTCCAACCTGGCCAACCAGCTGAAAGAGCAGGGCGCGCTGAACCGCATCAACGAAGTGTTCGCGGAAATCCCGCGGGTGCGTGAAGACCTCGGCTTCCCGCCGCTGGTCACGCCGACCTCGCAGATTGTTGGCACCCAGGCGGTGTTCAACGTGCTCGCCGGCGAGCGCTACAAGACCATCACCAACGAGGTGAAGCTGTATCTGCAAGGCCGCTACGGCCTGGCGCCGGGCAAGGTAAACGAGCAGCTGCGCAAGCAGGCGATTGGCAGCGAAGAAGTCATCGAAGTGCGTCCGGCCGACCTGATCAAGCCAGAGATGGCCAAACTGCGCGAGGAAATCGGCAGCCTGGCCAAGTCCGAAGAAGACGTGCTGACCTACGCCATGTTCCCGGATATCGGGCGCAAGTTCCTTGAAGACCGCGCCGCCGGCACCCTGACCCCGGAAGTGCTGCTGCCGATCCCGGAAGCCGGCGGCGTAGCCCCGGCCGGCGGTGAAGGCGTGCCGACCGAATTCGTGGTGGATGTGCACGGCGAAAGCTACCGCGTCGATATCACCGGTGTCGGCGTGAAGAGCGACGGCAAGCGCCACTTCTACCTGTCCATCGACGGCATGCCGGAAGAAGTGGTGTTCGAGCCGCTCAACGACTTCGTTGCGGGCAGCGGTGGCAAACGCAAACAGGCCAGCGCGCCAGGTGATGTCAGCACCAGCATGCCGGGCAATATCGTCGATGTACTGGTCAAGGTCGGTGACACGGTCAAGGCCGGCCAGGCAGTGCTGATCAGCGAAGCGATGAAGATGGAAACCGAAGTGCAGGCGCCGATTGCCGGCACCGTGAAAGCGGTGCACGTGGCCAAGGGCGACCGGGTCAATCCGGGCGATGTACTGGTGGAAATCGAAGGTTAACCTCGGAAGCCCCGGCTGTTTGAACAGGCATTTGAATGGCTTTTTTGGGGCTTCTTTTTACACCGCCAGCGCGGCTGTTTAGCGGCGCTGGCAAGGGTTTTGGGCCAAGTGCCTGAGTCCCCTAGGAGCCTTACGGCTCCTTTTTTTCGGTTATGCCCCGCAGTGCAGGGTTCTGCTGTTCTCAGCAGGAGCCTGGGCAAAACCGCGGGTATCAGCACAACGCGCGGTAGGGGCATAACCTTTTATTTGAGCAGGTGACGCGGCAGGCGTCTTAATAGCAGTTCAATACGGGAGCAATACGCGGTGAGTCTGGATCCGGTGGTGTTGTTCTTTGTGTTCGGCCTGTTGGCCGGTCTGCTGAAAAGCGAGCTGAAACTGCCGCCAGCGCTATATGAAACTCTGTCGATTATTCTGCTGCTGGCGATTGGTCTGCATGGTGGTGTGGAGCTGGCCGAGCAGGCCAGCTGGCAGTTGCTCGGTCAGGCGGCCTGGGTGCTGGGCCTGGGTGTGGCGCTGCCGCTGCTGGCTTTTGCCGTGCTGCGTGGCCTGGGGTTCGACCGGGTTAACGCCGCAGCGGTGGCGGCGCACTATGGCTCGGTCAGCGCCGGTACCTTTGCCGTGGTGGTGGCCTACATGCTGGCCAAGGGCATCGAGTTCGAAAGCTATATGCCGCTGTTTGTTGCCATTCTGGAAATCCCGGCGATTCTGGTCGGCATTCTGTTGGCCAAGGGTATTGCTCGCGATACCGATTGGGGCGAACTGGGCCGGGAGATCTTTCTCGGCAAGAGCATCATGCTGCTGCTCGGTGGCCTGATCATCGGCGCGATTGCCGGCAAGGAGGCGATCAAGCCGCTGGAACCGTTCTACACCAGCATGTTCAAGCCGGTGTTGGCGCTGTTCCTGTTGGAGATGGGGCTGATCGCCTCTGGCCAACTGGGTTCGCTCAAACAGTTCGGCCTGCGCTTGCTCGGTTTTGCTTTGCTGATGCCCTTGCTGGGTGCGCTGATCGGCGCGTTGCTTGGCCGCTTTATGGGCCTTAGCCTGGGCGGTACGGCGGTGCTCGCCACGCTAGCGGCGTCGGCTTCTTATATCGCCGTGCCTGCGGCCTTGCGTTTGGCATTGCCCGAGGCCAACCCGTCGCTGTCGCTGACGGCGTCGCTGGGTATCACCTTTCCTTTCAATATCATCGTCGGCATCCCGTTGTACCTGATGCTGGCCGAACAGCTGATGGACTGGGGGTTTTGAAATGGACGCACATATCCGCACCCTGCTTACCGTGATCTGCGAAGCCGCGCTGGAGAAAAAGCTGGTGGCTGACCTGGAGCAGCTAGGCGCGCCTGGCTGGACCATCTCCGACGCCCGTGGCCGTGGTGGCCGTGGCGTGCGCAGCGCCGGTTGGGACACCGAAGGCAATATCCGTGTGGAGATCATCTGCACCCGCGATGTCGCCGAACGCATCGCCGGCCATCTGCAGGCGCGCTATTACGCCAACTTCGCCATGGTCTGCTACTTGGCCCAAGTGGAAGTGCTGCGCGCGGAAAAGTTCTAGCGACTCAGGCGATGAGCTGTGCGCAGCTCCAGCAGATCTTGATAGGTACAGGTCTGCGGCACTTCACCTGTCAGGTCAAAGCAGCGTTGGCCGAAACCCATAGGCCAGTAAGCGATGCCGACCGGCGGCCAGAAGATGGAAGCCACTCGGAAGCGACTCTTCAATTTTCCCGAGCGGATGGTATTGGCCTGGTTGTCTTCGATGCGGTAAGGGATACCAGCGCTGGCCCCCCAGGAGAAGGGACGGCTGCGGACCAGCCCCTGATTGTTCTTCGCAGGCCGCTCGTTGATCACTAGGGTGCTGTTTTCCGGCAGTTTGAACCAGGCGCCGGTGGAGCAGCCTACGCTGGCTAGGGCTATGAGCAACAGGGCGCTAAGGCGGAGTACGTACATGCGTGTCGATCCTTATGGTCATCCGTGAACATTCACGAGCGGGCGGCGATCTGGCCACTGGCCAGCTGCGCGGGGGCGCAAATATACCCAGTTTTTATCGGGTTTGCCTGTACCGCTGGTGCTCCTGCAAAGTTTTCCGAGCTTGGCTGTGATTAGCGCCTTCCAGCAAGCGTCTAGCCACAGAGCCCGGGCGTCTGGGCGCGGCTGTGGACCTAAGCATGCAAGCGTTGTTGAATGAAATTCTTGATCAAGTCCGCCCGTTGATCGGTCAGGGCAAGGTGGCCGATTACATCCCGGCGCTGGCCGATGTGCCGGCGCAGCAACTGGGTATTGCGGTGTACAGCAACGACGGCGAGCTGTACTGCGCCGGCGATGCGGACACGGCGTTTTCCGTGCAGAGCATTTCCAAGGTGTTCAGCCTGGTGCAGGCGATTCAGCATTCCGGCGAGGATATCTGGCAGCGTCTGGGCCATGAGCCTTCTGGCCAGCCGTTCAATTCGCTGGTGCAGCTGGAGTTCGAGCGTGGCCGCCCGCGTAATCCGTTTATCAACGCCGGTGCTCTGGTGATCTGCGATATCAACCAGTCGCGCTTTGCCGCGCCGGTGGTGT
The DNA here is from genome assembly GCA_044240245.1 of Pseudomonas sp. GTDB lineage: Bacteria > Pseudomonadota > Gammaproteobacteria > Pseudomonadales > Pseudomonadaceae > Aquipseudomonas. The sequence continues at coordinate 100 of JBIHZW010000345.1, read as the reverse complement.
CGATGCGCGATTTCGTTCGGCGTCTGGCTGGCAACCCTGAGGTGCTGGTGGATAACCGGGTGGCCGACTCCGAATACCAGCACCGCGCGCGCAACGCGGC
>JBIHZW010000344.1:0-3630 GCA_044240245.1 Pseudomonas sp. | reverse complement strand
CCTGATGCAGATTCCGTCGAAGATCACCGCGCTGTTTCTGACCCTGTCGGATAACCGCTACGTGATTTTGATGTGCATCAACTTTATGCTGTTGGCCCTCGGCACGCTGATGGACATGGCTCCGCTGATCCTGATCCTCACGCCGATCCTGCTACCGGTGGTGGTGGATATTGGCGTCGACCCGGTGCACTTCGGCATGATCATGCTGGTCAACCTGGGTATCGGCCTGATCACCCCACCGGTGGGCGCAGTGCTGTTTGTCGGCGCGGCCATCGGCAAGGTAACCATCGAGAACACCATCAAGGCGCTGCTGCCGTTCTACGCCGCGCTGTTTATGGTGCTGATGGCGGTGACCTATATTCCGGCTATTTCGCTATGGCTGCCGAGCGTGGTCCTGTAACACTCACAATGCGTCACGATCCCCTGGAGCCGCCGACCTGGCGGCTCCTTGTTTTGTAAGGACATAGCATGTCTGCCGCGCCCTTCCCCCGGCACATCGCGGTGCTGATTCTGGCCACCCTGGCTTGCTCGTTCGCCGGCGGACATATCGCCGCCCGTATCGCCTTCGACCACGACACCGGCCTGCTGCTGGCGATGCTCTGCCGCTCCGGCGTGACCATGCTGGTGCTGATCGCGCTGGTGCTGTGGCGCAGCGAATCACTGCGGCTGAAACCACAAACCTGGGGCTGGCAATTGCTGCTCGGCCTGCTGATCGCGGTGCAGAGTTTCTGCATCTACTCGGCGGTGGCGAGGATTCCGGTGGCCCTGGCGCTGCTGGTGGTCAACCTTGCGCCGATCATGCTGGCACTGCTGACCTGGGCCCTCGGCGGGCCGCGCCCAACCGCGCGGGCGGCGCTGTTGATGGGGCTGATTCTGTTCGGCCTGGTATTGGTGCTCGACCTGCCATCGCGGCTGTCGGGGGAAACCCAGATCGATGCCAACTGGATTGAGGGTGTGCTGTTCGGTTTGACGGCGGCAGCGGTGTTTGCCTGCGCCCTGTGGGTGACCGAGCACCGCCTGAGCGCGATGCCGGGCACGGTGCGCAGCATGCTGACCATGCTGGTGGTGTTTGTGGCATCCGCCCTGGCTGGTGCCGGCGGCTTGCTGCCGGGTGGTATGGGCTTGCCGTCAGCCGGCGTCGGCTGGATTGCCCTGGCCTGCCTGGTGTTGCTCTACGGAACGGCGTTTTCCACCCTGTTTATCTTCGTCACACGGCTAAACATCGCGCGCAATGCGCCGGTAATGAACATGGAGCCGGTGGCTGGGCTGCTGTTTGGCTGGCTGATTCTCGATCAGCTACTCGGCGGCATCCAGATTATTGGCGGGCTGATTGTGGTCAGCGGCATTGTGCTGCTGACCTACCGCCGGCCGGCCTGAAGCATGTCAGGCCAGCGTGACTCAGGCTTGCTGAGCTTGCGCTTCGGCGGCTTCGTGGGCCTGGCGCAGACGCTCGCGGCTGTTGGTCAGGTGCAGGCGCATGGCAGCGCGCGCCGCATCGGAATCCTGGCGGGCGATGGCTTCGAAAATCTGCTCATGCTCGCGGCTCAGGCGCGCCATGTAGTGCTCTTGATCATCGTGGGCAATGCGCGCCGAATTCAGCCTCGTTCGCGGAATGATACTGGTGCCCAGGTGGCTCATGATGTCGGTGAAATAGCGGTTGCCGGTGGACTCGGCAATCAGCAGGTGGAACTGGAAATCCGAAGCCACTGCATCACCCGCCTGCGACACACTCTGGTGCAGCACATCCAGCACCTCACGCATGGCCGCCAGTTGCTCGGCGCTACGGCGCTGCGCCGCCAAACCAGCCGACTCGACTTCCAGGCTGATGCGCAGTTCGAGAATCGCCAGCACATCGCGCAGGGTCACGATGGTCGCCGGATCGATACGAAAGCCGCTAGGGCTCGGCGTATCCAGCACGAAGGTGCCGATGCCATGCCGCGTCTCGACCAGACCGGAGGCCTGCAGCCGCGACAGGGCTTCACGCACCACGGTGCGGCTGACGCCCTGCTCTTCCATGATCGCCGACTCGGTCGGCAATTTGTCGCCACGCTTGATCACCCCATCACGGATGCGCTGAGACAGCTCGGTCACCAGTTCCTGAGCCAGGCTGCGGTGCTTTCTGCGGGCGCGTGGCGGGGTGTTCAGAGTATCCATATCGGCGGTCTTTCTCGGCTGACGGCTAAAGCGCAATCATAGCCCAGGCAGTTGTACGATGACACACTCCTTGAGTCGCAGTTCCCGCACAAAACCGATTTATCCATCACTGTGAATTTTCTGCACGAGCGCAACCGCCATGCCGACCAAACTGCTGACCCTCGAAGACCAACTGACCTGCCTGACCCTGGCCCCGGAGCTGGGCGGCAGTATCGTCAACTGGACGCTGCGCTCTAACGGCCATGCGCTGTTGCGTCCAAGTGATGAGCTGGCTTTGCAGGCGCTCAGCCCACGGCGTTTGGCCTGTTACCCGTTGGCGCCCTGGTCCAACCGCATCGGCCAGGGCGGTTTTAGCAGCCCGGACGGCTGGTTTGCCCTGGCCGCCAACAGCGCCAACGACCCGCTGCCGATCCACGGCAGTGCCTGGCAACAGCCGTGGCAAGTGATTGAGCAGAGCGCCAGCGAGGTCTGCCTGCAACTGGACAGTAGCGAGCCATTTGCCTATCGCGCGCAGCAGCGCTTTCGCCTGCACAACGGCTGCCTGCAGATGCACTTGCAGGTCACCCATCTGGATTCGCGAGCGGCATGGCATGGCCTGGGTTGGCACCCGTATTTCCCGCGTACCGCACACACCCACCTGCGCGCCATGGCGCAGCAATTCTGGCAATGCGATCAGGCGCGCCTGTCCAGCGAGTTGGCGCCATTGCCGGCTGACTGGAACTTCGCCGAAGCACAGCCCTTGCCCGCCGAGCAGATCGACAACACCTTTACCGGTTGGGATGGCAGCTGCGAGATTATTCAGGAAGACGCCGGCTACCAGCTGCAATGCCGCAGCCAAGGCACCGACTACTTCATCCTCTTCACCCCAGCCGGGCAGGACTTCTTCTGCTTCGAGCCGGTAAGTCACCCGGTCAACGCTCACCATCTGCCAGGGCAACCGGGCCTGCGCCTATTACGTCAGGGGCAAACCTGCCAGCTGTCCTTCAATTTGCAGTATCAGCCCCTGACGCACGCCTGAAACAACTCAGGCCTCGATAGACTTGGTAGCAGCCTGGTCATCCGGCTCTGCCTGTGGCTGCTCGGGTTGTTGCGGCTCAGCCTGGTCAGCATCTTCAGCGGGTTTGCCCAGCCACTCATTGGTCGACTGCTGTACCTCGTCCACCTGTTTATTGAACTCTTTCACGGTCTCGTCGACCGCCTCGCGGGCTACGTCCTGCACCGCTTGTTCGGCTTTCTCAGCCAGCTTCTGCGCCGATTGTTCCGCCGCCTCACAACCGGCCAGGCCGATCAGTACCAACCCCAGCACACCCATTTGCATCGACTTACGCATAACGTTCTCCATAGCAGCCGTTACCGACCTTATTTGCAGCGGCGGCCCAATGGCCACCGCCTTGATTGATCAACCCTGCGAATGACTCTCGGGGTGGTCATTACGGGTTTTCCACAGCGACAGCAGCACGCCACCGAGCAACAAAC
>JBIHZW010000343.1:0-3631 GCA_044240245.1 Pseudomonas sp. | reverse complement strand
ACGATCGGCCATCGACATAGTTGCCTGCTCCTCAAACTCGATTGGTACAGCATTTGGCCGGCCACCTTCAGCGCCCGACCTCTTCAAATTCAGTTCAAACCCAGTTCCTGCCATATGCGCATCACTGTGCGCCGCTCTTCGGCGAACTGATCACCGCTGACCACCCCAGGCTGCTTTTGCAGGGCCTGACGGTGTGCCGCCGAGCGGTAGGCCTTGTAGATATCCTGCAGCAAGCGGGCATCTTCGCCCGGTAGCAAGCCAACCCGCTCCAGCCCTTCCAGAATGCGAATATTGTCAGTGAACTCAAGCAATTCCGGGTACTGGCGCGACCAGGCCAGGGCCGCGTATTGCACCATAAATTCAATATCGACGATACCTCCGGCGTCCTGCTTAAGGTCGAACGGCGCAGTGGCCTCGAAGGCATTCGCCGCGGTGCCGGCCGCCGTGGCTTTGCTCCCGAGGTTGTCGCGCATCTTCGCGCGCATCTCGCTGACCTCGGTGCGCAGGGTGGCTAGGTCGCGCTCACGCCCCAACACCCCGGCGCGCACCGCTTCGAAGGCCTTGCCAACCCGCGCACAACCGACCAGCACCCGCGCCCGCACCAACGCCTGATGCTCCCAGGTCCAGGCCTCACCCTGCTGGTAGCGCTCGAAGGCGCCCAGCGAGCTGACCAGCAGGCCCGCAGCACCAGACGGGCGCAGCCGCATGTCGACTTCGTAGAGCTGGCCGGAGTTGGTCTGGGTGGTCAGCAGGTGAATGATGCGCTGGCCCAGGCGATTGAAGAACTGCGCACCGTCGATGGATTTTTCGCCATCGGTTTCCGCATGCGGGTCGCCATCGTGGATAAACACCAGGTCGAGGTCCGAACCATGGCCCAGCTCGATACCGCCGACCTTGCCGTAGCCGACGATGACGAAATCCGGATCACAGATGCTGCCGTCGGCGCGGCGCGGTGCGCCGTATTTGCTCACCGTATGGCGCCAGGCCAGGGCCAGCACCTGATCAAGAATCGCCTCGGCCAGCCAGGTCAGGTAATCGCTGACCTTCATCAGCGGCAACGTACCGGCAATTTCCGAAGCGGCAACGCGCAAGCGGTGCGCCAGCTTGAAGTGACGCAGCGCCTCCATCTGCTGTTCAAGATCCTCCTCGGGAATGCGCATCAGCCGCTCGCGCAGCTCGGCAGCCAGCTCGGGGGCCAGTGGCGGCTTAAACAGCCGCCCTTCATTAAGTAGCTCATCGAGCAGCAGTGGGAAGCGGGTGATCTGCTCGGCAATCCACGGGCTGGCCGCACACAGGGTCAGCAGACGCTGCAGTGCGCTAGGGTTTTCCGTGAGCAGCACCAGGTAGGCCGAACGCCGCGCCACCGCTTCGATCAGCGGCAGTACGCGCTCCAGCACCAGGTCTGGGTTTTCATGCTCCACCGCTTGTGCCAGCAGGCGCGGGATAAAGGCATCCAGGCGCTCGCGACCGAGGCGTTGCATAGCGCGCACCTGATTACCGTTGCGCAGCCCTGCCAGGCGCTGCCAGGCCGATTGCGGCTCGGCAAAGCCCGCCTCGGCCAGCTGTCGGCACGCGGCTTCTTCGTCCTGCACATCTTCCCAGAGCGGCAACCATTCGCAGCCCACCGCCTCTTCGACCGGCTCGCCACCTTCCTCTTCATCGGGGTCGGCGATCACCTGCCGGAAGTGCCAGTCAACCCGGCCGCGCCAGTGCATCAGCTGCTCGTGGAACGCCTGCCAGCTGTCGAAGCCCATAATAAAGGCCACACGCGCACGGTCCTGATCGTTGTCCGGGAGCATCTGCGTCTGCCGGTCATCGATGGCCTGCAGCGCATGCTCGGCATAACGCAGGAAGGCATAGCCATCGCGCAGCTCATCGGTCACGGCCGGCGGCAGGTAGCCCTGATCACGCAGGGTATTCAATACGGCAAACAGCGAGCGCTGCTGCAGGCTGAGGTCGCGACCGCCGTGAATCAGCTGGAAGGCCTGGGCGATAAACTCCACTTCGCGGATGCCACCCGAACCCAGCTTGATGTTCTCGGCCATGCCCTTGCGCCGCACTTCCTGCTGGATCAGCTGCTTCATCGCGCGCAGCGCTTCAATCGCCGAGAAATCCAGATAACGCCGATAAACGAACGGCCGCAGCATTTCCAGCAGCTGTGCGCCAGCAGCCTGGTCGCCACCGACCACCCGCGCCTTGATCATCGCGTAGCGTTCCCAGTCGCGACCCTGGTCCTGGTAGTACTGCTCCAGCGCGTTAAAGCTGAACACCAGCGAGCCGGAGGAGCCGTACGGGCGCAGGCGCATATCGGTGCGGAATACGAAGCCATCGACGGTGATCACGTCCAGCGCCTTGATCAGCTTCTGACCGAGACGAATAAAGAATTCCTGATTATCCAGCGGGCGCTTCACCCCTTCGGTTTCGCCGCCTTCGGGGTAGCCGAAGATCAGGTCGATGTCCGAGGACAGGTTCAGCTCATGGGCGCCCAGCTTGCCCATACCGAGGATGACCATATGCTGCGCCTGGCCACTACGCCGGCCGATGGGCGTGCCGAACTGCGTGCAATGGCGTGGATACAGCCACTGATAAGCCAGGTCGATACAGGCATCGGCCAGATCGGAAAGGTCGCGGCAGGTTTCGATCAGGTCGGCCTGACGGCTGATATCGCGCCAGATAATCCGGAGCTGCTGACGGTTACGGAAGCGCCGCAAGCGCCGCCCCAGCTCGTCGTCATCAGCGCATTCCTCCAGCGCCTGCGCCAATTGGCCGCGCAACTCGCCCGCCCCCAGGCTGCGTTCCAGCTCACCGCTGGCAGCAAGCGCGAGCAGCATTTGCGGGTCGCGCGCGCCCTGCTGCACCACAAAATCACTGGCCGCCGCCACTCGCTGCCAGGCCGCAAGCCGTTCGCTCGGCCAACCCGCAAAAGCCGCCGCAGCCTCGCCGCCGAGCGAGGCAAACGCCTGCTGCAGAAACTGTTCAGCACGGGGAACAAGGTGGGCCAGGGCAGCAGGTAAAGAGGCCAGCGCGGGCAGGCTCATGGTCTATCCTTTTTAGCGATCTGCCAGTGCAGCGATCACGGATGACAAACACCCACTCTAGAGCTGGGCGGATCACTGGCAGAAAAATAATTGTAGTTTTACTACCAAAGATTGTATCCAAAAGGCTGAAATCGGCGTCGGAATGTAGTAAAACTACACGCAGCCGGTCCTACCCCCGGTCAATCCAAGAATTCACGCGGCCACTCACGAAGTCGGCCACGAAACCTGGCCTCCGATTCTGGAAGCCTTTCCGCCCTGGAGCAAGCCATGCAAGACCTCGATCCCGTCGAAACCCAGGAATGGCTGGACGCCCTTGAGTCCGTCCTCGATAACGAGGGTGAAGACCGCGCACATTACCTGATGACCCGTATGGGCGAGCTGGCCACCCGCAGTGGTTCACAGCTGCCGTATGCGATCACCACGCCCTACCGCAACACCATCCCGCTGACCCACGAAGCACGCATGCCTGGCGACCTGTTTATGGAACGCCGCATTCGCTCGCTGGTGCGCTGGAACGCGTTGGCCATGGTGATGCGCACCAACCTGAAAGACTCCGACCTGGGCGGCCACATCTCCAGCTTCGCGTCCTCGGC
>JBIHZW010000342.1:0-3634 GCA_044240245.1 Pseudomonas sp. | reverse complement strand
GCAATTGGCCGGGGCCCGCTGGAGGCGGCGGCGACGCTGCGCGCCGGGCCTTGGGATGCGTTCTTCACCGTGGTGCTGCCGCTGGCCAAACCAGGCTTTGTAACCGCGGCGATTCTTGGTTTTGCGCATACCGTGGGCGAGTTCGGCGTGGTGCTGATGATCGGCGGCAATATCCCCGGCAAGACCCAGGTGGCGTCGGTGCAGATCTACAACCATGTGGAAACCATGCAGTACGCCCAGGCTCACTGGCTGGCTGGCGGCATGGTGCTGTTCTCCTTTATCGTGCTGCTGGCACTGTATTCCGGGCGTAGCCGCACGCGGGTGTGGCAATGATCTGGCCATTGGCGCGGCGCAATCCGGTGATTCGTACAGTCGCCGGGGCGGGTGAAATCCAGGCGCGTTTCAAAGTGGCACATGCCGGTTTCACTCTGGATGTTGAGCTCAATCTGCCCGGTCGCGGCGTCAGCGCCCTGTTCGGCCATTCCGGCTCGGGCAAGACCAGTTGCCTGCGTTGCTTTGCCGGGCTGGATCAGCCGAGCGCAGGCTACCTGCAGGTCAATGGTGAGCTGTGGCAGGACAGCGCCCAGGGCATCTTCGTCCCGGGACATCAACGCGCCGTGGGTTACGTGTTTCAGGATGCCAATCTGTTTGCCCACCTCACGGTGCGGCGCAATTTGCAGTATGGGCTGAAGCGCATCCCTGCAGCGCAGCGGCGGATTGCCCTGGAGCAGGCGGTCGAGTTGCTCGGCATTGAGCATCTGCTGGAGCGCTTGCCAGGCAAGCTGTCGGGCGGCGAGCAGCAGCGCGTAGGCATTGCCCGCGCTCTGCTGACCAGCCCGCGTCTGCTGCTGCTGGACGAGCCGCTGGCGTCCCTCGACCTCAAGCGCAAGCAGGAGGTGCTGCCCTATCTGGAGCGCCTGCATCAGGAGCTGGAGATTCCGATTATCTACGTCAGCCACTCGCCGGATGAGGTGGCGCGCCTGGCCGATCATCTGGTGTTGCTGGAAGACGGCAAGGTCAGCGCCAGTGGCCCCTTGAAGGAAACCCTGCTGCGCGCCGACCTGCCGTTTGTCTTTGAAGACGATGCCGAAGCGGTGGTCGATGGTCAGGTCAGCGGCCATGATCCGGCCTACGGACTGCTCTCGCTGCAACTGCCCGACAGCGTTATCAACCTGCGCTTGCCCCATGGGCCTTTGCCGTTGGGCCAGTCGGTGCGGATCAAGGTCAAGGCGCGTGATGTCAGCCTGAGCCTGCAACAGGCCGAGGACAGCAGCGTGCTCAACCTGTTGCCCGCGCGGGTGCTGGACTGGATCAATGTTGCCGAACAAGCCCATGTACTGGTGCGCGTGCAGGTGGGTGGCGAGCAATTGATCGCCCGCATCACCCGTTACTCCTTCGACCGTCTGCAGATCCAGCGCGAGCAGTTGCTGTGGGCGCAGGTCAAGTCGGTGTCGTTACTGAGCACTCACTGATGCCTGGGCAAACGCGCCGTGGACAACCTGCGAGCGCTTCAGGCCGATCAGTTCCAGCTCGATAAATACCAGCACGGCCACGGCCTGGACGATCACGAAGGCGTAGCCGAGCAGGTTCGGCGTGACCCAGCCGCTGAGCAGCAACAGCACGCTGTGCACCACCCACAACGCGTTCAGGCCGATCACCGTATAAACCGCCGCCCGCGCCATGCTTTCGCGGCGCGACAGCCAGAGCAGAAAGGCCGCCAGCGGCAGCAGCACCAGGCCGACGCCGAGCAACAGCTCACTTGGCAGGGCGAGCAAACCGCTGAGCCACTCGGCCAGCAGCAGAAGTTGTGCGGCAGTGGCCACACCGACCAGCCCATCGGCGAGCAGGGCGCGGCGCAGTAACAGCGAAGGTTGCAAGGTGGTCATGGCGAAGTCTCCACAAAGGACCGCCGAAATGGCGGCTTGCCCTTAGATTTCGCCGATCCGCGCGCCACGTCGATTACCTCGCAGGTAATGGCTGCAATGACCTCGCTGGTCTATCGTCGATGCCCATGAACAGTCAAATCCAGCCCGTCGGGGCTCTGCTGCGTCAGTGGCGTCAGCATCGTCGTCTTAGTCAGCTCGACCTCGCCTGCGAGGCCGATATTTCTACTCGCCACCTGAGTTTCGTCGAAACCGGGCGCGCCCAGCCCAGCCGCGAGATGCTGCTGTTGCTCGCCGAGCAGCTGGATATTCCGCTGCGCGAACGCAATCGCCTACTTAGCGCCGCCGGCTATGCGCCGCTGTTTACTCAGCACGCGCTTGCCGAGCCGGCCATGGCCGCCGCGCGCACCGCCATCGAACTGCTGCTCAAGGCCCACGAGCCCTACCCGGCGCTGACTATCGACCGTCACTGGAACCTGCTGGCGGCCAACAGTGCCATCGCGCCCTTTCTGCTGGGCATTGCTCCAGAGTTGCTGGTGCCGCCGATCAATGTGATGCGCCTGAGTCTGCATCCCGGTGGGCTGGCCCCGCGTATCGTCAATCTGGGGCCCTGGCGCGCCTACCTGCTGGCGCGTTTACAACGCGATATTCAGGCCAGCGGCGATGCTCAGCTGCAGACGTTGTGGGATGAACTGAACGCCTATCCGGGGCCGGCGGCGCCCGCGCAGTTCGACAGCGATACGGTGCTGATGCCGCTGCAGTTTGCCAGCGAGCAGGGTGTGGTCAGCCTGATCGGCACCACCACGGTGTTTGGCACCGCCAACGACATCACCCTGGCGGAGCTGGCACTGGAAACCTTCTTCCCCGCCGATGCCTTCAGCGCGCAGTACTTGCGTGACCTGGCCGAACAGGCGCATCTTTCCGATGAAATCACTCTTTAGGCTGCTTTTCTCCAGTATTCAGTGCAGTACCCTGTTGCCCGCGATTGTATAAGCTGACCTGGTTCAGCACGCTCACAAAAATAATAAGGAGCACCCCTCGTATGCGTTCTACAACGCTGTCTAGTTCGCTATGGCTGTGCCTAATCGGTTTGCTGGCGACCCTCTCGCCGGTGGCCGTTGCCCAGGCCGTTACCCTCCAGGAACAAGTTCAGGTGCAGGCCAGCCGGGTTACCAGCAGCCTGATGCTGTTACGTGGCGAGGGTTTCCAAAAGAAACACCAGGAGGCCCTGGAAACCGATCTGCAGGCCCTGGCCGCAGCGGTGCAGAGCCTGCCGCAAAGCAGCGATGCCCTGCGCAGCGCCCACCAGGAACTGGTGGTGCAGATTCGTCGTGGCGTGGCCTTTGGCCCGAGCGAAGATGATATGCCTTGGCGCTACCCCGAAGAGCTCAGCAAGGCCTTGCTCGGCGTGCTCGAGGAAACCCGCAAGCTGGCCGGTCCGGATGACAGCGAACTCTCCGCCAAGCTCGAATACCTCTCGGTGCAGTACCTCAGCCGCGCCTACTTCGGCAATTTCGAAACAGCCCGCGAACAGCCCGACACCTACCTCGGTCAGGACGAACGCAAGATCGTGCCATCGGTGGATGCGCAACTGGCTGCGCTGGATAGCAAGGCTGACCCACAGGTCGGCAAGCTGAAAACCCGTTGGGATTACCTCAAGGCCGCGCTGGTCGACCTCAATAGCCAGAGCAGTGCCTTGCAGAGCGCCTCGGGCCGGCCGTTTGCGCCGATCACCGTGTATCGCCATACAC
>JBIHZW010000004.1:0-35634 GCA_044240245.1 Pseudomonas sp. | reverse complement strand
ATTTCGTAGCCGGCGCGGATTACGCGGTTAAGGCCGGGTTCTTCGAGGCCCAGGGCTTCGAGGAACATGTCTTTTTCTTCACCGTCGTCGAGCTCGGCGATTTCTGCTTCGATCTTGTTGCACACCGGCACCACGATCGCGCCTTCTTCGTCAGCAATCGCGCGCACGACGTCGAGCAGCGGGTTGTTGTCGAAGCCGTCTTCGGCGACGTTGGCGATGTACATCACCGGCTTGGTGGTGAGCAGGTGGAAGCCACGGATCACCGCTTTTTCGTCGGTGCTCATGTTCTTCATCAGGCTGCGTGCGGGCTTGCCTTCACTGAAGTGGGTGATCAGCTGCTCGAGCAGGCCTTTCTGCACGACTGCTTCTTTGTCACCGCCTTTGGCGTTGCGGGTGACTTTCTGCAGTTGCTTCTCGCAGCTGTCAAGGTCGGCGAAGATCAGTTCCAGATCGATGATTTCGATGTCGCGCTTGGGGTCGACGCTGTTGGCGACGTGAATGACGTTTTCGTCTTCGAAGCAGCGCACTACGTGGGCGATGGCGTCGGTCTCGCGGATGTTGGCGAGGAATTTGTTGCCCAGGCCTTCACCTTTCGATGCGCCGGCAACCAGGCCGGCGATATCGACGAACTCCATGGTGGTTGGCAGGATGCGCTTGGGGTTGACGATGGCCGCCAGCGCCGCGAGGCGTGGGTCGGGCATCGGCACGATGCCGCTGTTCGGCTCGATGGTGCAGAACGGAAAGTTCTCGGCCGCAATACCGGATTTGGTGAGGGCGTTGAACAGGGTGGACTTGCCGACGTTGGGCAGGCCGACGATGCCGCAGTTGAATCCCATGGTGTGTCCCTCGCGCAAATGGCGGTAAAGAGTTAGGAGGTGGCTTTCTGGCTGTGCAGCTTGTGCATGGCCTTGCTCCAGTCGCCTGCGAGTATTTCCGGCAGGGTGCCTAGGGCAAAGTCGATGCTGGTATCCAGCAGTTCCTGTTCGCTGCGTGGTGCGCGGCCGAGGACGAAGTTGGAGACCATGCTGCTGTGCCCGGGATGGCCAATGCCAAGCCGCAGGCGGTAAAAATTATTCTGATTGCCGAGCTGGGCGATGATATCGCGCAGTCCGTTATGCCCGCCGTGGCCGCCACCCTGTTTGAGTTTGGCGACGCCTGGTGGCATGTCGAGTTCGTCGTGGGCCACCAGAATGGCTTCCGGCGGGATGCGGAAGAAATTCGCCAGTGTCGCTACGGCCTGGCCGCTGCGATTCATAAAGGTGGTGGGGATCAGTAGGCGAACATCGCGGCCCTGATGGCTGAATTTGCCAACCAGGCCAAAATACTTTTTGTCGAGGCTCAGGTTGATGCGCTGGCTGTCGGCCAGGCGCTCAACGAAAAGGGCCCCTGCATTATGCCGGGTCTGGTCGTATTCAGGGCCGGGGTTACCCAGGCCAACGATCAGTTGTACGGCAGTCATGTCAGGAGCCCTTTTGTGGAAATAGCCCGGCAGAATCGCATGCCGGGCTGGTTTCCGACGCTGCGAGGTTTACTCGGCAGCGCCTTCTTCTGCATCTTTAACAACGCGCGAGGCGTGGATGTTAGCCACGGCCAAGTCGTTACCGTGAGCCAGTGCAACCAGCTCAACGCCTTTTGGCAGTTTCAGATCGGCCAGGTGAACGATCTGACCGATTTCAACGGCAGCCATGTCGACTTCGATGAATTCCGGCAGGTCTTTCGGCAGGCAGGAAACTTCTACTTCAGACAGGACGTGGGAAACTTCGCCACCTTGCTGCTTAACGCCAACCGAGGTTTCCTGGTTGAGGAAGTGCAGAGGTACGATCGCGGTCAGTTTCTGGCCAGCGACTACGCGAACGAAGTCAGCGTGCAGCACATAGCCTTTGGCTGGATGGCGCTGCAGGGCTTTGATGATCACGCTTTCGTTGCTGCCGGCTACGTTCAGGCTCAGCACGTGGCTGTAGGCTGCTTCGTTTTCCAGCAGTTTGGCCAGTTCTTTGGCCAGCAGGCTGATCGATTGTGGAGCTTTTTCGCCACCGTAAATTACGGCAGGAACCATGGCAACGTTACGACGCAGGCGGCGGCTCGCACCTTTCCCCAGGTCGGAACGCACTTCGGCATTCAGGGCAAATTCAGTCATTTCACTTCTCCAAAATAACCAAACCGTCCGTTACGCTTGCGACCAGCGACGGGACGGTTGGTTGAAAGGCCATGCCATTAGGGCAGGGCGTTTGCGCTCAGGGCGTGTGCCGAATTAACGGAACATCGCGCTGATCGATTCTTCATTGCTGATGCGGCGGACCGCTTCAGCGACTACCGGGGCGATGTCCAGTTGACGAATACGCGAACAGGATTGCGCAGCGGCGGACAGCGGGATGGTGTTGGTCACCACCAGCTCGTCGAGTACGGATTTTTCAATGTTTTCGATCGCGCGGCCAGACAGTACAGCGTGTGTGGCGTAGGCGAAGACTTTCGAGGCGCCGTGTTCTTTCAGCGCTTTGGCGGCGTGGCACAGGGTGCCGGCGGTATCCACCATGTCGTCGACCAAGATGCAGGTACGGCCTTCAACATCACCGATGATGTGCATCACTTCGGAGTGGTTGGCTTTCTCGCGGCGCTTGTCGATGATCGCCAGGTCAACACCCAGGGACTTGGCCACAGCGCGTGCACGCACTACGCCGCCGATGTCCGGGGAGACGATCATCAGGTTTTCAAAGCGCTGGTCTTCGATATCGTCCACCAGTACAGGGGAGCCGTAGATGTTATCTACCGGGATATCGAAGAAGCCCTGGATCTGATCCGCGTGCAGGTCGACGGTCAGAACCCGGTCGATGCCTACAACGGTGAGCATGTCAGCCACAACTTTGGCGCTGATTGCCACGCGAGCGGAACGCGGACGGCGATCCTGGCGGGCATAGCCGAAGTAGGGGATAACTGCGGTAATTCGGGTCGCTGAGGAGCGGCGGAAGGCGTCGGCCATCACTACCAGTTCCATCAGGTTATCGTTGGTTGGCGCGCACGTCGGTTGAATCAGGAACACGTCTTTACCGCGGACGTTTTCGTTGATTTCAATCATGATCTCGCCGTCGGAAAACTTACCGACAGAAGCATCACCGAGGGGAATGTGCAGCTGACGTACGATACGTCGCGCCAGATCGGGGTTAGCGTTCCCCGTAAAAACCATCATCTTGGACACGCGCAGTACCTGCCGGCTGGGGGTATACCTGGATGAGTACAGAAATGGCAGGGGCGGCTGGATTCGAACCAACGCATGCCAGGATCAAAACCTGGTGCCTTACCGCTTGGCGACGCCCCTGTATCCTGTGTAACCGAATCCTTTGAGTTGTGTATCCGCTCCAGGGCGGAAATGGCAGGGGCGGCTGGATTCGAACCAACGCATGCCAGGATCAAAACCTGGTGCCTTACCGCTTGGCGACGCCCCTATTACCGTACAACTCTGTGCTCTTAATTACTAAGAGCGAACATTCACTTCCTGACCAATGTTTCGAGCTTGCGGTGCAACATCGAGATGTTACGTCCTTGGGCGATAAAACTTGGCAAAGTGGCTGGAAGTTGGCGGGCGACTTTATCAGCATCGTCCTGGTTTGGGAAGCTCCCAAACACACAAGCTCCAGTGCCGGTTAATCGTGCTGGAACAAATTTGTTCAGCAAAATCAAAGCGTTATGAACTTCTGGATAACGCTTCTGGACCACCGGCTGGCAGTCGTTACGACCACCCCCCTCAAGAAGGCTGCGAACTTTAATGGGCGGCGTATCCCGTGTCAACTCGGGGTCGGAGAAAATTTCCGCTGTGCTGACAAGTACTTGCGGAATCGCGACAAGAAACCAGGGTTCACTCAGTGTGACCGGTTGCAGCTTTTCACCTACACCTTCGGCAAAGGCGGCGTGACCGCGTACGAATACCGGCACGTCTGCTCCGAGGCTCAGGCCCAGTGTGGCCAGTTGATCTTCGCTGCAACCCTGCTGCCACAGATGGTTGAGGCCGAGCAGGGTAGTGGCGGCATCCGAGCTGCCGCCGCCAATGCCGCCGCCCATGGGCAGGCGTTTGTCCAGCCAGATGTCGGCACCCAGCGTGCTGTTTGCATGCTGTTGCAGTAGGCGCGCCGCGCGCACGATCAGGTTGCTGTCGTGGGGGACGCCGTTGATGGCGGTGTGCAGGCGTATTTCGCCATCCGAGCGCAGGGCAAAACCCAGCTCATCGGCGTAGTCGAGAAACTGAAACAGCGTTTGCAGCTCGTGATAACCATCGGCGCGGCGGCCGAGGATATGCAGCATCAGGTTGAGCTTGGCCGGTGCCGGCAGAATCAGTTCGGCAGCAGCGGGGATTGCCGGAGCAGTCATTGGCCAAGCTGGCGCGGTTGCCAGTCCTTGATCACCAGGGTGACTTGCAGATCGAAGCCGGTCAGCTTGATGCGGTCGGGCAGCCAGAAACCATTCTGTTCGGCGTAGCTCAGGTATTCGACGTACCAGCCGTCCTGGCTCAATTGCGCCAGGTGGCTTTCGGCATCCAGATTTAGGCGGCTTTTACTGTCCGGCGAAGGCAGGCCGCGAATCCACCAGAGCAGGTGTGATACCGGCAGGTTCAGGCCCAGCTGGTCTTGCAGCAACTGTTCTGGCGATGCGGCTTGATAGCGGCCCTGGTTGGCCACCTCCAGAAGAATTTCCCCCGGGCGACCCGTCAAGCGCGCTGCGCCGCGACCCAGTGGGCCGGACAGGCGGATGTCGTAATAGTCCTGGCGTTGCAGCCAGAACAGGGTGCCGCTGCCGGAGTCTTTTGGTGCGCGGATGCCGACTTTGCCGTTGATCTGCCAGGCGTCCAGGCTGCTGATCTGCTGCTTGTGGGCTTGCCAGCTTTGCGCATCGCCCTGGCCTTCGAGGGCTTCGCGGGAGGTCAGGCCGGCGCAGCCTGCCAATAATGTGATTAGGCTGAAAACTATCAGGTGGCGCGCAAACATCAGAGAGTCTCTGCTCCGGTCAGGCGCAGCAGGGTGCTGCGCAGGATTGTGCTGTCGGGTTGCTGTTTCAGGGCTTCGCGCCAGAGTTTGCGCGCTTCTTTCTGTTTGCCCTGAGCCCACAGCACTTCACCTAGGTGGGCGGCGACTTCATGGTCGGGGAATTCCTGCAGCGCTTGGCGCAGCAGGCGCTCAGCCTCATCCAGGTTACCCAAGCGGTAATTTACCCAGCCGAGACTGTCGAGAATCGCCGGGTCTTCCGGGTTGAGCTGGTGCGCTTGCTCGATCAGCTGTTTGGCTTCGGCGTAACGCGTGGTGCGGTCGGCCAGGGTGTAGCCCAAGGCGTTGAGGGCCATGGCGTTGTCCGGTTCGCGCTCGAGAATAAAACGCAGGTCCTGCTCCAGCAGGGCTAGGTTGTCGCGTTTTTCCGCGAGCATGGCGCGGGTGTAGAGCAGGTTGAGGTCTTCCGGGAACTGCTCCAGGGCTTGCTGGATCAGCTTCCAGGCGCGCTCGGTGTCCTGCTGCTTGGACCAGGCCTCGGCCTCGATCAGGTACAGCTGAATGGCGTAGTCAGGTTGGCTTTCGCGTGCCTGGCGCAGGCGTTCGGCGGCTTCTTCGGCGCGTTGCTCCTTGAACAGCAAATCGCTTTGCCGAGCCTGGGCGGGCAGGTAGTCGTTGCCTGGGCCGACCATGGCGTATTCGATCAGCGCGCTCGGAGTGTCGCCGAGTTCTTCATAAGCGCGAGCCAGGTTGTAGTGCGCCGCCTCCACATGGCTGCCGCGCTCGACCAGCTCTTCTAGGTAGACAATCGCCTCTTCCCAGGCTTTGGCTTCCAGGCAGACCAGCGCCAAGGAGAAACGCAGGTCGTCGTCGTTGGGGTGTTGCTGCAGCAGTGAGGCAAACTCGCCCTTGGCTTCATCCAGGCGATCTTCGGCCACCAGCAGGCGGGCGTAGGTCAGGCGCAGACGTTTGTCGTCCGGGTGCTGCTCGATGCCTTTTTCCAGTAGCGGCAGAGCATCGTCGTTGCGCTCAAGGCTTTGCAGCAGGCGCGCGTGCAGCAGGATCGAAGCTATGGGGCGATCTTTGCTGGGTTGTTGCTCCAGCAGTTCCAGGGCTTCCTGCGGTCGGCCATCCTGTTGCAGCAACAGGGCTTTGCCAAATTGCAGCTGGCTATTGTCCGGATATTTCGCCTGCAGGCGGTTGAAACTTTGCAGCAGACCGGCGCGGGTATCCGGGTCGGTTTCAGCGGCGGACAGGGCGAGGAAGTCGAAATGCGTATCGCCCTGACGCTGCAGCACCTGCTCCATAAAGGTCATGGATTCGTCATAGCGGCCGGCGCGGGCCAGTTGCACGGCGGCGGCGCGCTGCGCGTCGATATTCTCAGGTGCGGTCTTGGCCCACAGCAGGCTGGTTTCCAGGGCGGGCTGCTCGGCCCCCAGGTACTCGGCTATGCGAAAGCCGCGTTCTGCGACGCCAGCATCCTGGGTGGCATTGGCCTGCTCTACATAGTTTTCCAGGGCAATGTCGAAGCGGTTGCGTTGGCCGGCCAGTTCCGCGATCAGCAGCGACAGCAGGGTTTCCTGGCTGAAGTTGCGGTAAACCTGCGGCTGCGTTTCTGCGGCGACAACAGCGGGGTCTTCCACCGGTGGCGTGCCATCCGGGGCAGAGGGAGCAAAGGTCTGGCAGCCACTTAAAAAGGCAGCGGCAGTCAGCAACGCGAAGGATCTATTCATAGGAAGAGTATGTGGCCAACCTGCGGTTTGGGCATCATGACACAAGCGCTGGGGCAAGCCCATGGGCTGCAATGATGCGGATTAAGAGATAAACCTGGCTATTGGGACAATAGGCCGCAGTGGTTGTTCTCGCTTTGCCGAAGTAGGACAATTGCCGGCTTCCACTCCCTGTCAGCGACGTGCATGGCCTTTATTGCCCTCGGTATCAACCACAAGACCGCCTCGGTGGACGTCCGCGAACGCGTGGCTTTCACTCCCGAGCAGTTGGTTGAGGCATTGCAGCAGCTGTGTCAGCGCACCAGCAGTAGGGAGGCGGCGATTCTCTCGACCTGCAATCGCAGTGAGTTGTACCTCGAACAGGATGACCTGAGCGCCGATGAAGTGTTGGCCTGGTTGGCCGCGTATCACCGGCTGAGCCTCGAAGAACTGCGTGCTTGTGCCTATATCCATGCCGATGATGAAGCCGTGCGCCATATGATGCGCGTGGCTTCGGGGCTGGACTCCATGGTGCTGGGCGAGCCGCAGATTCTCGGCCAGATGAAATCGGCGTTTGCCGTAGCCCGTGAGGCCGGCACCCTCGGCCCGCTGCTCGGTCGCTTGTTTCAGGCCACCTTCAGCACCGCCAAGACCGTGCGCACCGATACCGCAATTGGCGAAAACCCGGTGTCTGTGGCTTTTGCCGCCGTCAGCCTGGCCAAGCAGATTTTCGCCGACTTGCACCGCAGCCAGGCGCTGCTGATCGGCGCCGGTGAAACCATCAGCCTGGTCGCCCGCCATCTGCATGACCAGGGCATCAAGCGCATTGTCGTCGCCAATCGCACCCTGGAGCGCGCCAGCAGCCTGGCCGAACAGTTTGGCGCTCACGCCGTGCTGCTCTCGGAAATCCCCGATGAGTTGGTCAACAGCGATATCGTTATCAGCTCCACCGCCAGCCAGCTGCCGATTCTCGGCAAGGGCGCGGTCGAGCGCGCGCTGAAGCAGCGCAAGCACAAACCGATCTTTATGGTCGACATCGCCGTACCGCGCGATATCGAGCCGGAAGTCGGCGAGTTGGACGACGTTTACCTCTACACCGTCGATGACCTGCATGAGGTGATCGCAGAAAACCTCAAGAGCCGCCAAGGCGCCGCTCAGGCCGCCGAAGAGCTGGTCAGCGTCGGCGCCCAGGACTTTATGCAGCGCCTGCGCGAGCTGGCCGCAGTGGATGTGCTCAAGGCCTATCGGCAGCAAGCCGAACGCCTGCGTGACGAGGAGCTGAACAAGGCCCTACGTCTGCTCAATAACGGCAGCTCGGCCGAGGATGTGCTGGCGCTGCTGGCCCGCGGCCTGACCAACAAACTGCTGCATGCGCCCAGCGTGCAGCTGAAAAAATTCTCTGCTGACGGCCGCGTCGATGCGCTGGGCGTGGCTCAAGAACTGTTTGCCCTCGACGAGGGCGCGCCGCCTGCTTCTATCCATAGCAGTTCGGCTCATAAATAAAGGTCTGCAATGAAAGCGTCACTGATCAATAAACTCGACCTGTTGCAGGATCGTTTCGAAGAGCTGACCGCGCTGCTCGGTGATGCCGAAGTGATCAGCAATCAGCCGCAGTTTCGTGCCTATTCCAAGGAATACGCCGAGATTGAGCCGGTGTACCAGGCGTTCAGTGCATTCCGTAAAGTGCAGGCCGACCTCGAAGGCGCCCAGGCACTGCTCAAAGACAGCGACCCGGACATGCGCGAAATGGCCGAAGAGGAAGTCGCCGAGGCCAAGGAGCAGCTGATCGAGCTGGAAGCCACGCTGCAGCGCATGCTGCTGCCAAAAGACCCCAACGACGGCCGTAACGTGTTCCTCGAAGTGCGTGCCGGTACTGGCGGCGATGAGGCGGCGATCTTCTCCGGCGACCTGTTCCGTATGTATTCGCGCTATGCCGAGCGCCAGGGCTGGCGCGTCGAGGTGCTGTCGGCCAGCGAAGGTGAGCATGGCGGCTATAAGGAAGTAATTGCCCGGGTCGAGGGCGACAACGTTTACGGCAAACTCAAGTTTGAGTCCGGGGCGCACCGCGTGCAACGCGTGCCGGAGACCGAGTCGCAAGGCCGTATCCACACCTCGGCCTGCACCGTCGCCGTGCTGCCTGAGCCTGATGAGCAGATGGCCATCGACATCAACCCGGCCGACCTGCGCGTGGACACCTACCGCAGCTCCGGTGCCGGCGGCCAGCATGTCAACACCACCGACTCGGCGATCCGCATCACCCACATTCCCACCGGTACCGTGGTCGAGTGTCAGGAAGAGCGCTCGCAGCACAAGAACCGCGCCAAGGCCATGGCCTGGCTGGCGGCGAAATTGAAAGACCAGCAGGAAGCCGCCGCGCACAAGGAAATTTCCGACTCGCGCAAATTGCTGGTGGGCTCCGGTGACCGTTCCGAACGCATCCGCACCTACAACTTCCCGCAAGGACGAGTCACCGATCACCGCATCAACCTGACCCTGTATTCGCTCAATGAAGTGATTGCTGGCGGCGTCGAAGCGATTATCGAGCCGCTGCTGGTCGAATATCAGGCCGATCAGCTGGCCGCGCTGGGCGATTAATGCGGGTTTGAGCATGCCCCGGAGTGCATCCGGGCTACGGAAATAAATCCCATGGCCACTATCGAATCCCTGCTCAACCACGCCGAACTGCCCGACTCGCCCACCCCGCGTCTGGACGCCGAGCTATTGCTCGCCCATGCCCTGGGCAAGTCGCGCAGCTATCTGCACACCTGGCCGGAGCGTGAGCTTGAGGCCGAGCAGCTTGAGCGTTATCAGGCGATGCTGGTGCGGCGTCAGGCCGGCGAGCCGGTGGCGTATATCCTCGGTCAGCAGGGCTTCTGGAGCCTGGAGTTGGAGGTGGCGTCGCACACCCTGATTCCGCGTCCGGATACCGAGTTGCTGGTGGAGACAGTCCTCGCGCTGCTGCCGGCCACGCCCGCTGCGCTGCTGGACCTGGGCACCGGCACCGGGGCGATTGCCCTGGCTTTGACCAGCGAACGTCCGGCCTGGCGGCTGACCGGTGTGGATCGCGTGGCGGAGGCGGTGGCCCTGGCCGAACGCAATCGCGCCCGCCTCAATCTGAACAACGCCAGTTTTGTTGCAAGCCACTGGTTTAGCGCCCTGGCCGGGCAGCGCTATCAGTTGATCGTCAGCAATCCGCCCTATATCGCTGCCGATGACCGTCACCTGGCCGAGGGTGATGTGCGTTTCGAGCCGAGTAGCGCGCTGGTAGCCGGTGCGGACGGTCTTGATGATATCCGCCTGATAATCCAACAGGCTCCGGACTATCTTGAAGCAGGCGGCTGGCTGCTGCTGGAGCATGGCTTCGACCAGGCGGCGGCGGTGCGCGAGCTACTCAGCGCGCGCGGTTTTAGCGCGGTGGAAAGCCGGCGTGACCTGGGCGGCCATGAGCGCATCAGTCTGGGACGCTTCGATAATGAGTGACGCCATGAGTGCGCAGGACATGCTGAATGACGAGGAACTGCTGCGCTATAGCCGGCAGATCCTGCTGCAACAGATCGATATCGCCGGCCAGCTGCGCCTGAAAAACAGTCGTGCGCTGATCATTGGTCTCGGCGGCCTGGGTTCGCCGGTGGCGCTATACCTGGCCGCCGCCGGGGTCGGTGAATTGCATTTGGCGGACTTCGACACGGTCGATCTGACCAACCTGCAACGGCAGATCGCCCACGATACTTCCAGCATCGGTCAAAGCAAGGTCGACTCGGCGAGCAAGCGCCTGCTGGCGATCAATCCGCAGTTGCGATTGCAAGCTCACCGCCAGGGCCTGGATAGCGATTCCCTGGCGGCCGCTGTGGCGGCGGTGGACCTGGTGCTGGATTGCTCGGACAACTTCAGCACCCGCGAGGCGGTCAACGCTGCTTGCGTGGCCGCCAAGGTGCCGCTAGTCAGTGGCGCGGCGATTCGCCTGGAAGGCCAGCTCTCGGTATTCGACCCGCGCCGTGATGACAGTCCCTGCTATCACTGCATCTACGGCCACGGCAGCGAGGCCGAGCTGACCTGCAGCGAAGCCGGCGTAGTCGGCCCGCTGGTTGGTCTGGTCGGTAGTTTGCAGGCGCTGGAAGCCTTGAAGCTGCTGGCGCAGTTTGGCGAGCCGCTGGTCGGTCGTCTGCTGCTGATCGATGCACTCGGCAGCCGTTTCCGCGAGCTGCGGGTTAAGCGTGATCCGGGTTGCAGCGTTTGTGGAGTGGCCCGCGGTGAGTAACGCGCCGATTGGTGTATTCGACTCCGGCGTCGGCGGTTTGTCGGTGCTACGCGAGATTCGCGCGCTACTGCCGAATGAGTCGCTGCTCTATGTGGCCGACAGCGGCCATGTGCCCTACGGCGAAAAGAGCCCGGAATTTATCCGCGAGCGCTGCCGGGTGTTGGCCGAGTTTCTGCTCGCCCAGGGCGCCAAGGCGCTGGTGCTGGCCTGCAATACCGCCACGGTGGCGGGGGTGGCCGAGTTGCGTGAGCTGTATCCGCAGCTGCCGTTGGTGGGCATGGAACCGGCGGTCAAGCCTGCTGCTGCTGCCACGCAGACTGGTGTGGTCGGCGTACTGGCCACCACCGGCACGCTGAAAAGCGCCAAGTTCGCCGCCTTGCTCGATCGTTTTGCCAACGATGTGCGGGTGATTACCCAGCCTTGTCCGGGGCTGGTCGAACGTATCGAGGCAGGCGAGCTGGATAGCGCCGCTACTCGTGAGTTGTTGCAGGGTTTTGTCGCGCCGCTGCTGGCCGAGGGCTGCGACACGCTGATTCTCGGTTGTACCCATTACCCCTTTATCAAACCGTTGCTGCGTACTCTGGTGCCGGATTCGATCAGCCTGATCGACACGGGCGCGGCGGTGGCGCGGCAAGTCCAGCGCCTGCTGACCAGCCATGATCTGCTCGCCAGCGGCCCGGCTCAGCCAGCACAGTTCTGGTCGAGTGGTGATCCTGCGGCCATGCAGCGGGTGTTGCCGCTGCTGTGGGGCGATGCGGCGCTAGTCAGTGGCCTGCCTGGCACGGTTTAGCCATAAGTCGGCTTTCTCTGTAGCTAAAGATTTCTATACTCTCAAGCAGCGTCAGCAAGCTTCTACTTGGGTGGATAAGGATTATTACCATGAGAAAAGTTATGACTCTGGCTGCGTTGGCAGCTTTGGCTTGGGGGCAAGTCAGTGCAGTGCAGGCGATGGGTCTAAGCGTGGCGGTCGGCCAGACTGGCGACTCGACCATGACCTACCGCCTGAGCACCCAGTTCGATTTCAACCAGAGCTGGTTTGTCAGTGATGTCGGTCGCCTGACTGGCTACTGGGGTGCCGCGTACACCTACTGGGACGGTGACGAAGCCTCTAGCAATCACAGCCTT
This sequence comes from Pseudomonas sp., assembly GCA_044240245.1. Classification (GTDB taxonomy): domain Bacteria; phylum Pseudomonadota; class Gammaproteobacteria; order Pseudomonadales; family Pseudomonadaceae; genus Aquipseudomonas. The sequence goes on along the minus strand of JBIHZW010000004.1, from coordinate 23,572 downwards.
TCGCTCAGCCCGGTGTTCGTCTACGAGTTTGCCGGCGAGCGCTTCAAGCCCTATATCGAGGCCGGGATTGGTATCGCGGCATTCAGCAGCACCGAGTTGGAAGACAACGACCTTGGCTCGTCTTTCCAGTTTGAAGACCGCATCGGTTTTGGTGTGCGTTTCGCCGGGCAGGAAGTCGGCGTGCGCGCCCTGCATTACTCCAACGCCGGGCTTAAACAGCCTAACGACGGAGTGGAGAGTTATAGCCTGCATTACCGCATGAGTTTCTAGCGGTTTGAGTCGTTAAAAAGCCGGATTGTTATCCGGCTTTTTATTAGTTTGTCAGTTGATTATGGCGGCAGTCAGTAAGCTGACCCGTAACCGCTCCGGCCCGAGGGTTTCGCAGTGAATACGTACCGGCATAAAGGTTTCGATCACCTGGATATTGCTATCCAGATGTTCCGTACGCAGCGGTGTGGTAAAGCTGCCGCCGCCGGCCAATGCCATGGGCAGCAGCAACTGGTCGGCCAGGTGCTCGGCTACTGCCGTCTCGCCGCCTAGCCAATCGCGGGCCTGTTTCGCCACCTGATCGGCAACGTTCTCGGCGCGCAGGCGCGGCTGACCGAAGGCCGCGAACAGCTCGCTGACATGTTCGCAGCGTACTTCCAGCAGCAATGCGTTACCCGGGCCGTGCTCTTGTGGCAGGTGGACGAAATGCAGCGCCTCTTCTGGCAATTTCAGGCGTTTGGCCAAACGTTCCAATTCCCTTGCACCGACATGGCCGGGCACACCGGCCAGCAGGCAGCGCGCCTGCTGGTCGAGCACCGCGCCGCGTTGTTCCAGATGCAGCGGTTGCAGTTGGCCGGGTTGCACATGCAACTCCAACTGCCCGCCGCCGGCCGGCGCAAAGCCATGGCGCAGCAGGGTTAATTCCAGCTGTGCGCCCATGCGCCGTAACAGTGGTAGCCAGGTATGCTGGAGAAAATCGCTCGGCGGTGCGGCTGGGTTGTGGGTGCCTCCGCTGATCCGCAGGCGGCTGTTATCGGGCGCGCGCAGCAAGGCCGGCAGCAGCGTCTGCAACACCAGGGTGCAACTGCCGGCGGTGCCGATGCTGAAGCTGTAGTCGCCGGCCTGGATAGCACCGGGGCGAAAACTCAGGTTCATTGAACCCAGCTGCGCACCTTCAACCTGAGCCCCACAAACCTCGGCCGCAGCCAGCACCGCAGTCAGGTGCTGGCGCAACAAACCCGGCCGGCTGCGCTGGGCGCGAATATTAACGATACGAAACGGCTGTCCGCTAACCATCGACAGGCTTAGCGCGCTACGCAATACCTGGCCGCCGCCGATGGCGCCGTCCAGTTCGAGGAAGTCCTTTTGCATCGGTCTTGTTGCTCCAATTGTCATGATCACGCGGCGTTATGCGGGCCAGTGTTTCGCCCAGTCGGCAGGTGGCAGTGGGGTGGGAACTGAGCTCGAAAAATCTGCCAGTTCTTGCCATTCCAGCTGCTGCCCAGTGGGATCGCTGCAAATCAGCAGGCGGCCTGAGCGCCCTTGAACCAGGCGGCCCTTCGAGTCGAAATCGACGAAGTCGGCTGCGCCGAGATCCGTTTCTCCATGCACGTTGAACACGCGAAAGTGATCGGTTGTTTTGTAACGCTTGTCGCGCGTCGTTGCTCTGATTATCCGTACAGAGCTCTTGCAGCCGAGTTTTTCCAAGGGCGATTGGAGTCGCCAGTCATAACCCTGAAGTTCTTCGGTCGAGCAAGCCAGAGGTTGCCAGCCGTCGCGCAGGGCTATCAGCGTCGACAGGCTTTGCGGTTGGTATTTGGGCATCGGATAGCCGTGGACATCAATGCCCGTGACTGGGTGATCCGGGTGGGGGCGTGGTGTGGGTAGGCCTAGGGTCACGCTTCTCTGGGCCGTAAACATACCCCCGCCATCCCAGCAGCCATTTGGCCAAAGCGCCAACGCACTGAAGAAAGGTGGTCGGCTGATGGTGGTCCAGGTTTCGCCTACCCTGTCGCGATGGCTTGTGGTCCAGGCGCTGCCTTTTCTGGCTGAGTAGACGAACAGTTCGCCGTCTTCAGAAAGATCGCACAGGTCTTCGTAGATTCGGGCTTTGATCCATTGGCCTGGCTCCAGGCGATCGTTATCCAGGTGCCAGGTAATCAATTGCACCCATCTGGATGGCCCCCGGCGCAGCAGAACGGCGACGGGGGCTTTTCGAGCGAACCTGGCGGTCAGTCGACAGATTGGGAGCGACCGGGTAATTTCCTTTTGCATTACTGCTTCCTTACGAATAATGCAGCACCGTCTCGCACAGATAGCGGTCGAGGTCGGCCGTATCGCCACCCGCCTTGGGCAGTGCTGGCTGTGCTTCGGCTTGCTGCAAAGCCTGCTCGATAAAGGCATGGATCGCGTCACGGCGCGGGCCATAGGCCGACTCCACCACCTGGCGCTTAAGCGTCAGCAGGGCATCGATTTCCGCCAGCAGGGCGGGATCGCGCACGGTGGCGTCGAGCAGCGCGGCGAAGGTCATCGGCGGTCGGCCAAGGCCTTGGTCGATCCAGCGTACCGCCAGCAATGGGCGCAGCACATAGAGGTACTTCTTGAAGCGCACCTGCTCGTCCTGCAAATAGTCGCGGAAGTTCTTTTTGGCCATCGACAGATAGTGATGCCGCGCGGCGGTCGGGCAGTAGAACTGCTCGGCGAGGGCGCGCAACTGCTCGGCGGCGCCCGGCTCGCCGCGGTAAACCAGCGGCGAATCCAGCCACTCCAGTAGCGTAGGGTTGGATTTGCGCAGCAGTTGCAGGGTTTTGCGCAGCTCCCAGCCGCCTATATCCAGCTCATCGCTCAGCGGCCGCTCGATCACATCCCGCGGCGCGTCCACGCGCAGGTACCAGGGCTGGCGCTGTATATAGACGAAGCGCACGTCATAGTCGCTGTCCGGTGAAGCAAAGCCCCAGGCACGACTGCCCGACTCGCAGGCGTAGAGCACGGTGACCTCGTGCTGCGTTTCTATTGCTTTTAGCTCGCGCAATACCCACTCACGCATTTCTGCTGAGAGCGGGTGGCGTTGTTGATGCAGGTCCATCTGATTTTTACCTTCTGTTCAGTCGGGGTGCTGGCACCCCTTATCCTTTAACGCACACCACCTGGCGCAGGGTGTGTACCACTTCCACCAGCTCACGCTGGGCGTGCATAACTTTTTCGATGTCCTTGTAGGCCATGGGGATCTCGTCGATTACGTCGAGGTCCTTGCGGCATTCCACATGGGCGGTGGCGCGGATCTGGTCGTCCAGGCTGAACTGTTTCTTCGCCTGGGTACGGCTCATCACCCGGCCGGCGCCGTGGCTGCAGGAGCTGAACGCTTCCTCGTTGCCCAGGCCGCGAACGATAAAACTTTTCGCACCCATGGAGCCGGGGATGATGCCCAGTTCACCCTTCTGCGCCGACACCGCGCCCTTGCGGGTGATCAGTACGTCTTCGCCGAAATGCCGCTCCTTCTGCACATAGTTGTGGTGGCAGTTGACCGCCTGCAGGTTGGCCTCGAAAGGCTTTCCAATCACTTTGCGCGCTGCGGCTATCACCGCTTGCATCATCAGTTCGCGGTTCTGTCGGGCGAAATCCTGGGCCCAGCCTACGGCCTCCACGTAGTCCTGATAGTGCTGGCTGCCTTCTTCGAAGTAGGCCAGGTCCTTGTCCGGCAGGTTGGCGATGTGCTGACGCATATCGGCCTTGGCCAGTTCGATATACAGGCTGCCGATGGCGTTACCCACGCCGCGCGAACCGCTGTGCAACATAAACCAGACGCGCTGGGCCTCGTCCAGGCAGACCTCGATAAAGTGGTTGCCGGTACCCAGGGTTCCCAGGTGTTTGCGGTTGTTGGTCTTCTCCAGTCGCGGTTGTTTATCGGTGATCAGCTTGAAGCGCCCGGCCAGATTCGCCCAGGCCTGGTCGGTGGCGTCGGGCACATTCTCCCAGGCGCCTTTATCGCGGCCTGCGCGGGTATTGGTTCGGCCATGGGGTACGGCGCGTTCGATGGCATCGCGCAGCCCGCTTAGGTTGTCCGGCAGATCACTGGCGGTCAGCGAGGTGCGCGCGGCCATCATCCCGCAGCCGATATCCACGCCCACTGCGGCGGGAATCACCGCGCCGAGGGTGGGGATTACGCTGCCGATGGTCGAACCCTTACCCAGGTGCACGTCCGGCATTACGGCCAGGTGCTTGAAGATAAACGGCAGCTTGGCGGTGTTGATCAGCTGTTGCTGCGCCTCGGCCTCCACCGGCACGCCCTGGGTCCACAGTTTGATCGGTTTGCCGTTTGCGACTTCCAGCAGTTGGTAACTTGTGTCTTTCATGGTCTTGTCTCTGTATTCAATAAGCGCCGGCCGCAGAGCCGTGGGCATTTAAATGGTTGGCTGAGTGCGGCCAGCCAGGCGACGGATCAGGCGGCAAGGGCGGCAGCGCACCGCGTGGGCGTATACCGAGCCTTGTACCACTTCGTACCACCAGCGCTGTTGCGCCGCGGTCCAGACTTCGTCTTTATCGCAGTCTACGCAGCGAAACGGCTGATCCTGATACCAGCCGCGGGCGAGAAATAGCGGCTCGCCGTAGCTGTTGTAGGAAGCCAGCAGTGCCGGGTTGACCGTGATCGCCTCGGTCGGTCTAAAGCCCAGCGGCAGGTACTGATCCAGTGCTCGCTGCGCCTTGGTAGCCCGCAACAGGCGAGCCGTTTTGATTTCCCTGCGGCGTTGTTTTCCGCTTTTCATGATGCGGCCTTTTTATTCAGGCCGCCTGCGTTTAGCAGGCGGCGCTGTTATTTCGCGGCCAGGGTCACCAGGCCGTTCAGCACCTGATCCAAACCACCAAATACGGAGATCCGGTCGATGCGTTCGGCCACCCGCTCCAGGGTTTCCAGCTCCTTCAGGCGCAGGGCCGTCGGGTTGTCTTCCATCACCTTGGCGGTGTTGAGCAATGAGCGCGTCGCCGAGGTTTCCTCGCGGCGGCGGATCACGTTGGCCTGGGCCGCTTTCTCCGCTGCTACCACCTGGGCCAGCAAGGCTTTCATCTCGCCGGGCAGGATGATGTCGCGTATACCCATGCTGCTGACCTCCAGGCCGCAACCCGGCAGTTTGGCGGTGAGATAGCTGCTTACCGCCTCGTCGATCAACTGCTTGTTCTCCAGCAGCTCGTCCAGGGTGCGGGTACCCACCGCTGCGCGCAGGCCGAATTGCAGCTCGCGGTACAGGTGCTCCTGGGGTTTGGCCAGGCGCGAATGGGCCAGCAACACGTCGCTGTAGTGCCAGTTGGCTGCCAGGTTCAGGCGCAGGCTGATCTTGTCGCGGGTGAGGATTTCCTGGCCGCTGACCTCCAGTGCCTGAATCCGTATATCCACCAACTCGACGTTGATCTGCCGGTTGAAACGCCAGAAGCCGTAGTGGCCGGCTGGCAACAGTTCGATCACCTCGCCGTTAACCTTAAGCACGCCAACCTGAAACGCCGGCACCTGGGCCAGCAACACCGCGTCCAGGCCCAGCAGGGCTTGGCTACGCAGGCCGGGTTGGGTGAGCAGGGCGACCAATGCAGCGTCCAAACGGTACTCCTGGCTCAGATCGATGCGCTCCAGGCGCTGTTCGTTCTGGCCCTTCCAGTACAGGTGACGGCTGCCGGGCGGCAATATTTCCACCAGCATGCCGTCTTCATAGCGCAGACCTGCCTCGTGCTCGGCGGTATCGAAACGCTCGAAGCAACGCTCGACCAATGCCGGCTGCTCTTTACGCAGGTAACCGGCCAGGCGGTGTTCGAAGCGCGGGCAGTTCAGGCTGAATACTTCAACGCTCAGGCGGTTGCGCGGATCGAGGCGGCGGTACAGGCCGGGCTCCAGGATGGCCTGGAAATCGCCTTCGGCGTACAGCAGGGCGCGTTCGTTCTTTTTCACCACAAAGCGTTTGAGCATGTTCATCGTTAATTCCTTTTTCTCTTTTCTTCTTGGTAATAGGTGTCGGCGTTCGCCGATCCGTCGGGCGTCCGTACTGGGGCGGCGGGGTGAGCGTGCGTCGCGACCGTCCTGGTCGTGCGGCCTGCCTTGGCCCGACGCTGACTCTGCCCGCCGCTCAAGCGCGGGACCAGGCGGATCGGCGGCGGCAGCGAAACGTCTCTGCCACGCCAACGGGTACTGCGGTGCTGCGGTGTAGCTGCCGTGAGAGGGCATATTTCGAGCGGGAATCGAACCCGCGACCGTTCTTCCAGAGAAGAGAGCTCTACCAGCTGAGCTGCCGAGCCAGTGACCGAGCGTTGCGGCGGCGGCATACGGGGCACCCGAACCCGAAGGTGGATCCCCGCACCGGCGGGATATGACTCCCGACCCGTTGGCCTGCCTGGCGCTGCGGTCGAGAGGGATGTTGCGAGGGGCGTGCCAGAATATTCAGACTGACTGGATTTTTTTGTAAGCCATTAATTTGTAAGGAAAATATTTTTATTATTAAGCGGTCGATAAAATCTGTTCAGGCTCGTTTATTTGAATTGCTATATTTGGTTATCGCTATTTATCTTTTGGTATAAGTATGTCAGTTAAGAAAACCGTCGCCATCGGCTTTGTCGGCGCCACCCTGGATAGGGTCGGCAAGGGTGTCAATCGCTGGAGCAAGTGGCGGCCCAGCGTCGGTCTGTGCCAGCAGCAGGATTTGCTGATTGACCGCCTCGAGCTGATCCACAGCCCTCGCGACGCCGGCCTGGCCGGGCGCATACGCGACGATATCGGCGCGGTCTCGCCGGAAACCGAAGTGCGCTTGCATGCCATGGCTTTGCGCGACCCCTGGGATTTTCAGGAGGTCTACGGCGCGCTGCACGAGTTCGTCAGCAGCTATGCCTTCGATACCGAGCGCGAGGATTACCTGGTGCATATCACCACCGGCACCCACGTCGCGCAGATCTGCTGGTTCCTCCTGACCGAGGCGCGCTACCTGCCGGCGCGCCTGGCGCAGACTTCACCGGGGCGGCGTGCGGAGGAAACCACCCACAGCGGCACCTGCACCCTGATCGACCTCGACCTGTCGCGCTACGACGGCATCGCCACGCGCTTTCGCCGCGAGCAGCAGGAAACCCTGGCGTTCCTCAAATCCGGTATCGCCACGCGCAACCCGGCGTTCAACCGCAGCATCGAGCAGATCGAACGGGTGGCGGTGCGCTCGCGGGCGCCGATGCTGCTGGTCGGGCCAACGGGCTCGGGCAAGTCGTTTCTGGCCCGGCGCATCTATGAGCTCAAGCGCGCCCGGCATCTGTTGCAGGGGCGTTTCGTCGAGGTCAACTGCGCCACCCTGCGCGGCGATGGCGCCATGTCCGCGCTGTTCGGCCATAGCAAGGGTGCGTTCACCGGTGCGCAAGCGGCGCGCGAAGGGCTGTTGCGCTCGGCCGATGGCGGCATGTTGTTTCTCGACGAGATCGGCGAGCTGGGGCCGGACGAGCAGGCCATGCTGCTCAAGGCCATCGAGGAGAAGCGCTTCTTCCCCCTGGGCAGCGACAAGGAACTGGAGAGCGACTTTCTGCTGATCGCCGGCACCCACCGCGATTTGCGTGAACGGGTGCGCCAGGGCCTGTTTCGCGAGGACCTGTTCGCCCGCATCAACCTCTGGACCTTCGAGCTGCCGGGCCTGGCCGGGCGCCGCGAGGATATCGAACCGAACCTGGAGTTCGAGCTGGAGCGCCATGCCCGCGAGCAGGGCCGCCAGGTGCGCTTCAATCTGGAGGCACGGCGGCGTTACCTGGCTTTCGCCGCCAGCCGCGAGGCGGCCTGGAGCGGCAACTTCCGCGAGCTGTCGGCCTCCGTCACACGCATGGCCACCCTGGCCGACAGCGGGCGGATCGACGAGGCCCAGGTGGATGAGGAGATCCTGCGGTTGCAGCGGGCCTGGAGCGGCAAAGAACAGTCCGGGACGGATAATCAGCAGGAGCTGGAACAGCTGCTGGGCGAGCGCTGGCAGGCGCTGGACCTGTTCGACCAGCTGCAGTTGCCGGGGGTGGTGGCGCTGTGTCGCGAGGCTGCCAGCCTGTCCGATGCCGGCCGCCAGCTGTTCGCCCAATCGCGCCAGGGCAAAAGCCAGCCAAACGATGCGGATCGGCTGCGTAAATACCTGGCGCGTTTTGGTTTGGATTGGCAGATGGTGCGGGCGTTATAGCAGCAAGGCCGCTAGCGGTAGATGCTGCTCATGCCCTTGCGCTCGTCCAGGCATTCCGGGGAGGCGGTTTCGAATTCGCGGCAGATCAGCGGGCGCACCTCGTAGATGGTGCAGCGCATGCTGTCGCGGTCCAGCGCCGCGCACCAGCCGTCGTCCAGGCGCAGCATCACTTCGCCGCCCCAGTCATCGGTGTCGATATAGCGCGGCGGCACGCCAGTGTCGGTGATCAGCATGACTTCCAGCTGGCAGCAGCAGGCCGCGCAGTTGCTGCAGCTGACTGCGGGTTCGTCCGCGAGTTGGGTATGGGGGATGTTCTGACTCATGCCGTGCAGTGTACGTCATCGGTGTTATTGCGGCGTCTGCCGCCGACGTAGGGTGGCTGGCGCAGCCCTGCGCTGAGCCTGTTTGTTACGCCGACTGGCGTGTGCGCAGGCCCTGTTCGTACTGGCTGCGGTAGAGCTTGGCGAAGCCGTGCAGCACGGGCATCACCAGCGCCCAGATGGCGCCGATCAGCAGCAGGCTTTGCCAGGTGCCGTAGGGCAGGCCGACGCCAGCAATCTGCGCGCCGCCGTAATAGGACAGCGGCGCGCCAATCGCGCCGAGCAAACTGCCGCGCCACCAGGGTTGTGCGGTCCAGGCCAGGCAGTGGTTGAGCGTGGTCGCCATCAGCAGCCACAGGCTGGCCAGCCACAGCGGGATCAGTGTGCGTGGCTCGCCGAAGTCGAATACGCCGAGGTTGAGCAGAAAGCTGTCCAGCGCGCTGCCAGCAAGAAACACCGTGATCAGCAGCTTGCCTTCCGCCGCCCAACTGCTGGTCCACAGCAGATGTACCGCCACCACCGCTGCGACAATCAGCAGCCACAGGCTGTCGCCGCCGAAGACGCAGGCGAACCAGCCGAGCTGAAACAGCAGGGTGTTGACGATCAATTTAGGCATTGAGATTTCCCAGTAGCGGAGCAGGACGTGCCGCAGGCTTGGCCAGCAGCAATTGCGCGGTGCCGATGGTGCGCTCGATAAAGCCGCCCTCGCAATAGCACAGGTAGAACTCCCACAGGCGGAAGAAGTAATCGTCGTAGCCCTGCTGCTCCAGCTTGTGCCGCGCGTGGCGCAGGTTGTCGTGCCAGATGCGCAGGGTGCGGGCGTAATGCAGGCCGAAATCTTCCATGTGGTGCAGGTTCATATCGGTCTTGGCTGTGATGATTTCCAGCATCTTGTTCACCGAGGGTAGCGCGCCGCCGGGGAAGATATAGCGCTGGATAAAGTCCACGGCGTTTTTCGCCTGCTCATAGCGCTGGTCGCGGATGGTGATGGCCTGCAGCAGCATCAGGCCGTCGGGCTTGAGCAGGCTGGCGCATTGTTCGAAATAGGTGGGCAGAAAGCGATGACCGACGGCTTCGATCATCTCGATCGATACCAGCTTGTCGTATTGCCCGGCCAGGTCGCGGTAATCCTCCAGCAGCAGGGTGATTTTGCCCTGCAGGCCCTGTTCGGCAATGCGCTGCTGGGTGTAGGCGAACTGTTCACGCGACAGCGTGGTGGTGGTGACTTTGCAGCCGTAGTGGGTGGCGGCGTAGATCGCCATGCTGCCCCAGCCCGTGCCGATTTCCAGCAGGTGGTCGCTGGGCTTGAGGGCAAGCTTCTGGCAGATGCGTTCGAGCTTGTTCAGTTGCGCTTGTTCCAGGCTGTCATCGGCGCTTTGGAACATCGCCGCCGAGTACATCATGGTCGGGTCGAGGAACTGCTCGAACAGCTCGTTACCCAGGTCGTAATGCGCCGAGATGTTCTTGCGCGAGCCTTCACGGGTATTACGGTTGAGCCAGTGCAGGCCCTGGATCAGCGGGCGACCAAGTTGGGCCAGGCCGCTTTCCATGGCGTCGAGCACATCCAGATTGCTGACAAATACGCGGATCACCGCGGTCAGATCCGGGGTGGTCCAGTAGCCGTGGATATAGGCCTCGCCCGAACCGATCGAACCATTGCCCGCCACCAGCCCCCAGACCGCGCCATCCTGCACCTGGATCTCGGCGCAGAGGCTGGAGTGGGCATCGCCGAATTCCATGCGTTCGTCACCTTCAACGATCACCAGCTGGCCATGACGCAGCTGTTTCAGCTGACGCAGCACCGCACGACGCAGCAGGCTGGCACCGATGCCGCTGCCGGCGCGCACAACATGTTTGGCAGAAGCCAGGCTAGAGCTTTTCATGGGGGACTTCCTTTGATGCGGGGCGGGCGACGCGGAAATCACCTTCAGCGGCCCGATGGGTGAACAGGGGTATACGTTTGAGCAGCAGGCGCAGGGCCTGCCAGTAGATGGCGGCGACGGTCTTGCCAGTCATCCAGGGAAAACTGAGCAGATAACGATGCAGGCTGGCGCGGTTCAGTTCAGTGCGTTGCAGGCTGAGGCTGGCATCGAAGACTTTCTCCTCGCCGCTCCAATCGGCCATATGCAGCCCTAGGCGCTCGCCAACCGGGCTGAAACTCATGCGGTATTCCAGCTCGCGCGGCAGAAACGGCGACACGTGAAACGCCTTGGCCACGGCGAAGTGCTGATGACCCGTACCCTCGGCCGGCAGTACGTAGTGGTAGCGCTCACGCCAAGGTGTATTGCTCACCTCGCATAGAATCGCCGCCAGCTGGCCATCGGCCTCATGGCAGTAAAAGAAGCTTGCCGGGTTGAAGGCCAGACCCCAGCTGCGTGGCTGGGTCAGCAGGCAGATATGCCCCAGCGGCGTGCGGCCCAGCGCTTCGCTGACGCGCTGGCGCACGGCATCGATCAGCGTGATGCCGGCGCCGGTGAATTGCGGCAGGTAATCGCTTTCGCGAAAGGCAAAGGGCGCGAAACGGCCACGGCCGGCCAGCGGCGACAGCGCGAGCACGGCATCCTGCTCGCTCAGGTCTAGGTAAAGCAGGCCCATGCGATAGCGGAAGTTGTGCAGGCGCGGCGCAAAACGCCGGTGCTGCACCCAGCCGCTGTACAGGGCGCTGTTCATTACCGTTGGGCTGTTCACTACAGTGCCTCACCGAATTCACGGGCCACGCGCAGCGCACTGACCACGCCATCTTCATGGAAGCCATTGGCCCAGTACGCGCCGCAGAAGTAGCTGTGGTTGGCGCCGAGCAGCTCCTCCCAGCGCGCTTGCGCGGCCATGCCGGCCAGGCTGTATTGCGGGTGGGCGTAGGTGTAGCGGGCGAGGATCTTGCTCGGGTCGATGGCGGCGGTCTGGTTCAGGCTGACGCAGAAGGTGGTGTCGCTCTGAATACCCTGCAGGATATTCATGTCATAGGTCACGGCGGCTGGCTGATCCACCGTCCCGCCCAGGCGATAGTTCCAGCTGGCCCAGGCCAGTGGCCGTTTTGGCAGCAGACGGGTGTCGGTGTGCAGCACCACATCGTTGTCGGCATAGGGCAGCGCGCCGAGGATTTCCTTTTCGATCCGGGTCGGTTCGGCCAGCAACGCCAAGGCCTGGTCGCTGTGGCAGGCGAAGATCACCTTGTCGAAGCGTTCGGTTCCGGCGGCGCTGTGCAGGGTTACGCCGTCGGTATCCCGCTCGACCCGGCTAACCGCGCAGTTGAGGCGGATATGCTGCTTGAAGGACTCGGTCAGCGGGGCGATATAGCTGCTGGAACCGCCCTCGACCACGCACCACTGCGGCCGATCACTGACTGACAGCAGGCCGTGGTTCTTGAAAAAGCGCACAAAGAACTGCAGCGGAAAACCGAGCATGTCGTTCAGTGACATCGACCAGATCGCCGCACCCATCGGCACGATGTAATGCTGGATAAAGCGCTCGCTGTAACCGTTGGCCGTGAGGTAATCACCCAGGGTCATGTCGCTGGCGATGCGCTGCAGATTGAGGTCATTCAGCGCCTCGCGGTTAAAGCGCAGGATGTCGCGCACCATGCCCCAGAACTTTGGTGAGAGCAGGTTACGGCGCTGGGCGAACAGGCTGTTGAGGTTGTGCCCGTTGTATTCCACGCCGCTCACTGGATCACTGACCGAGAAGCTCATCTCGGTGGCCTTGAAGCCGACGCCGAGCTGGCTGAGCAGGCGAATAAAGTTCGGGTAGGTCCAGTCGTTGAACACGATAAAGCCGGTGTCCACGGCGTAGCTTTGGCCAGCAACCTGGACGTCCACGGTGTGGGTGTGACCGCCAATCCAGTCACCGGCCTCGAACACGGTGATGTCGTGGTTGCGGTTGAGCAGGTAGGCGCTGGTCAAACCGGCGATACCGCTGCCGATAATGGCGATCTTCATGGGTTGTCCTTGGTCTTGGCTTCAGTGCGGGCCATACGGGCGCCAATGGCCACCTGCAAGCGCTTGGGCAGATGGCCGAGCAGCTTGAGCATGGCGATAAAGGGGCCGGGGAAGCTTATTTCAAAGGGCTGCTGGTGCAGGCGTTCGGCGATATAGCGGGCGGCTTTGGCCACTGGCCAACGCATGGGCATGGGGAAGTCGTTCTTCTGCGTCAGCGGGGTGTCGACAAAGCCGGGGCTGACCAGGGTGACGGCAATGTTTTCGGCGTGCAGGTCGATGCGCAGGGCTTCCAGCAGGTAGCGCATGGCGGCCTTGGAGGCGCCGTAGGCTTCGGCGCGCGGCAGCGGCATAAAGGTCACCGAGCTACCGACGCCGACCAGATGCGGGCGGTTGCCCAGGCGCAGCAAGGGCAGGGCGGCTTCGATGCAGTAGCTTGCGGAGAGCAGATTGGCGCGCATCACGCGCTCAACCATCGCCGCCTCAAAGGCGCTGACCTCGACGTACTCGCAAGTGCCGGCGTTGAGAATTGCGCAATCCAGCGCGCCCCAGACCTGGCCAATATGCTCGCCAATACCGCGCACTTGGCCAGCATCAGCGAGGTCACCGGCAACCACCAGCACCTGCAACGGGTAACGTTTGGCCAGTGCCTGCAAGGGCTCGATGCTGCGGGCGCTGAGGGCCAAACGATGGCCTTGCTCGAGCAACTGTTCGGCCAGGGCGGCGCCGATGCCACTGCTGGCGCCGGTGAGCCAGATACGCCGTGCGTTTGCGTTCATGCCAACCTCCGTTTCAGCCAGCGAATTGCTGAGCCGAGTAAGGGCAGGTGCTCGTAGAGCAGGCTGCCGGCGTCGAAATAGTCGCGGTGGCGGTAGACCTTGCTGTGCCACAGCAGGTGCGAGCAGCCTTCCACGCGGATCAGCTGGCCGCCGGCCAGGCGCGGGTGGCGATAACTCATGGTCCAGCGCAGGTAGCCTTCACCGTCGCGCACTTGATCAAAGCCGTAGAAGTCGAAGCGCAGTTCGCTGACGTTGGCGTACATCTCGCCGAAGTAGCGCTGCATATTGGCCAGCCCACGCACCTCATGCAGCGGGTCGCAGAACAGCGCATCGTCGCTGTACAGCTGGCCCAGGCGGTCGAGGTTGTCTTTGTTCAGCCCGGCAAAATCCTGGGCGAACTGGCGCAGAAAGTCGCTCACAGCACCTCCTCGCCGGCAAAGTGCGGCAGGCTCTTGAACGCTGCCAGGGCACGCGTACGACTCTTGCTCAGGTCGACAATCGGCGCGGGGTAATCGGCGATGCCAAACAATCCGCCGATCGCCGCCGGGTTATGGATATTGGTTTTGTTCAGACCGACCAATTCAGGCAGCCACTGGCTGATAAAGCGGCCATCCGGGTCGAATTTCTGCGACTGGCTGAGCGGGTTGAATATGCGGAAGTACGGCGCCGAATCGGTGCCGGTAGACGAACTCCACTGCCAGCCGCCGTTGTTCGCCGCCAGGTCGCCATCGATCAGGTGGCGCATAAAGAAGCGCTCGCCTTCGCGCCAGTCGATCAGCAGGTTCTTGGTCAGGAACATCGCCACGATCATGCGCAGGCGGTTGTGCATCCAGCCGGTGGCCAGCAACTGACGCATAGCGGCGTCGATGATTGGAAAACCGGTGCGGCCTTCTTGCCAGGCTTTCAGCTCGGCAGGCGCATTGCGCCAGGCTACTGCCTCGGTTTCCGCGCGGAAGGCGCGGTGCATCGAGACTCGCGGGTAACCGACCAGAATATGTTTGTAGAACTCACGCCAAAGCAGTTCGTTGATCCAGGTGATGACTCCGACATTGCCGCTGTCGAACTCGCCCTGGTTGGCCTGCAAGGCCGCATGCAGGCACTGGCGTGGCGAAATTACCCCGGCGGCCAGATAGGCGGATAGCTGGCTGGTGCCGGGCTTGGCCGGAAAGTCGCGGGCGCTCTGGTAGAAGTCGATCTGCTGCGCGGCAAAATCAGCCAGACGCAGCGCCGCCTCGGCTTCACCGGCTGGCCATAGCTCACGCAGTTCGGCAGAGGGGAGGGCGAAGCCTGCAGCTTGTTCTGGAATGGCATCGCTTTGGATCGCCAGCGGCACCTGCGCTTTAGGTGTGGCGATCAGCGCCGGCAAAGCGGTGTGCAGGCGCTGATAGCAGACCTTGCGGAACTGGCTATAGACCTGGAAGTAGCCGCCGGATTTGGTCAGCACACTGCCGGGCTTGAAGAACAACTGATCCAGATGGCTGCGAAAATTCACCCCCAAGCCATCAAGGGTTTTCGCCACGACCTGATCGCGGCGGCTTTCATGCACGCCGTACTCTTCGTTGACCTGCACGGTGCCGATCTGCAGCCGCTGGCACAGTTCGCTGATCACCTGCGGCGCGGCGCTCCAGTTATCGGCTTCACGTACCAGCAGCGGCACATTGAGTTTGCCCAGTTCAGTGGCCAGTTCTTTGAGGTTGCGCAGCCAGAAGTCGACCTTACTCGGCGCGTCATCGTGGACCAACCACTGGCCGGGGCTGAGCAGGTACAGCGCCACGGTCGGGCCGCTGCTCATGGCGGCGGCTAGGGCGCTGTTGTCCTGCACGCGCAGGTCGGTACGAAACCAGATCAATTGCAGCATGTTCAATCCCGTCAGCTGTGCAGCAGGTTAAGGTCGGTAAGGCTGTGCAGCGCAGCCAGCGGGTCGGCGGCCAGGCTCAGTTCGGCGTTCTGCGCGGTGATGGCGACTAATTCTTCGGCGTGGATCTGCACCACCTGACCGACCAGCAGGCAGGGACAGTCATAACCGCCGAGCAGGCGCTGCAGGTGGGTGCTGTTCAGCGCCTGGCTGGAATACAGCAGCACCGCACGCGGCTGAATATGCTCGACCGCCAGGGCCAGTTCGGTCGGTGGCAGTGGCCAGTCGAAGACTTCCACCGGGCAGCCGGCACTGCTCGCCAGCCAGGCGGTGAGCCACAGGCCGGGGGCCATCGGCAGGTCGGAGACGTTGATCAGCAGCAGTGGGGCGCCGTTGCACTGGCGGTTGTTGTGGTACAGGCGCGCACCGAGCTTGCTGCGCAGCCAGGAATAGAAGAACACCCGCTCGGCCTGTGCGCCGAACTGGTTGCGCCAGCGCAGCTCCAGATCACTCAGCAGCGGCAGCAGCAGTTGCTGGCACAGTGTATGCGGCGGGTAGAGCGCCAGCTCGCTGTTGAAACACTCATCCACGCGCCGCTCGTTGAGGTTGCAGATGGCTTCCTGCAGCTGCTGGCGCCGGGCTTCCCATTGCGAGCTAGCTTCGGCAAACGCCGGTTGATTGGAACGCAGCAGCCCCTTGACCTGGCTGACCGAGACGCCGCGGTTGAGCCAGGTGAGAATCGCCTGAATACGCAGCACATGCTCGTCGGCATACAGGCGATGACCCTTGGGCGTGCGGTGCGGCACGATCAGGCCATAACGGCGTTCCCAGGCGCGCAGGGTGACGGCGTTGACCCCAGTAATGCGCGCCACATCGCGGATCGGCATAAAACCCTGGGCGATGGCCGCCTGGTAGTCGTCGGCGGCGCCTGCGCTGATTGGCTCCAGGCTCATAGGGCGTTACGCAGGCTGAGGTTTTCCGGGTGCGGTTGCAGGTAAACCTGCTGCGCGATGTAGGTGTCCGGGTGGCGGCGGAAGTGATGCTTGAGCAGGGTCATGGGCACCACCAGCGGCACAACGCCATGGCGGTACTGGCCGATCAGCTGCTGCATTTCCTGCTTCTCGTCGCTGCTCAGTGATTGCTTGAGGTAGCCACTGAGGTGCTGCAGCACGTTGCTGTGGGTGCGGCGGGTGGCGCAGCTTTTCAGTGCGCTCATCAGCTCGCTGAAATAGCGCGGCGCCAGCTCATTGATGTCGTGCTGGCCAAGGTTGCCGAGCATGCGCCCGAGCAGTTTGTACTGCATGGGGTTGGTGGCCATCAGCAGGTATTTGTAGCGCGAGTGGAAGTCGATCAGGCGCTTGCGCGTCAGGCCATCACGTAACAGCTGTTGCCACTCGGAGTAGGCGAATACGCGGGTGATAAAGTTTTCGCGCAGGATCGGATCGTTGAGGCGGCCGTCTTCTTCCACCGGCAGATTGGGATGGCGGGCGCAGAAGGCTTGGGCAAAGATGCCACGGCCAGGCTCGCTAGGGCGGCCATTGTCCTGATAGACCTTGACCCGATGCAGGCCGCAGGACGGCGACTGCTGCATAAAGATGTAGCCGCAGATATCCGTCAGCTCACCGGCCATGCGCTCGCCATAGGCGGCCAAGGGCTCGGTGACATCCACCTCGCGCCTGACCGTGCCCACGGCGCGCGGCGCTAGCGGGTCGCCAATCAGGCGGATCGGTTCACGCGGGATGCCCATGCCGATGGCCACTTCCGGGCAGAGCGGGGCGAAGTCGAAATATTCGCTGAGGGTGCGGCTGCACAGGCGCGATTCCTTGTGGCCGCCGTTGTAGCGAACTTCGGAACCCAGCAGACAAGCGCTGATGCCCAGTTTGGGTTTGCCGGTGGCGGTTTCTGATGGGCTCATGGGCAACCTCTGATGACGACTTGTACAGATCCTGATGGATGTACAACTTGAGTTCATCATAGGTTTGTAATTGTACAAGTCAATATCTTTGTACAACTACTGTAGGGTTTTGTGTGTAAGCCTGTTACTTCCAGCCCATACGCCAGTGCTCGGGGTTTTCCAGTTCGCGCCAGTCCAGGCGCTGGCAACGCTGGTTGAGCACGGCCTGCAATTCGATCTGCAGCACGGTGCCGTCTTCGTCGCTGAACAGCTCGGTGACGAGAAAATGTTTCTCACGATTCTGCGGCTGCGCTGCTGTCCATTTCGACAGCAGCAGCTTGCGCGGATTAAGCCGATGCCTGGCCTGAGCCTTCATTGCAGGTGTTCGAGCAAGCGCCGCGCTGCTTCCTGGCCGCTCAGCCAGGCGCCTTCTACCCGGCCGGACAGGCACCAGTCGCCGCAGGCATAGATGCCCAGATCGGCATCGGCCAGTACGCCCCACTGGTGTGCGCTGGCCGGACGGGCATACAGCCAGCGGTGCGCCAGGCTGAAGGCAGGGGCGGGTACGGCGCAGCCGATCAGTTCGGCGAAGGCGCCGAGCAGGTGTTCGATCACCGCTTCCTTGGGCATGTCCAGGTGCTGCTTGGTCCACTGACTGGTGGCATGCAGCACCCAGGTGTCGAGGCTGGTGTCGCGGCCGGGTTTGCTGCGGTTGCGCGCCAGCCAGTCGAGCGGGCTGTCCTGTACAAAGCAGCCTTCAACACGGGTATCCAGCGGGTTGGCAAAGGCCAGGGCCACCGCCCAGGTTGCTTCCATGGCCACGCTAGCGGCGGCGCCGGCGAGTTTCGGTGCGCTGGACAGTAACGTGGTGGCCTGTGGTGCCGGGGTGGCGACGATCACATGGCTGAACGGGCCGTGGTTGTTGCCTTCGGCATCCTGCAGGTGCCAGTGCTGCTCGCCGCGAAACACTTCGGTGATGCGGCAGGAGAAAGTTACCGGTAATGCGCCGAGCATGGCGCGGGTGATCGCACTCATGCGCGGGCTGCCGACCCAGCGCACCTGTTCATCCGGCGAGGCACTGAGCTGGCCGTTATTGAAGTTGTAGAGGCTGGGGGTCCATTCGGCGACCCAGCCACGGGCTTGCCACTGCTGCACTACCTCGACAAAGCGGCGGTCGCGGGCGGTGAAGTACTGCGCGCCAAGGTCCAGCGCGCCGGCATCGCTGCGCTTGCTGGCCATGCGGCCGCCACTGCCGCGGCTCTTGTCGAACAGTTGCACCGGATGTCCGGCGGCATGCAGCGCCTGAGCGGCAGACAGCCCGGCGATGCCGGTGCCGATGATGGCGATGGGGTGTAGAGCGGTCATGGTCTACCTCGTGTTTTCAAGCGATAGGCTACGCTTTAGACAAAAGCTATACAATATGGTTTTTGTGTATAAGCTATGCCGGAGTCGATCCTGCCTTCCTATAGTTAAGACAACCTGCAGCCGGATTGAAGCCACAAACAGGCATAAATCAGTCGGCAGTTGTGAATTATGCAAAGGTCATGCGAGGGCACTGTGATGCACATACTTCTGACTGGCGGTACCGGCTTGATCGGGCGGGCGTTATGCCGCCACTGGCTGCAACAAGGCCATCAGCTGACGGTGTGGAGCCGCAGGCCCGAGCAGGTCGCGGCCCTGTGTGGCGACTCGGTGCGCGGTATTGGCCGGCTCGATGAGCTGGGCGAAGAACCGCTGGATGCTGTGGTCAATCTGGCCGGCGCGCCGATTGCCGACCGGCCCTGGACGCGCAATCGCAAGGCGCTGCTTTGGGCCAGCCGCATTGGCCTGACCGAGCAACTGCTGGCCTGGCTGGAGAGTCGCGCGCACAAGCCGCAGGTGTTGTTATCCGGTTCGGCAGTGGGTTGGTACGGCGATGGCGGCGAGCGCGAGTTGCATGAGGATTCGCCGCCGGTGAGTGAGGATTTCGCCGCGCAGCTGTGTGGCGCCTGGGAAGAAACTGCCCAGCGCGCCGAGGATTTGGGTATCCGTGTGGTGCTGCTGCGCACCGGGCTGGTGCTGGCAAGTGACGGCGGGCTGCTCAAGCGTCTGCTGCTGCCGTTCAAGCTCGGGTTGGGCGGCCCGCTGGGCAATGGTCGGCAGTGGATGCCGTGGATCCATCTCAGCGATCAAATCGCCCTGATTGATTTTCTCCTGCAGCAGGAGCAGGCCAGCGGTCCTTATAATGCCTGCGCACCGACGCCTGAGCGTAACCGCGCCTTCAGTCAGGCCTTGGGCCGCGAGCTGCATCGGCCGGCCTTGATGCCGGCCCCGACCTTTGTCCTGCGTGTGTTGCTGGGTGAGCTGTCGGTGCTGCTGCTCGGTGGCCAGCGCGCGATGCCGACGCGCTTGCAGGAGGCTGGCTTCAGTTTTCGTTTTACTCATTTGGATGTGGCTCTGGCGGACTTGCTGGGCCAACCTGACTAGGATTTTGCATGACCGATCACGCCTTGCTGTTGGTAAATCTGGGCTCGCCGGCTTCCACTGACGTGGCCGATGTGCGCCGTTACCTCAACCAGTTTCTGATGGACCCCTATGTTGTCGATCTACCCTGGCCGCTGCGGCGTCTGCTGGTTTCGCTGATTCTGATCAAGCGCCCGGCGGCCTCGGCGCATGCTTATGCCTCGATCTGGTGGGACGAAGGCTCGCCGCTGGTGGTGCTGAGTAAGCGTCTGCATCAGGCGATGAAAGCATCCTGGACCCACGGCCCGGTGGAGTTGGCCATGCGCTATGGCGAGCCGTCGCTGCAAACCGTGCTGACCCGCCTGGCCGCCCAGGGCATCAAACAGGTCACCCTGGCGCCGCTGTACCCGCAATTTGCCGACAGCACCACCACCACGGTGATCGAAGAGGCGCGGCGGGTGGTGCGTGAGCAACAACTGCCAATGCGCTTTTCCATCCTGCCGCCGTTCTACGACCAACCGGAATACCTGGATGCTCTGGTCGACAGCGCCAAGCCGTATCTGGAGCAGGATTTCGACCATCTGCTGCTGAGCTTCCACGGGCTGCCGGAACGGCATCTGCACAAACTTGACCCCAGCAATCACTGCCTGAAAGGCGCCGATTGTTGCCGCACGGCCGCGCCCGAAGTGCTCGCTACCTGTTACCGCGCCCAGTGCCTGCGCAGCGCCGAGCTGTTTGCCCAGCGCATGGGGCTTAAGCCTGAGCAATGGTCAGTGTCGTTCCAGTCGCGGTTGGGCCGCGCCAAGTGGATCGAGCCCTACACCGAGGCGCGTCTCGACGAGCTGGCCAAGCAGGGCGTGAAGAAGTTGCTGGTGATGTGCCCGGCCTTTGTCGCCGACTGCATCGAAACCCTGGAAGAAATCGGCGACCGTGGCCGCGAGCAGTTTGTCGAAGCCGGCGGCGAGAGCCTGCAGCTGGTGCCGTGTCTGAATGATCATCCAAGCTGGGTTGCGGCGCTGAAGACCCTCAGCGAGCGTGCTCCGCTGATGCTCTAGCAGACCTTTGAAAGCTACCTGCGTTGGCAATACTGCGTTAAAAACGGCCTCAAAATGCTCATTTACACCACGTAAACTCCGCTTTTTCGGCCGTTTTTGCCTTGTCTTGCCTGCCTCGCCTACGCTTTCAACGGCCCGCTAACCGAATACGGCGCGGCTGTCATTCGCTCGAAGGGATGCCGCGCATTCGCCTCACTGATAACACCTAAGGGCGATACTCATCGCTCTGTATATCGGCCTAAGCTGGCAGTTCTTTCAACCGTCGTGCACCGCACCAACGGTGCCGAGGAGACTGCCAGTGCCCAACAACAATAACGGCTATCCCTCTGCTACCCGAGCCTGGGTAACTGTCGCCATCCTGATGGTGGCGTACGTGCTGTCGTTTATCGATCGGCAGATTCTCAATCTGCTGGTCGGCCCGATCCGCCGTGACCTGATGATCAGTGACACGCAGATGAGCCTGCTGATGGGCTTGTCCTTTGCGCTGTTCTATACCGTCTGCGGCATTCCCCTGGGCCGGCTGGCCGATACCAAGAGCCGCCGTGGGCTGATCGCCATCGGCGTGCTGTTCTGGAGTGCGGCCACCGCAGCGTGTGGCATGGCCAAGCTGTATTGGCAATTTCTGATCTGCCGCATCGGCGTTGGCGTGGGCGAGGCGGCGCTGTCGCCTGCGGCCTATTCGCTGATTGCCGACAGCTTCCCGCCCGAGCGCCGTGCTACCGCGATCAGCGTGTATTCCATGGGGGTTTACCTCGGTTCCGGTCTGGCCTTTCTGCTTGGCGGTTTGGTGATTCAGTTCGCTTCGGCCCAGGGTGATGTGGTGCTGCCGGTGCTCGGTGAAGTGCGGCCGTGGCAGTTGATTTTCCTGATTCTCGGCGCGGCCGGGGTACTGTTTACCTTGCTGATGCTGGCGGTCAAGGAGCCTGCGCGGCGCGGTGTAGGCGCCGGTATAGCGGTGCCGCTGGCGGATGTTGGGCGTTATATCCGCGCCAATCGCCGCACCGTGCTGTGCCATAACTTCGGCTTTGCCGGTCTGGCGTTTGCCGGTTATGGCAGCGCGGCCTGGATTCCGACCTTCTTTATCCGCACCTACGGCTGGGACGCCAGCCAGGTCGGCATTATCTACGGCAGCATTGTTGCGGTGTTCGGTTGCCTGGGTATCGTCTTCGGCGGGCGTTTGGCCGACTGGATGGCCAAACGCGGCAGCAGTGACGCCAATATGCGCGTCGGCCTGTATGCGGCCATTGGTGCGGTGCCTTTTGTGCTGGCCTTCCCGCTGATGGAAACTGCGCTGTGGGCGGCAGTCCTCACTGCGCCGGCGGTGTTTTTCCTGAGCATGCCGTTTGGCGTCGCACCGGCGGCGATTCAGGAAATCATGCCCAACTCGATGCGCGGCCAGGCGTCGGCTATCTATCTGTTCGTGATCACTCTGATCGGCCTGGGCATCGGCCCGACGGCGGTGGCGCTGGTGACTGACTACGTGTTTGCCGATGACATGGCGCTGCGTTATTCGCTGCTGATTGTTACCTCGCTGGCGGTTTTCAGCTCCATCGTGCTGCTGAGCATGAGCCTCAAACCGTATCGTGAGAGTGTGGTGCGGTTGCAGGGGTGGTCGGCCAACCCCGCTTAAGTCATGCCATATGGCATAAAAAAGCCCCGCAGATACGGGGCTTTTTCGTGGGCGCGGTTTACAGGTCCGGCTCTTCCAGCACGGTCTTGCTGCGCCAGCCTTGGCCACCCGGCAGCACCAGGTTGAGTACTAGGGCGCAGATGGCGCACAGGGAAATGCCGGAGAGGGCGAAGTCGCTGTTGCCAATCACCATGCCGCCGATGCCGAAAACCAGAGTCACCGAAACGATGATCAGGTTGCGCGCCTCGGACAGGTCGACCTGATGGCGGATCAGGGTATTCAGGCCCACCACTGCGATGGAGCCGAACAGCAGGCAGAGAATGCCGCCCATCACCGGTACCGGAATGCTCTGCAGCGCGGTGCCGAACTTGCCGACAAAGGCCAGGCCGATGGCGAAGCAGGCCGCCCAGGTCATGATCTTCGGGTTGTAGTTCTTGGTCAGCATTACCGCGCCAGTAACTTCTGCATAGGTGGTGTTCGGTGGGCCGCCGAACAGGCCGGCGGCCGAGGTGGCCAGGCCGTCGCCGAGCAGGGTGCGGTGTAGGCCGGGCTTCTTGATAAAGTTCTTACCGGTCACGCTGCCGATCGCCACCACGCCGCCGATATGCTCGATTGCCGGCGCCAAGGCAACCGGAACGATGTAGAGAATCGCGCCCCAATGCAGCTCAGGCGTCACGAACGCCGGAATCGCCAGCCAAGGTGCGGCCGCGACATTGCTGGTGTCGATCACCCCGCAGAACGCCGCGACGATGCAGCCGACGATGATCCCCGCGAGGATTGGCACCAGGCGCAGCAGGCCACGGCCCATGGCGGCAACCAGTACGGTGGTGATCAGCGCTGACATCGAAATCAACATGGCGGTTTCATACGGCACCAGCTGCGCGCTGCCATCACCGGCCTTGCCCATGGCCATGTTCACCGCCACTGGCGACAGCGCCAGGCCGATGGAAATGATCACCGGGGCAATCACCACTGGCGGCAGCAGGCGGTCGATAAAGTCCGCCCCTTTAACCCGCACCACGGCGCTGAGCAGGATATACACCAGGCCCGAGGCGACGATGCCGCCGAGCACGGCCGGCAGGCCGAACTCACCCTTTGCGGCGAGAATCGGCGCGATAAAGGCAAAGCTGGATGCCAGGAATACCGGTACCTGGCGCCCGGTTACCAGTTGGAACAGCAGGGTGCCGATACCGGCGGTGAACAGTGCGACGTTGGGGTCCATGCCGGTGATCAGCGGCATCAGCACCAGGGCGCCGAAGGCCACAAACAGCATCTGTGCGCCGGAAATGCCCTGGCGCCAGAGTGGGTCGTTGTATTCGTCCTGCATGCTTACGCGTCCTTTTGCTTGGTGCCGAAGATCTTGTCGCCGGCATCACCGAGGCCGGGAATGATGTAGCCGTGCTCGTTCAGGCGCTCGTCGATGGACGCGGTGAAGATCAGCACATCCGGGTGCGCGTCGTTGACCACTTTGATCCCTTCCGGGGCGGCGACCAGCACCATGGCGCGGAT